>CAXMMX010000092.1:0-44234 GCA_964194535.1 uncultured Alphaproteobacteria bacterium | reverse complement strand
GTGCATCGCCAGAACGATGCCTGTGATCATCTGCACGACGAGGAAAAATGTCAGGATGCCGCCGAAGGTCCAGAGGTAATTAAGATTGCGCGGCATCGGGAAAACGCCGAACTGGTCATGCATCAGCCGCAATACCGGCATCCGGTCGTCGAACCACTTCGATAAGGCGTTTGCCGGCTTGTAGGTCGATTCGTGCGCCATGATCCCTCTCCCCCTAGCCGATCTTGATTTTCGTATCGGAAATAAATTCGAACACGGGAACGTCGAGGTTCCTCGGGGCCGGCCCTTTGCGAATGCGCCCGGCGGTGTCGTAATGCGAGCCGTGGCAGGGGCAGAACCAGCCGCCGAATTCACCCTTGGCGTCGCCAATCCTCTGACCCTTCGGGATACACCCCAGATGGGTGCAGATGCCGACCAGAACCAGCCATTTTTCTTTCTTGTCTTTTACCCGGTTTATATCTGTCGCCGGCGCATCCGCTTCGAGATTGGCGTTGCGCGCTTCGGGATCCGGTAAATCATCTATCTTCACGGCCTTGGCTTCCTCGATTTCACCCGCCGTGCGGTGGCGTATGAAAACCGGTTTGCCACGCCATGACACGGTGATGGCCTGGCCTTCCTCGATCGGCGAAATATCAACCTCGATGGTGGCAAGCGAGAGCGCCGACGCGTCCGGGTTCATCTGATCTATCATGGGCCACATGGCCGCCGCGCCGCCAATGGCTGCGAACGATCCTGCGGCGATGGTCATGAAATCCCGGCGGGTAGGTTCGGTAGGTTTCTTGGCCACAGCGCCAGCCCTCCTTAAACGACCAAAATGTCAAGGGGATGAAGTCCCGATTCACAATCTTTTTGCACCCTTGCACGCGAATGTCTAGAGCAGGTTTAGTAAATTTAGTCCATTGCGGTCAGAGGCCTTGAAGTGCAGGACTCAAACTGCGCACTCCAGCGCCAAGGGTCACGGAAAATACCCATGCATCTCGCTCTCTATCAGCCCGATATTCCACAAAACACGGGCGCGATTCTGCGCTTGGCGGCCTGTCTTGATGCGGATGTGCATATCATCGAGCCGTCGGGCTTCGATGTCAGCGACCGGGCGCTTCGGCGCGCAGGGCTCGACTATATCGAGCATACGCGCATCACCCGCCACGCCTCGTTCGAGGCGTTTGAAAGCTGGCGCGCGGGAACAGGGCAGCGCCTGATGCTGCTAACAACAAAGGCTAAAACCCCATACACCGCCCTTGCGTACAGGGGCAACGATATCCTGCTTCTGGGACGCGAGAGCGCGGGCGTGCCGGAGGACGTTCATAGCTCGGCGGACGCGCGCATACTGGTGCCGATGGCGCAAGGGCGGCGCTCGCTCAATCTTGTGACTGCAGCCGCCATGGTGCTGGGCGAAGCCTTGAGGCAAACGGACGGATTTCCCTCGAATTAAAGCGGGAGCATCAGCCCCCCGGATACCAGTTCGGCTTTCTCTTCTCCAGAAAACTCTTCACGCCCTCGGCCGCATCCCCGGTCCCGCGCTTTTCGGCATGAGCGCGTGCCATATCCTCAAATTCTTCTTCCGTGAATTCAAGTCCGGCGAAGCGCAGAGTATCCGCCTTGATCGCAGCCAGCGCATTGGGCGGACAATGAAGCAAGGCGTCGAAGATCGGCTCCGCCGTCTCATCCAGCTTGCCCTCGGCGCAGACCTCGTCGACGAAACCGATGTCATATGCACGTTTGGCGTCAAAGCGTTGACAGCTGAGAGCGTAGCGGCGCAACCGCGCGGGGCCAAGACGCGAGAGCAGTTGCGGCATGATCGGCGTCGGAACCAGCCCCCAGCGGGCTTCCGTAATCGCGAAGATTGCCCCCTCCTCCGCCACGACAATATCGCACGACGATGCAATGCCCGTCCCGCCGCCGAAGCAGCCGCCATGAACCAGCGCGATTGTGGGTTTTGGACAGGCCAGGAGGCCGAAGAACGCCTTGCCTGTCTCACGTGAGACCACGAGATTTTCGTCCAGGGTTTGGGTAACTGAAGTCTGCACCCAATTCAGATCGGCGCCGGCCTGAAAATGCCGACCATTACCGCGGATGACAATGACACGCACCTCGTCATCGCCGCCCAGGGTCTCGATGCGCTCAATCAGAGCCCGTATCATCTCGCCATTATAAGCGTTGTTGACCTCCGGCCGGTTGAGGCGGAGCGTGGCGATGCCGCGCGGGTCAATTTCAGTGAGGATGACATCTTCAGACATGTTCTCAGATCGCCTTTGATTTGCGTAAAGACTCCAGTTGCCCGGCGGTATAACCAATGCCGCGCAGGATTTCTTCGGTGTGCTGCCCAAGTTTCGGAGCCGGATTGGCCGGAGTTTCGGAGCCGCCGGAGAGTATCGGTGAAGCAACCATGCGATAGTCACCATGACCCTCAAGGGTGAGCGTCTGTACCCCCTTCCGCTCGGCCACGAACGGATTATCGAGCGCGGCGGCGATATCATTGATCGGCGATGCCGGAACGGAGCCTGCAAAAATCTCCAGCCATTCAGCGGTGGTTTTCCTGGCCAGTTCCGCATCCAGCAAGTCCTGGATCAGGGTGCGGTTATCAAGGCGTTCTTTAAAGCTCTCAAAGCGCGGGTCATCCGCCCACGCCTCCTTGCCAATTGCATGACACAGGGCCGGCCAGAATTTCTCCTTGTTGCACATGATGAAAATCCAGCCGTCTTTGGAGGTGTAAAGCTGGCAGGGCGTCAAAGAGGGATGAGCCGAACGGGGCAAGCGCTCCTGTACGTGCCTCTCATTCAGATACCAGATGGCAGGGTAAGTGGTGTTGCACATGGCGATATCAAACAGGCTCACATCCATGTCGCGGCCCACGCCCGAGACCCGCGCGCCGGTGAGCCCGGCAAGCAGCGCGTAGGCCAGCGCCAGGCCGGTCATCTGGTCGACGACGGACAGGCCGAAGCGCGCCGGCGGGGTACCCGGTTCCCCCGTCAGGGAAAAATATCCCGCTTCCGCCTGCATCAGATAGTCAAAGCCCGGCCAGCTCGTCCTTGAACCCTCGCGGCCATAGGAGGAGAGATGGGCGCAGATGATTTTCGGGTTCACATCCTTGAGCGCGGCATATGTAAGCCCGAGCTTTTCCGGAACATCGCCGCGCAGGTTTGACGCCACCGCATCGGCGCTTTTCACCAGGTCGTGGAATACTTCCATGCCTTGTGGCGTCGAAAGGTCGAGACCGACACTCTTCTTGTTGCGATTATAAGCGTGGAAGAATTCGGAATCCTCCGGCGTGAAGAAGTAAGGCCCCACGTCGCGGGCAAAATCACCGCCATTATTGGGGTTTTCGATCTTGATGACTTCAGCGCCCTGGTCAGCCAGGAACATGGTGCCAAAAGGTCCGGCGCCATATTGCTCGACCGCCAGCACCCGGACGCCTTCAAGGGGGAGTGGTGCGCTCATGGCTAGACGGGAAACTTTTCAACCAGCTGCTTGGCGATGATGAGCCGTTGCAGTTCATTGGTGCCCTCGCCGATGGCCAGCAGCGGCGCGTCGCGATAGTAGCGCTCGATGTTGAATTCCTTCGAATAGCCATAAGCGCCATGGATGCGCATGGCCTCGGTTGAATTCTCCATTGCGGCTTCGCTGGCAAACAATTTTGCCATCCCCGCTTCAAGGTCACTGCGCCCGCCTTCGTCATAGGTGCGGGCCGCCCGCTCGGTCAGCAACCGCGCCGCCTCAACCCGGGTTGCCATGTCCGCGAGTTTAATCTGGATGGATTGGTGCTCGCAGATCGGCTTGCCAAATGTCTTGCGCGTCTGGGCATAGGCGAGAGATTGCTCAAGACAGGCCCGCGCCAGCCCAACACCACGCGCCGCGATGTTGATCCGTCCCTGTTCAAGACCATTGAGGATTTGCTGCAGGCCTCTCCCCTCCTCGCCACCGATGAGATCTTTTTGCGGAACCCGCACATCGGAAAATTCAATACCGCCCGTGTCGACGCCGCGATAACCGAGCTTTCCCAGCTTGGAGGCAACATAACCCGCTTCGCCCGGCACCATCAGGAGACTCATCCCCTTATAGGCCGGCTTGGCTTTGGTATCGGTTTTCACCAGAACGGCGAGGATGTTGCCTTTCACCGAATTGGTGATCCACATCTTCGAGCCGTTGATCACATAGTCGTCGCCATCCTTGTCGGCGCGGGTGCGGATGCCCTGCAAATCGGTCCCGGCGTCTGGTTCCGTGAGCGCAATGCCGCCGCGCAGTTCACCGGTCGCGAATTTGGGCAGATAGTCCCGTTTCATCTCTTCGGAACCAAAATGCTCAACCGCGCGCGCCATGACGAGATGCGCCCCGATGATGCCTCCGACCGACATCCAGACAGACGAAATCTCTTCCATGATCTTCGCAAAGGTGATGCAGGAGAGGCCAAGGCCGCCATATTCCGCCGAAATGGTCGTGCCGAACAGCCCGAGTTCAGCCATCTTGTCGGCGATCTCCTGTGGGTATTCATCGCGCGCCTCAAGATCGTGGGCATAGGGCGCCACGTCGCGTTTGAGAAATTCCCGAACGCTGTCGAGAATCAGCACTTCGTCTTCTTCCGATGTAATATTTCTGCGTTGATCCATGGGGCTAATAATCCGCTTCGTCGTCAACCGCGTGGCCGCGCTTGGGTATGAGCATGGTGCGCTCGTAATTCATAAACTCGGTTCCATCCGCCTTCTTGCCTGTCGTCTTTACGGTGACGATACCCTGGGTTGGCCGAGACTTGGACTCGCGTTTGGCAAGCACTTCGGACTCCGCATAGAGCGTATCTCCGATAAACACCGGCGCGGTCAGCTTTATCTCCTTCCAGCCCAGATTGGCGATCGTTTTCTGGCTCACGTCCGACACGCTCATGCCGGCAACGATGGACAAGGTCAGAAGAGAATTCACCAGCGGCTTGCCGAACTCGCTCTTCTTTGCGTACTCAAAATCGAAATGCAGCGGGTGCTGGTTCATGGTGAGCAGGGTGAACCAGGTATTGTCCGCTTCCGATATGGTACGCCCCGGGCGGTGCTCGTAAACATCGCCGACCTCGAACTGCTCGAAATAGCGGCCATAGGATTCACGGTAGCGGCCTTTGCCGATTTCTTTTGCTTCAGCGACCATGACTTCAGGCCCGTCCGCTCTGGCTCAGTGCCATGACAGCCGATACGGAGTTGGCCTGCTCCAGCGCCAATAGCTGATCCGCCAGACGCTGCGCCTGGGTCTCGCCGAGATATGGCGCGCACAGGCCGTTGAACTTTTCGCGGAACTCATCATCGGCGAGAAAATTTTCCGGCTCTCCCTTGGGCACCGTCACGAAGGCTTCATATTCACCCTTCGACGTCCTGATGCGGGCGGTGCCGCTCATATTGGCAGGAAACTCCGCTTGGGCGCGCGCATCCACCACTGACCTAACTTTGCGAGTCAGCGCGCGGGTGGTTTCGTCTTTCAAGTGCTTTTTATAGTCATCCCAAGCGAGGCCGCCTTCGCGCAGCGCCACCGCCGCGCAGAACGGCATGGAGAACTGGCCGTCCACGACGCTCTGCGGATTGGTCTTGTCCTCCGGGCCGCCGATGATTTTCCAGCCCGTCTCGGGCAAACCGATTTCGACCTCTTCGACATCTCCGGCGCTGATGCCATGCTCCTTCATCAGCGAAACAATGCCGTCGATGGCCGCATGGGAGTAGCGGCAGGAAGGATAGGGTTTCACCGCGAGGCGCATGGTCTCCCACCTTTCGCCCAGACCAGCCACCGCCTTTTCCGGGTCGGAGCTGGGTGAATAGGCATGCAGGAATCCGTACCGGCCTTCAAAAGCCCTCAAGGGCCCCTTGAAGCCTTCCCCCGCCATCACCGCGCAGATGAGACCGTTTTGCGCCGCCTGCCCCACATGGGAGCGTTTGGTCCACGCGCCCTCGGTAAGAAACTCCATGGTGCCGGCCGCCTGGCTGAGCGCAATGCCGAAGGCGCTTCTAATGCCTTGCTGATCCAGTCCAAGCAATTTGCCGGCAGCGGCCGTCGCGCCGAACACGCCGCAGGTCGCGGTCGGGTGGAAGCCCTGGTCGTAATGAGCGGTCGGATCGAGCGCGAGTGACAGCCTGATCTGCACTTCGTAACCGGTAACCACGGCGGCGATGAGTTCCTTGCCCGATGCATCGCTCATTTCAGCTGCCGCCAGTGCCGCCGGAACAATCGGCGCGGAGGAATGGATTGAACCCGCCGCATGGGTATCGTCAAAGTCGAGGGAATGGGCGAGCGTCCCGTTGATGAGGGCAGCAGCCGTCGGGGCATAGCTGCGGTCATCGCCCATAACCGAGCATTTGCCATCCGCAAGCCCGAGTTTTTCAACCGCGGAGATCAGGCTCGGCGTCGACTCCGCGTCATTTCGCGCGCGGATGATGATGCCCGTGAGATCGAGAATGAGCCGTTTTGCGCGCTCGGTAATTTGGGGAGGTAAATCCTCATAACGGAGATCCGCGACAAAGAATGCCAATTGTTTTGTAATTTCTGTCATGTGGCTGCCTCACTCATTCGGCCGGGTTTCCAATCGGTTCATTCTGGTGCGGCTATCATGATCCTGAACGGGGGCGGCGACAATAGTTGTTTGAAAATGCCGGGCAGGCGATACGCCCGGTGCTGCGCAACGGTGGCGTTCCGCAGTGCTCAGGAAGACAATTGGAGTTCTGGCAGTTTGGTCGCGACCCTACGCTTGATCCGGGCGGACAGGCGGTGGCGGACACGCTCAACTTCCCGCACTTTCAGCGACCACATCCAGTTGAACATGATGCAGCGTCTCGGCCCTTCATAGGGAAGGTGGCCATGCCAGGAGCGGTCGGAGCGCCTCAACGCCGCAAACGCGCCGCCATTCGGCGGCACCTCGGCATAAGCCCGATTGAAACTGCTCGAACTTCTGAGCATACGCATCCTCCCCGCCTCTTCCTCCCAGTCATCGTTCAGATAAAGAACGCTGGACACAATCCTGGATTTTGAATCGGTGTGGATTTTCCCGTCGCTCAGCCGCGAATGGCCCCGCACGGAAATGAGCAGGGGCTTCATAGTGAGATTTATCCGGAACTTCTTGCCCATGAGATAGGTGAAGTCCTGCGAGCGCACCTGCTCGATAAGCCTGGAAAAGGAAGGACCGTAGTCCAGCTCCTGGAGCGGAAATACGCCCGGTTGTTCGATGCGCGGAAAATCTTTCCGGAGCTGATCGAGACCGACAGGCTTGAGGATATTTTCGGCGACAAAAAACCTGAACGGCATCTCGTTGACGTTTGCCTGCCAGATCGCTTCAAGATTAATCATGGCTCACCTCTTTTAGTATAGGAAGACTGGGGCCAGATGGTTTGATATCAACCGACTGCCAATCCGTCAGCTATTCACATACGAATCACGCAGCATCAGAAATTACCCCTACAGGAGCTATTTGGAACGAGACCATAGGTCGCTGCGACAATTTGGATATTGTGTGCACCTCCAGGTGCGCGCGAGCTTGCACAAAATGCGCTCCTGACGCATTAAGGTCTTCACTCATGAACAAAGCGGCTGAACTTCCCGATCACTCCGCCGGCGACCTTGCCAACCTTGACGGGCGCAAGGCGCGCGCGCGCGCCTGGTTCGAGGAGTTGCGCGACACGATTTGCGCGGCGTTAGAGGTCATCGAACGCGAACAAAACACAGGACCTTTGTCAGAGCGCAAGCCAGGTGTTTTCATCCGCACTCCCTGGGAACGCACTGACCATATCGGCACGCCAGGCGGCGGCGGGATGATGTCCATGATGAAGGGGCGTGTGTTCGAGAAGGTCGGCGTGCATACCTCAACTGTACATGGAGAATTCGCCTCCGAATTCAGATCGCAAATCCCCGGAGCTGAAGAGAACCCGCATTTCTGGGCCAGCGGCATTTCGCTCATTGCCCACATGCATAACCCCAATGTGCCGGCGGTGCACATGAACACCCGCTTCGTTGTGACAACCAAAAGCTGGTTTGGCGGCGGCGCCGACCTCACGCCGGTGCTGGATGCGCGCCGCACCCAGGACGACCCGGACACGATGGATTTCCATGCCGCCATGAAGGCCGCATGCGCTCCCCACGATGTTGCCGATTACGATCATTACAAGAAATGGTGTGATGAATATTTCTATCTCAAGCACCGGAACGAAATGCGTGGTATCGGCGGCATCTTCTACGATTATCTGCATTCCGATGAGACACAGGGCGGCTGGGAAGCAGATTTCGCCTTCACCCAGGATGTGGGCCGGAGATTCATCGAGATTTTTCCTGAACTCGTACAGCGCAATATGAACACGCTGTGGAGCGAGAACGACCGCGAAGAGCAACTTGTGCGGCGCGGGCGCTATGTAGAATACAACCTGCTCTATGACCGGGGTACCATGTTCGGCCTCAGGACCGGAGGCAATGTGGACTCGATCCTGTCATCCATGCCGCCTGTGGTGAAATGGCCTTGACGCCTCGATAGCTGGCGCCTCGATAGTTGCTGGCGCAAAATCCAGTGATTGCAATCAACAGTAAAAAACCGGCCCATGCTGACGCGCGGGGGCCGGTTTTGTAACTGGCGTGGGCGAAACATTCGCCCTGAATTCATTTAAACGGCTCTGGTGACAAACCCGGCTCTAGTGACCGGCACTCGCGCTCGCCGCAAGCGGCTGGAGCTTTTCACCCGTGTCCTTGTGCGGGTCTTTGTCTGGCTTGCTCTTGTGAGTGCTGTTAGCCGCCTTGGCAAGTCTGTCCTGGGCCGGCTTGACCTGGGCCTCTCCCAGACCAAGAGGATCGTTAACGCGCTGCGACGTGCCATCGAAATAGGCTTCCTCGTCGACCGACAGTGCCTTGCACACCAACTCGCCCTTGACCTTGGCTGACGGTGCCAACGTTACCCGAATGCCGTGTATTTGTCCGTCAACCGACCCGCGCACGACGACTTTCTCGGCAATCACCTTGCCATCAACCTTGGCGTCTTCGGCGATAAGCAGCGTCCGGCAAGTAATCTCGCCTTCCAGTGTGCCCTTGAGTTCGACGTCACCCTTAGTAGTGACCTCCCCCTTGATGTGCAGATCGTCCGCAATAACTGATTCCGACATACCTATAGCTCCCATTCAAACGCTGCTTGGCCCCCCAATTCTTACGCAACGCTGGGGAAATCCACTTAAGACATACCTGCAAGACTTACTAACACGGAGATACCCTACACCTCCACACCCTGCCGCCAGGTCATGATAGCGGCACGCGTACCGTACAGCCACTGATACCGACAACGCCAGAGCCTGTTAGGGATATCTCTGGAAAATCTGGGGATAACTCTCCTGCGGACCGGGTCGCGCACCCCTTTTGCCAAGGCCGGGAGAACTGCACTGCGCGTCCCGGCATGAAACGCACATTTACTGTTCTTTAACCACACTTAACACAGTCTGAATTCAACGATTCGGCTGCTTGGGACGAAATCGTGAGCACACGGACATTGTCGGGGGACAATCGACCATACTGAAACAAGAAGGATCAGGCACATGGCTGCATCTATCATAGGCGAAGACCTTACCGTTACGGGTAATCTCATCTCCAAGGGGGAAGTTCAGGTCGAAGGCGACGTGCAGGGTGACGTGTTCTGCGCCACGCTCATCGTAGGCGATCACGGACGGGTTACCGGCGGCATCGTCGCTGAAGAGGTGACGATCCACGGACGCATCTCTGGTACCATCAACGCCCTGAATGTGACTCTGGAATCAAATTGCCACGTCGAAGGCGATATCTGCCATCAGGCCCTCAAGCTTGAGCATGGCGGTTTTTTCGAGGGCCAGTCGCGACGCTCGGATGACCCTCTCTCGCAGGCTGCATCGAACCTCGATACGTTCAGGACAGCCACAACGGCGACAGGCAGCGGCAAGCTGCGTGCAGCCAAGATCGAGCGTGCGGCCTAGCCTTCACGCAAAATCATACAATAGAGCTTATTGCACGGCCCGCCCTCTCAGGCGGGCCTTTCTTTTCGCAACGCCGTGCTGTTCTCTTCGGCTATTACCCCTCGTCACAATATGGACGGCAAGTTAAACTCTGGCCCCATGAGCTTGACGTTTGATCTTTACTGGTCAATGCGCAGTCCGTACTGCTACCTGGCGCTCGACCGGGTGCTGGCACTGCGCGCCCACTACGACCTGATTATAAATCTGCGCATGGTCTACCCCATGGCCATCCGCAATCCGGACTTCTTCAGAACCGCATCGAAGCACTACCGCTCGTATCATCTGCGCGATTCAAACCGGGTCGCCGAGTTTCTCGGTATTCCCTATCGCCGACCCATTCCCGATCCCATCGTCCAGGATATGGACACCAATGAGATCGCCGTCAACCAGCCCTATATCCGCATGCTAACGCGATTATCGGCGGCCGCGGTGGAAGCGGGCAAGGGGCTTGAATTTCAGGACCAGGTGATGCGGATGTTGTGGGATGGACATACGAATAATTGGGATCAGGGAACTCATTTATCATCGGCAATCACCCGTTCGGGACTGAACCCCGATGGACTCAAACGCGCTGTCGATATGGACCCGGAGCGATATGACGACGCAATTGAGGAAAATCAGGCAACCCATGCAGCCGCGGGGCACAACGGGGTGCCGTTGTTCGTGTTTCAGGGTGAAGCCTTTTTCGGGCAGGACCGGCTGGATATCCTGGTATGGCGCATGCGGCAATGCGGACTTGTTAACAGATAGGCGGGGCAAATGGCCTTGGAGAGCGATCAGAAATTGATCAAAACCCAAAGAGCACTCATACTCCGGGAAGGCGGGGTAAAGAATATTGTTATTTAGGCTGAGGACACTATGCCTCGGCTTGATAACCGGGGCGCGTAATCATGACGGCCGCTACAACAGGCGCTGATTGCAAGGCTCAGAAAATCATCAAGCCCTATCAGGGCATGGTGGCCTGGCCGAGCGTTGCACTCGCCTTCGCCATCATCGGATCATTTGCACTGGT
Organism: uncultured Alphaproteobacteria bacterium; assembly: GCA_964194535.1. GTDB lineage: Bacteria > Pseudomonadota > Alphaproteobacteria > Rhizobiales > Methyloligellaceae > UBA2767. The sequence continues at coordinate 33,251 of CAXMMX010000092.1, read as the reverse complement.
CTGTACGCTTGGCGCCATGCGGATCATCCCGCTATGGACCGGTCTGGTTATCAATTCCCTGCTGCTCTACGCCATCCAGACGCCACTCCACGAAGCTTGCCATGGCAACATCGCCGGACGCGACGACCGCTGGATGTGGCTCAACCACCTGATCGGAATGCTTAGTGGAGCTATTTTACTACATGAATACAAAGCCTTCCGGCACATGCACCTGATGCATCACCGCGACACCAACGACGATAATCTTGACCCCGACCACTGGGTCAAGGTCTCTAATCCGCTCGCTGTCCTGTTTCGCTGTTTCACTATTGTGCCGTTCTATCACCACTTCTTCTTCCAAAAGATTGCGCTCAATCCGAAGGATCCGTCGAACTTCAATGTCACGGCGCACGTACTCGCCATGTACTGGGGCCTGTTTTCCATTGCGCTCTGGCTTTGCATGTTCGGATATTGGCGTGAGGTTCTGGCCCTTTGGCTCGGCCCCCACTGGATCGGCAGCGCGATGATCATCTATTTCTTTGCTTATCTGCCGCACAAACCGCACAACACGAAGAACAAGTGGCGGGCCACAAGAATTGTCAATGTCTCAGGCCCTTGGGCGAAATTCGTGAACTGGCTCTATCTGTTCCAGAATTACCACCTGATCCACCATCTGTTTCCGCGCATTCCCTTCTACCTCTACCCCGAAGCGTTCCAGGACCTTAAACCGGTGCTGGAGAAGGAAGGTTCGCGCATCCACGAATACGGGCATGAGCCCCGCCTGCAACTCAAAAGTTAACTTCATTTACACCATGCCGGCGATAGAGTTCGAATCCTGGAAAGGTGCCGACACAAGTATTTGTTTCGCCTTATCTATTATTCGAAGAATAGCACTGTGAATCCGGATGATCCGCATCTGCGCGCGGATCTGAAGAGCATTCTTGAGGCGGCCAAACGCAACAATATGGCCAACGGTGTGACCGGTGCACTGCTGTTCAATCAGGAGTATTTTGCACAGGTGCTGGAAGGCGACCGCAAGGCCGTCACCGAGACTTTCTGACGGATCATCAAGGACCCGCGCCATAGCGATCATATCATCCTGGATGCACGCGCCATTTCTCAAAGACGCTTCGCCGACTGGTCCATGTGCTTCGTCGGCCAGCCGGTGGCTGAAGATGTTCAACGGCGCTACTGCATCTCCAACGAGTTCCTACCCATGAAGATGACAGCCGATAGCCTGCTTGGTTTCATGAAAGAGCTGATCGATATTGCGCCCGCAGCCGTGCGCACCAATCGTCCTTCAACCGATGGCAATACGGCCTCGAAGCGCTTGTTTGGAGAACGGGTTCTGAACCGCCATAAAATCAGGCAGCCCAACGCACAGCCCCAGCAATAAGGCTGGCCGGTTGAGTTCCGCCACACATCAGGACTGTTATCCCTTGAACAGATAACCCTGGCCCGGCCAGGCGCGGCGCCCTCCCTCAATCCCATACCATACAGGGAGGTGGATGGTTCATGGTTTTATTAACCGGACCAGCCGACTATCATCCCGTCTTGTTTGCGGATTTATCTGGATAGAGTGAGCTGATATGGCCGAGCCGGGGCCCTTTCTGAAGAAAAACTTTGACCCCTCCAGCGAGGGGCCTCTGAACGGTGTTCGAGTGCTGGACCTGACACGGGTCGTCGCCGGTAACATGCTGACCCTGCAACTCGCCGACTTCGGGGCGGAAGTGATCAAGGTGGAGGATCCGGTGAAGGGCGATCCGCTCCGGTCCTGGGGCAATGACGGGGTAGAGACCACGTGGAAGGCCTACGCCCGCAATAAGAAGAGCATCGGCCTGAACCTCTACGAATTCAGAGCCCGCGATATACTTCTGAAGCTGGTGAAAACGGCGCAGGTGCTGGTTGAGAACTTCCGCCCTGGCCGGCTGGAGCAGATGGAGCTAAACCCCGGCATCCTGCACGAACACAACCCCGGACTCGTGATCGTGCGTATCAGCGGTTTTGGTCAGACCGGCCCCTATCGGGAGCGCCCCGGATTTGGCACGCTCATCGAAGCGATGTCAGGCTTCGCAGCTCGCAACGGCTTTGCCGACCGGGAGCCGGTTCTGCCGCCACTCGCATTGGCCGATATGGTCTCAGGCCTAACAGGCGCATACGCCACCATGGTCGCTCTGCGTGAAGTGGAGCTCAAGGGCGGCAAGGGGCAGGTCATCGACCTTTCGCTACTGGACGCCATGCACGCGATAATGGGGCCTGAGGCGATGGTGCTCAGATTGACAGGAGAGATAAAGGAACGGGTGGGCAATGCGTCCAACACCGCCGCGCCACGTGACGTCTACTGCACCAGTGATGGTGCTTTTATTGCTCTTTCCGCCTCAATCCAGACCATGGCCGAGCGCCTGTTCCGGGTGATTGACCGGGCTGATATGATTGATGATCCGCGTTACCGCACCAATCAGGACCGGGTTCGGCACAAGGATGCAGTCAACGGGGCCGTGGCTGAATGGATCGGAGCCCGAACCCGGGATGAGGTCATGGAAATCTTCGAGCGAGAGGAGATCACAGCGTCTCCCATCTATGACCCCCGCGACATGGAACATGATCCACATTTCATCGAACGCGGTGTGATCGTCGAGGTGCCTGACGAAGATATCGGCTCAGCGCCAATGCACAACATCGTACCGTGCCTTTCGGAAACACCCGGCACGTTCCGCCATGCTGCTCCCCGGATCGGGGCCGACACGGATACAATTCTCGATGCCATCGGAATCGACGCGGTTACGCGCTTAAGACTCAAGGCTTCCGGCGTCATTGGTGGAGGGAAGGAACAGACATGAACGATAAAACGCAGGCACACCCCATTTGGCGTTCGCTACTATACGTTCCTGCGAACAATCGGCGCTTTATCGCTAAGGCGCATACGCGGGGATCCGACGCCATCATTCTCGACCTTGAGGACGCGGTGCCGGCAGCGGAACGCTCAGGCGCACGCGAAGAACTGGCGGAGAGCGTGGCTAGTGTCGGGCAAGCCGGCGCGGACGTGACCGTACGCATCAACCGGCCATTGCGCGATGCAATCGCCGATCTGGAAGCGGCTGTGATTCCCGGCGTGCGATCCCTGTTCGTAGCCAAGACCGACAGCCCGGCCCATTTACGCCTTATCGATGAGACCGTATCCGAACTGGAGGCGGAGCGCGGCCTGCCCGCGGGGGGGATCGGATTTTCCGTGATGATTGAAAGCCCGGGCGCACTACGGCGCGCCGCCAAGATCTGTGCGGCAAGCACCCGGGTTATCTCCATTTCTCTGGGCGGTGAAGACTTCGCGACAGAAATGCAGGCGCCTCCTGATCCGGAAACGCTGGAGTTGCCCAAGATCCTTTGCCTGATGGCCGCTCGCGAAGCGGGCGTCATGCCGCTCGGCTTCCTCGGCACCGTCGCCGACTACACCGAGTTGGAACCTGTGCGAGACGTGCTCGCACGTTCGCGCAAGTTCGGATTTGAGGGCGCAAGTTGCATTCACCCGGCAATGGTGCCGCTGCTTAACGAAGCCTTCGTTCCTACGCCGGACGAAGCCAACTGGGCTGAACGGGTGGTTGCCGAATATTCCGACGCCCAGAAAGAGGGCAAGGGAGCGATCACAATCGATGGCAAGATGGTGGACGTGCCGGTCGCAATTCGCGCCGAACGATTGCTTGCCCGGCACAGGGCCATTGCCGCCAAGCAGGCTACTCCCTGAACAGGTAAACCGGGCTCGACCATGCGCGGCGGTGCCCGTCTTCCTGTGTGACGCGGACAAACAGCCGTGTATCGCCTCGTGAGCACACCCTGGCCTGAACGCTATGGCTTACATGTGCCCGTGCCATCTGTTCAGGAAGACGCTGCACTTCAAGCGTCCGCTCCAGACCGCCGCCTTCGAAGCGGACCGGTTCAACACCGATATCCGCTACATTGACCGATGTGGAAACCGGACCTGTCTCAATCTCGAGACGTCCGGCATTTGCCTCCTTGAGAAAAAAATCGATGCCGCCGAAATTACCCGTGGTCACCGCTTTCCAGCTGGCCCTGGACGGATCTTCCAGGCTTACGCCCCGGTCCAGGTTCCAGTTGTTAAACATGGCCGCAGTCTCGATGTCATTGCCGGCAACCGTCATCGTGCCGTCCCACCTGGTGGTGCGCGACCGGCCGCGATATTCCGCCCCCGCATAGACAATTCGGATGCGCCGGCTTTCCGGCTCGGCTTTGTGGGGGCGGTGCACGTCAATGAGGTCCGGCCGGTAGTCCGAATATGGTATGTTTTGTCCCCCGGGGAATCCCGCTTCAGAAGATGGTCTTGAGCGCTCTGATCACCGGCGGCGCCTGGCCGCTATCATTCTCATCTATGGCCGCGACGCAAGGCTTAACCAAACGCTAACATTAGTCAATTACCATAATGCACTGAACAGGGCCCTTTGGAATGTAATGTAACGTCATGCGCCGTCACCTTGCCATCACTGCCATGCTTTTACTGGCATCAGGCTCAGGCAGCGCAAATGCGGCCGATAAGCCCAACATCATACTAACTTCGGAAACGAAGGTCGGTGAGGTGTTGTTCGTGAAACTGCCCGGCAATCCGCAAGCTGGCTACAAGTGGCGGCTCAACAAAAAACTCAGCACGGGTCTTGATCTGGTTTCAGTGGATCAGATCGGCTGGCTGATGGCGCCGAAAGGCAGATCAATGTTCTTCCAGCAGCGGAGCGTGCTGAACGTGTCGGTACGGGCCAAGGCTGCTGGCCAGGCTCATCTGGCCTTTGACTATTATCGCAGACTCGGCGGGCGTACTTATTCCAAGACGTCCCTGGTGCGGGTGATCATCAAGCCGACGCTGGTCAGCCAGTAGACGCGCGGCGCGGCACTTCCATTCAGTTCAGACGAAATTCACCGTCAAGAAACCTGATTTCCGCTGGTCTTACCAATTGCCTGTGCGCGACTTGGATTCTGTAAAGCGGACCGTCGAGGCTCTCAGTCCAGAAATTCAGGAAATTAATGAGCTTGGGAAATGCGGGCGCGATGTCGTACTCCTGCCAGAGATAGGACTGGATGAGTGCGGGTTGATCCGGCATCCGGTACAGGATTTCCGCCGTGGTCAGGCTGTGCCCCTGTAACTGACTTAGAAAATCCCTGTCCGACATAGTGGCAATGCCCCTTCCGGTGATCTGGTATTTCACAGGAGAATCTTAGCATATTTTCTTGAACAAGCAATAATTTGTATTGAAATTCATTGTGTTAGCAGCAATTCAGGAAGACTGCTAACGCCGTGCCATAATGCGGTCCCAGAGCTTCAGGACAAGATAGTCGCCAGCCCCCGCAACAAGTAATGCGATTGCCACGATCTGCGCGGTATCTTCGGAAAAGCCGAGCTGCTCCGCGAACAGATAAACAATGAGGCCTGCCGCCAAACACACCAGCGCCATTATTCCGAACGCGACCTTGACCATGCTGTTGCGGGCTTCTCTCTGCTCGCTCTGTTCTCTCATTGCCAGCCCCCCAGGGTCCTGAACCTAAGTCTCGCTCGTTTTCGGACTTATCAATTCACGCGCCATCTCCTGCAGCTCCGTCTTTCCAGCAGTGCAGCCGTCGGCCGTCCAGCGCGCCTCGACGCTTTTGAGAATTTCGCCAACCGCGGGGCCTTGCGGCACTCCCAGTTGAACGATATCCGCGCCCTGCAGGGGGAATTCGGGAACAGGCACGTCATCAATGCGGCTGACAAGCCTGCGCCAATCGGTATCCGATGCCGCATCACCCGATATAGCCCACGCCATAAAGGCGGCGTTGCGGCAACCAGAGCGGCCTCGTGCATAGAGCGCCCGCCTCACCTGGCCGTCATCCATATCGCCGTGCATGTCTCGATAACCGGACGCCTGCTCCAGGCGTTTGCGCTCGATGTTCGACAGGCGCAGCCGATCCGACAGCCGCGCGGCATCCTCGGGCACGGCGAGCACAAGCCCTGCAAGCCTCAGCACCGCATCGGGCTCCATGCCCAGTTGCGTTTCGATTGCAATCAGGCGCTCCAGTCGCATGAGATACGTCACGCCCCCCAGAATTTGCACAATCAGCCCGTGATCGAACATTTTCCAGAGCGCCTTGAGGGCGCCGCCCGCACGCAACAACCGCAGGAGTTCCGAGCGCACGCGCTCTGCGGAAAGTTTCTGAAGGCCGGCTTGTTCGCGTATGCAAGCCTGCAAGCCTTCCGCATCGAAATTTTCCGCTTCCAGTTCTGCATTGAACCGGAAGAACCGCAATATCCTCAAATAATCCTCGCGCACCCGCGCGCGCGCATCGCCGATGAACCGGACGTGACCCGCCCCTATGTCACCGACGACGCCCAGCGGGTCGAACAGGGTGCCGTCCTCCCCGGCATAAAGGGCGTTGATGGTGAAGTCGCGGCGGCCGGCATCTGCGGCCCAATCGCCGGTGTAGAAGATTTTCGCGTGCCTTCCATAGGTTTCCACATCCTTGCGCAGGGTCGTGACCTCGAAAGCATGGTCCCCCGCGACCACCGTCACGGTTCCATGATCGAGGCCCGTCGGTATCGCCTTGAGACCAGCCTCGGCAGCCAGTTCCATCACCGTCTCGGGAAGCGCGGCGGTCGCGAAATCAACCTCCTTCACTGCGCGCCCAAGCAACGTATCGCGCACCGCGCCGCCGACCGCACGCACTTCTTGACCGCGCGCGCCAAGCGCGGAGAAAAGCTGCCGCGTTTCGGGCCAGTTCAGCCAGTCGGCTTTTGCAAGCGAGGGCAATGGAGATTTCTGGGAGGGGGACAATGGTGCGTTGGTCCTCCGGTTGCGCGTGAGCGGCAGGCCCGGTTAAGGGCTGCGGCCCGGCGTGCGTGAACCCGAGGTTTCAGCGGGAGCACTCTGGTTTCCCTCATATTCGAGGATGTCTGTCGATACCAGCTTTGCAAGGGTGCTCACAGCCAGAATAGTGCCCGCGACAAGCAGCCAGTTCACTGGTGCGTCCTGCAACAGGCTGTCCTTCACCTCACCGCGATCCCTCACAAACGCATAGGCCGCGTAAGCGAAGAAGGGCAGGAAGAACATGGCAATGACGGCCAGAAAAACGCGGATCATGTCTTGAGCCTAAGGTTCCAGTTTGTAAAGCCATTCATAGAGGTTGCGCAGCATGCCCGCTGTCGCCCCCCAGATAAAGCGATTCCCATAGGGCATGGCGTAGAACTTGCGCTGCCTGCCGCGCCATTCACGCGTATGCATTTCATGATTCTGTACATTCATCAGGAAGGACAGCGGCACATCAAACACTTCCGCCACTTCGCTGCGGTCCGGCGTAATGGAATAGCCCGGCCGGATGACCGCCACCAGTGGCGAAATCCGGTATCCGGTGGAGGTGATGTAATCGTCGAGAAATCCGATTGTATCGATGAACTTGGCCTCAAGGCCGATTTCCTCCCGCGCCTCTCTCAGAGCGGTCTCGACGACATTGGTGTCACCGATATCCATCTTGCCGCCGGGAAAAGAAATCTGACCGGCATGGGTGGGCAACTCGTCAGTCCTTTGTGTGAAGAGTATCGAAGCCTGCGAGTCGCGTTCAATGACCGGGATGAGCACAGCGGCGGGCCGCTTGTGTTCGACATCCGCCAGCACTTCCAGCTCCGGGTTGAGCTCAAAATCGTTACGCCCTGCCGGGGCGTCACCACCCGCGTTTACCCGTGAGTCCAGCGGCGCCAGAACGCCGTGCGCGCGGCGGCGCAAATCGGCTGTGGTAAAAACGCCAACCTCCTTGTTTTGCACCGGTGCCATCACCTATCATTCTGTCACAAAGTCATGCGCCAGGTTCACTTCAGAGTTCAGATTGCTGAATTGTCCGGCAAAGGTCACTGGATACCTTCGAAAAATGAAGGTTTCGACCCTAACAAGATTGTGACCTAATTTGGTTGCAGACTCTTCCGATCTGACCAATTCGACTTTATATTCATCACCATGAGCACGTTAAGTCAAACCGACGAAAAACTTGTTAATGGCCTCGAAGAGGCCGGCGAAAAGATACGCCATGTCCACGAGGCGGCGGCCTCCGTCATCTTCGGCCAAGACCGGGTGATCGAGCTGACATTGATCACCCTTCTGTCCGGCGGCCATGCCTTGCTGATCGGTGTGCCTGGTCTTGCCAAGACATCTTTGGTGGAAACACTGGGCACCGTTCTTGGGCTGGACAACAAACGCATCCAGTTCACGCCCGACCTGATGCCCTCGGACATTGTCGGTTCCGAAGTGCTGGAAGAAAGCACAAGCGGCAAACGCTCGTTCCGTTTCCTGAAAGGTCCGGTGTTCACCCAGCTGCTGATGGCGGACGAGATCAACCGGGCAAGCCCGAAGACCCAGTCCGCCCTGCTGCAAGCCATGCAGGAACATCACGTGACGGTCGCCGGCGTCAATCACGCCGTGCCGCGCCCGTTCCACGTTCTGGCGACGCAAAACCCGCTGGAGCAGGAAGGCACCTATCCGCTGCCCGAAGCCCAGCTAGACCGCTTCCTGCTGCAAGTGGATATCGACTATCCCGGCGAGGCAGCCGAACGGCGCATGCTGTTCGCAACAACCGGAACAAAAGAAACAAAACTCAAGCCGATCCTGAACGAGACTGACCTGATGGCCGCCCAGCGCCTGGTGCGTCAAATCCCGGTCGGTGAGAAAGTCGTCGACGCGATTCTGCAACTGGTGCGCTCGGCCCGTCCCGGCGCCGGCGCTGAAGAGGCCATTAACGAGCAGATCGCTTGGGGACCGGGTCCGCGGGCAAGCCAGGCGCTGATGCTGGCGGTCCGGGCAAAGGCGCTGATCGATGGGCGGCTGGCGCCGTCGGTCGATGATGTCATTGCCCTCGCCGAGTCCATTTTGAAGCATCGCATGGCGCTGACATTTGCGGCACGCGCGGAAGGCACCACCATACGGTCCGTCATCGAAACGCTGACGCAGCGGCTGGAATAGTCGTCCATCGTGGCGCCCCTCGCTGAAACAGAGACCACCACGGCACTTCATGAGCTGGAAACCCATGCCCACGGCCTGGCCGCGCGCATGCCCTCTCTACTTGTCGCCGCCAGACGTGTTTCGCACACCGTGGCCCACGGAATTCACGGGCGTCACCGGCGCGGCCCCGGCGAAACCTTCTGGCAGTTCCGGCATTTCGAGGATAGCGATGCGGCCGAAGCCATTGACTGGCGCCGCTCGGCCAGCTCGGACCATCTTTATGTCCGCGAACGCGAATGGGAGGCCGCGCACACGGCGTGGATGTGGGTCGATCTTTCTCTCTCCATGGCGTTCCGTTCTCACCTGTCTGAAACCTCCAAGATCGACAGGGCCATTGTCCTGGCGCTGTCCATGGGTGAATTGCTGGTACAGAGCGGCGAACGCATCGGCATCATGGGCGGGCGGGCGCGCACCGGAAAAACAGCCGTAACCAAGCTCGCTCTGTCAATTGCCCGCAGGGCGAAAGATCCCGCACTGGGCGGCAGCTCTCTCCCCCCTCCGGCAGCTCTCGGGGCATTTTCAGAGTGCCTGCTGTTTTCAGATTTTCTCGAACCTATCGAGGAACTCGCGCCGCGCCTGGAGCAACTCGCGGTGCAAGGCGTGCGAGGACATCTTATTCAGGTGCTCGATCCGGCCGAGGAAACACTCCCCTATCAGGGCCGCACGGAGTTTACCGCCTCCGAGACCGGTGAGCGGATGATTGCCGGACGCGCCGAGTCCCTGAGGGCGCGGTATCGCGAACGCCTGGGCGAGCACCGTCAGCAATTGCTCAACCTCATGCGGCGCCTCGAATGGTCGCTCCTCGTGCACCACACGGACCATCCGCCCGAAGAAGCGCTGCTGGCGCTGCATGGGCGGCTTGCGGGCCTTGAGCATGATTATCGCTACCGCCCGCCGGCGGAAAGCGCCAGGACACAAGCTGCCGGGCCGGCATCATGATGGCATTGGGACCAATCGGGTTCCTGGAACCCTGGCTGCTGACAGCCTTGATTGCGCTTCCCGCCATCTGGTGGCTGCTGCGCCTGACGCCGCCGCGCCCGAAGAGTGTCATCTTCCCCCCGACACGCTTGCTCAAGGGGCTGGAAGATACTGAAAAAACTTCCGCCCACAGCCCCTGGTGGCTGACCGCACTGCGAATTTTAATGGCGCTGCTGCTGATTGGCGCGCTCGCAGGCCCTGTGCTTCATCCTGACCGGGACACACTGCCAGGTTCGGGTCCGGTGCTCATCATTGTCGACAATGGCTGGGCCGCGGCCAGCCAGTGGCGCGCACGCCAGAGCATTATAGATACCTATATTTCCCGCGCTGAGCGCGATGCCCGGCCCATCATGCTGACCGGCACCGCGGATTCGCGCGAGACCCGCATCAGCACTCTCAGCCCGCAAAAGGCCCGCGAGGCCGCGGCCAGCCTTCAGCCCCAGCCCTACAACCCGGACAGGGCCCGCCTGGCGGAGAAGCTTGAGGGCGAACTCAAAGGGCAGGACTCCGTGGCCATCGTCTGGCTCACCGACGGACTGGATTATGGCGGCGCCGGCGCTTTCGCAAAAGCCCTGTCCGCCCTGGCCGTGGATGAAGCCTCACTCGCAATCGCTACACCCGGTATCGGCGCCGGTGCACTCGGGCTTCGCGCCGGCACCAGCAAGAAGGGCGTTCTGGTGGCGCGGATTGTCCGTGCTGATGGCGGCGGCAGGGGCGGTACAGTCCGCGCATTCACCGCACGCGGGGAACAACTCGGCGAGGTTGGATTTGCATTGGCGGCGAGCGCGGGTACAGCAGAGGCGAAAATCGTCCTGCCGCTTGAAATCCGCAATCAGATCGCACGCATCGAAATTGCCGGTGAAACATCTGCCGGGGCTGTTTACCTGCTGGACGCACGTTCCCAGTGGCGCCGGATCGGCGTCATCTCCGGCGAAGCGAGGGAATTGGCGCAGCCCCTGCTTTCGCCGCTCTACTATGTGGAGCGCGCCTTGTCTCCCTATGCGGAAGTGGTCACGGCCAAGGGAAGCAATATCGCCTCATCGGTTACCGAGCTACTGCAAATGAAACTTTCCGTGCTCGTCCTGGCGGATATTGGCAAACTGGGCCCGGGGTCTCTTGATGCCATCGAGGACTGGGTGAAACGTGGCGGGACGCTGATTCGTTTTGCCGGACCCAGGCTTGAGAAAAACGTCGACAGGTTGCTGCCCACAGCGCTCCGGCGGGGCGGACGCACTCTCGGCGGCTCGCTTTCCTGGAGCACGCCGCAGCCCCTTGCCCCCTTCGAAGACACCAGCCCGTTTCATGGGCTGACCCCGCCAGCAGACGTCACCGTGCGCCGCCAGGTACTAACCGACCCGGCCGCCGGACCCCGATCGGATGTCTGGGCCCGGCTCAAGGACGGCACGCCATTGGTAAGCGCCGCCAGGCTCGGCGAGGGCTGGATGGCCCTGTTCCACATCACCGCCAATTCCGACTGGTCGAATCTGCCCATGTCCGGGCTGTTTGTTGAAATGCTGCGCCGAATTGCCGAACGTTCGGTGATCACATCGGCAGGAGGAGCCTTCAGCGCCGCACAAAATGCGGACGGTTCCACGGCACAGCAGACGGGCCTGCTCAGCCCGCGTCAGGTCCTTGACGGGTTTGGCCGGCTTGTCTCTCCGCTTTCCGCCGTCGCACCGATTGAAGCGGGCAAAATCGATGAAACCACGCCCGGTCCAACACGGCCTCCAGGATATTACGGCCCGGCGGGATCGGCACGCGCACTTAACGTGCTGCGCGCTAAAACCGTGCTCAAGCCCTTGCCGCAAATGTCCGGTCATGGCGAGGAGATCAGCTATGAAGTGCGCGAGGCGGTGCAGCTCAAACCCTGGTTGCTGGGCGCTGCTTTTCTCATCTTCCTCGCGGATATGATCGCCGTTCTGGCGTTCTCCGCCGGCGGGCGTCTGCTCGCCATCGGGCGGCGGGCAGCGGCGGCCACGGCGCCCGCGTTGCTGATACTCGTAGCATTGACTCAAGCGCTTCACGCCCAGCAAGCCTCGGACGCCACCGACAAACAGGCACTGGAAGCAACGCTGAATACACGGCTCGCATATGTTTTGACCGGGGATAGGGAAATTGACCGTATCTCCCTCGCGGGTCTGAGCGGTCTTGGCCGTGTGCTCAAAGCGCGCACGGCCATCGAACCGGCAGAGCCGGTTGGCATCAATGTGGACAGCGACGAGCTTGCCTTTTACCCGCTGCTCTATTGGCCGGTTCCTGAAGACGCTAAAAAACTCTCCGAGAAAACGCTCGCCAAGATCGACGCCTATATGAAGCAGGGCGGCATGATCATATTCGACACGCGCGACTACCAGACCTCGCTGCCCTCCGGCGTGCAAGGGCCTGGCGGCACCGCGCTGTCGCGCCTGGTTGGCGAGCTCGATATTCCATCGCTGGAGCCGGTGCCGGAAAATCACGTTCTGACCAAGGCGTTTTACCTTCTCAAAACCTTCCCTGGCCGCTGGGACGGCGGCGCATTGTGGGTGGAAGCAACGCCCTTGAACGAGGCGGACAAGTCACGCCGGGCAAGACGGACCGATGGCGTCTCTTCGCTGATGATCACGTCGAACGATTTTGCCGCCGCATGGGCGCTTGATGACCGTAACCGCGCCCTCTTCCCCATCGTTCCGGGCGGCGAGGTGCAGCGGGAAATAGCGTTTCGCGTCGGAGTTAACATCGTCATGTATGCGCTGACTGGCAATTACAAGGCCGATCAGGTGCATGTACCGGCCTTGCTGGAGCGGCTTGGGCAATGAACTGGATTATCGAATTTTCGCCATTGCTGCCCCACTACATGCTCATCATGATGGGCTGCACCGGGCTCGTGCTGGCGGCCTTGTTGTTGTGGACCCGCACGCGTGGGGCAATGCTGCGCGCTGGCGCGCTGGCGTTGCTCGTGCTGGCGCTGGCCAATCCATCCCTGCGCCAGGAAGACCGCGAACCCCTGTCCAATATTGCTGTCGTCATCATGGATCAGAGCGCCAGCCAGCGTTTCGCGGGCCGCGATGACACCAGCGAAGCAGTGCGTGAACAGCTGGGTGAAAAACTCGCCGCCATCCCCAATCTGGAGGTGCGCTGGGTCGCCTCGCCATTGGGAAGCGGCGCTGAGCGCGATGGAACGATGCTGTTTGCCGACCTGGGCAAAGCGCTGGCCGACATTCCCCCTGACCGTCTTGCCGGCGTGGTTATGGTGACCGACGGCCAAATTCACGATGTGCCGGGAAATGCCAGGGATTTTGGTCTTCAGGTGCCGGTCCACAGTGTGATCACCGGAAAACAGGGTGAATTCGACCGCAGGCTGGAGGTGGTCCGCGCGCCGCGCTTCGGCATTGTTGACGGCGTACAAAATGCCGAGGTCCGCGTGGTCGATCTTCCTGTAAAGGGTTCGCGCAAAAGCGTCACGCTTACCATCCGCCGGGAAGGCCAGGAGCAAGAAACCCTGCGCGTCCTGCCTGGCGAAATCATACGCATTCCTATCCGCTTTCCTCATGCGGGACTGAACATCGTCGAACTTGAAGTCGAAGCCACGCCGGGTGAACTCACCACTGCCAATAACAAGGCCGTTCTGGCGGCTGAAGGGGTGCGGGAGAATTTGCGCGTGCTTCTGGTTTCGGGAGAACCCCATGCGGGCGAGCGGACATGGCGCAATCTGCTCAAATCCGACGCCGCAGTGGATCTGGTCCATTTCACCATTCTGCGCCCGCCGGAAAAACAGGACGGCACACCCATCAACCAGCTTTCCCTGATCGCATTTCCGACGCGCGAATTGTTCTCGGAGAAACTGGAAGAGTTCGATCTCATCATCTTTGACCGCTATCACCGCCGCGGTGTCCTGCCCCTGCTTTACCTCAATAACGTGGCTCAGTATGTGGAAAATGGCGGCGCGGTTCTGGTAGCCGCCGGCCAGCGCTATGCTTCGCCCACCAGCCTGTACCGCACTCCGCTTTCCCACGTCCTTCCCGCGGCGCCGACAGGGCGGCTGATCGAGCGGCCTTACCGCCCGGCCATCACCAGGACCGGCGAGCGGCACCCGGTGACGCGCGGCCTGCGCCAGGACACTTCCGGTCCGCCCAAATGGGGCCGCTGGTTCCGGCTCATCGAAACGGAAGCGCCAAGCGGCGAAGTGCTGATGCACGGACCCGAGGACAAGCCGCTTCTGATTCTCAACCGGTTGGAAAAAGGCCGCGTGGCATTGCTGCTGTCCGACCACGCATGGCTGTGGGCACGCGGCTATGAGGGTGGCGGGCCGTACACGGTGCTGCTGCGCCGCCTCGCCCACTGGCTCATGAAGGAGCCCGACCTGGAAGAAGATGTGCTGCGCGCTACTGGCCAGGAAGGCGCACTCAAGATTGAACGCCATTCCATGAAGGAAAAGGTTGCGCCGGTGGAACTCACCCTGCCGACAGGCGAGACACGTTCGGTGGATCTGGAGAGCGCAGGCCCCGGCTATTGGAGCAAGACACTAGACGTGCGCGATCACGGGGTCTACCGGCTGAAGTCGGGAGAATTGCGCGCCATCGCCCATGTGGGGCGGGTGAACTCCAGGGAACTGTCCACCCTGAACGCCACCAACGAGCATATACGCCCGATCCTGGAGCAAACCGGCGGCGGCGAATTCTGGGCCGGTAAAGATGCCGGATCGATCAAGCTGCCGCGACTGGCCATGCTGCGCTCAGGCAGGCTCATGCACGGGTCGGACTGGATGGGTTTCAAGAAGCGCGACGCCTATGTGACACGCGGCGTGCGCCTGATCCCGCTCTTCTCCGGGCTTCTTGCGCTGGCACTGCTGCTCGGCGCCCTGTCCCTCACATGGTATCGCGAAGGACGCTAACCCTCGCCCTGAACCAGACCTTCGAACTCCTTCAGTGTACCGGGGATGAACTCGACGCCAAGCAGCCTGGCGGGATCTACCGGTCCCGGCAGCCGGACATGCCCCGATGGCACGCGCTGGAACCCGAAGCGCTCGTAATAGGGAAGATCGCCCACCAGAAGCACCAGCGCAGCGCCCTGGGCCCTAGCAAGCTCCAGGCCCTTCTCGATCAGCGCCCGCCCGCACCCCTTGCCGGCCCATTTGGCCTCAACCATCAGCGGGCCAAGCAGCAGGGCGCCGGACCGCTCGCCGATACGAATGGCGGCAAACCGGATCGAACCGGCGAGGTCATCTCCCACCCAGGCGGTAAGACTCAGCTCCTCGACAATGGCCGCGTTTTCACGGACCCGGTGCGCCGTGCGGGCAAACCTGCCGGGTCCAAATGCGCGCGCGGCAAGTTCATTTAAAATTTGAATATCTTCCTCGCGCTCCGGGCGCACTAGGAATTCGGGATTTTTCATGAGCCAGCACTCTCAGAATTACGTATGGACAGCGCGAATAAGGACCCGCCCGGCATACTCACTATTCGTGAGGATAACCTGCCAGATGAGAACACACACCCATCGCTCCTTGGTATAAGAGGTTCTGGTAGGATTTCTGGTTTATGACCTAGCCCAACATACAATTTTGGTATTTTCCGGATTGGGTTTCCGTGGTTTATGCTGTTCAGCGATTCTACATGAAGGAATACTGGTGGCGCTACGTTAAAAGAAACAACAAGGCGACCACAGGAACAGCATATGGCCACAGCACCCAAAATCATGATCGTCTATCACAGCTCCTACGGGCACGTGGAAACCATGGCCTATGCAATGGCCACCGGAGCGCGCACCGTTGAAGGCGCGGAGGTGCAGGTCAGGCGTGTGCCTGAACTCATGCCGGATGATGCCATGCGGGCATCGGGCATGAAGGTTGAGCAACCGGCGCAAATTCTCTCGCCGAATGATCTGGCCAACAGCGATGCCATCATTTTCGGCACCCCGACCCGGTTCGGTAACATGTCTTCTCAAATGCGCAATTTTCTCGACCAGACCGGCGGGCTGTGGGCGCAAGGGGCGCTGATCGGCAAGGTGGGTTCCGTGTTCACCTCCACTGGCACTGGTGGTGGCAACGAAACGACGATTACCTCGTTCCACAACACGCTGCTTCATCATGGTATGATAATTGTCGGGCTGCCCTATTCGGCTCCTGACCTTGCCGACATATCCGAGATGCGCGGCGGCTCGCCTTACGGAGCAGCGACTATCGCCGGGCCTGACGGCTCGCGCCAGCCTTCCCAGATGGAGCTCAATCTGGCCAGCTTCCAGGGCCATCATGTTGCCTCCATCGCCCAGAAACTGATTAATGGATGATCCCGATAAATAGACCTGAGGTCCGGACTGAATGATGCCATGCCCCTCCTGACAGATCTTTCCCTCCCGGATTTGCGCGTTTTCCATGAACGCGTCAGCAAAGACTATGACGTGTTCTGCGCGCGCGGTCTCAAGCTCGACATGACACGTGGCAAACCTTCATCCGAACAGCTTGATTTGTCGAACGCGCTTATACGCCTTCCCGACAATATTGATCATCAGCTGGCTGACGGCAGCGACGCGCGCAATTATGGCGGTTCACTGCAAGGAATTGCTGAAGCGCGCGAGTTGTTCCGTGACGTGCTCGGCGCGCCGGTCGAACAAATCATTGTCGGCAATAATGCGAGCCTCGCCCTGATGCATGATTGCATCGTTTACGCGCTGCTTAAGGGCGTGGCGGGCGGTGAAACGCCATGGCGTGAGGTTGGCAAGATAGCTTTCATCTGCCCGGTCCCGGGCTATGACCGGCATTTCGCTATCTGCGAACAGTACGGGATCGAGATGATCCCGGTGGCCATGACCGGTGAAGGACCGGACATGGACGAGGTCGAACGCCTCGCCGCTAACCCCTCGATCAAGGCCATGTGGTGCGTGCCGAAATACTCCAACCCCTCCGGCGAGACCTATAGCGATGAAACCGTGCGCCGGCTCGCGGCCATGAAAACGGGCGCACCGGATTTCCGGCTGTTCTGGGACAATGCCTATGCGCTGCACAATCTGACCGAACCGCGCCGGGAAATTCTGAATATCCTCGAAGTTTGCGAGAAAGCAGGCAATCAAGACCGCGCCTTCGTCTTCGGCTCTACCTCGAAAATCACGTTTGGCGGCGGTGGACTGGCACTGTTTGCCTCATCGCCCGCCAATATCGCCTGGCTGGTGGCAAGCATGCAGAAAAGAACCATCGGCCCGGACAAGCTCAACCAGCTGCGGCATGTGCGCTACCTGAAGGATATGGCCGGGCTGGACCAGCTGATGGAACGCCACCGGGCTGTCATTAATCCCAAATTCGAGGCGGTTTACGAGATTTTCGACACGCACCTGGAAGGCACCGGCGCTGCCAGCTGGAGCAAGCCGGAAGGCGGTTACTTCATCGATGTCAATGTGATTGATGGTTGTGCAAAGCGCGTTATAGAACTGGCGAAACAGGCCGGGGTCGCCCTCGTCCCCGCCGGGGCGACATTCCCTTATGGCAAGGACCCGCGTGACCGCAACATCCGCGTCGCACCTACCTATCCTGAACTGTCTGAAATAGAGCTTGCTGGTGAGGGTATCTCTCTGGCTATCCTTCTCGGTGTTTCAGAGAATCTGCTTGCAGGGCACGCAGAAGCCGCACAGGCATAGAACCCATGGGATTACTTGTCGACGGTGTATGGAGCGACCAGTGGTACGACACCAAGTCGACCGGCGGAAAGTTCAAGCGCCAGGTGTCCAGCTTCCGCAACTGGGTCACAGCTGACGGGAGTGCCGGACCATCCGGTGACGCGGGCTTCAAGGCGGAGCCCGACCGGTATCATCTTTATGTATCGCTTGCCTGTCCCTGGGCGCACCGCACGCTCATTTTCCGCGTATTGAAGGGACTTGAGGACGCGATCAGCGTCGATGTGGTCCACTATCACATGGGTGAAAATGGCTGGGAGTTCGATCCCGACATCGACGGCCCGACACCCGATACTGTAAATGGCAAAGACAAGCTCTATGAGGTCTACACGCAAGCGAATCCCGCTTATTCGGGCCGCGTCACCGTTCCGGTGCTGTGGGACAAGCAGCAGAACACCATCGTCAATAATGAGTCATCGGAAATCATCCACATGTTCAACTCGGCCTTCGATGGCGTAAATGCAAAGACCGGTGACTATTACCCGCAAGAGCTGCGGGCTGAAATCGATGCCATCAACGAGACCGTCTATCGCTGCGTGAATAATGGAGTTTACAAGGCAGGCTTTGCAACCAGCCAGGAGGCATATGAGGACGCTTTCGCCGCCCTGTTCGATACGCTGGACATGCTGGAAGTGAAGCTGTCAAAGCAGAGATACCTGGTTGGGAATATGCTGAGCGAAGCCGACTGGCGGCTGTTCACCACGCTGGTGCGTTTCGATCCGGTCTATGTCGGTCATTTCAAATGCAACAAGCGGCGCATTGCTGACTATCCGAACCTGTCGAATTATGTTCGCGACCTGTATCAGGTGCCCGGCGTCAAGGAGACGATGAACCTCATCCACATCAAGCGGCACTATTACGGCTCCCATAGCACGGTCAATCCAACCGGCGTCGTGCCGCTGGGTCCCGAGATCGACTATTCCCTGCCCCATGACCGGGCGCGCTTCAGCTAAACACACATCACCTGCCTGGCCTGCGCGGCGGCGGGCGGTATACCGGCAGGCGCGGCGCAGGCGGTGTATTGCGGATCACAGGTGGCGGGCGTTGCGCGGGCGGAGTGGCGCGGCGGCTGGGCGGCGTTGGCCTTGTGTTCAGATTCCTGCGCGGTTCACCCTGGAAGCGCAATTTGACTTGCGGCTTGCGCAGGCGCGTCGGCGCGAACCGCCCGCGCACATTTATCGAACCATCGAGAATAACCCGCTGCCCGGCCTGAATGCTTGCGCGGGCCGGCAGCTGGGCAATCGGCACGCGCCCGACAGCCACGCCGCCGGAAATCGCCCGTCTCACATACCCCTCAACGGACAGACGCTTCACCCGCCCCGCAAAGGGCCGGGGTGCAAGCTGATTGATGCGCCGCGCGCGCAGCCGCCCCCGGATGGCCGTGCCGATAATCTGTACATCCTGGCCCGAGGCGAGCGTGCCCGGCCTGCTGGCGACAGGCGCATCGATACGCACGCCATTGACCGAGAATCCGCCCGGACCAGAAGCCGTCACCCGCCCACGCAACACCGCCGCCGCGCCGGGCCCGGTTTTATCGATGCGCGAGGCGGCAATGACGCCATTGGCACGCCTCAGCCCGCTGACGTCGATATGATCGCCAACAGCCAGGTCGTTGATCGATACGAGCTTCGATCCATTGGCGGTGGAAATGACCCCTGACGGAATTTCAATCCGCTGCCCGAACACGACCGCCATGCGCCGTGCCGGGTCAATCCGCTCTATGGGACCGGCAACCTCGTGGCGCACAGACAGCCGGGTCGCCCGCAGGCGTTTACCACTGCCCTGAGCCTCAACCGCAACCACCTGGCCGATGCGCAGGGCGCCCGGCCGCACGGTGCGGTCCTTGAAGGTGACGGGAAGATCAGGCGCAGTGTCCACCTCGAAACCGTTCACGAAGATGCTGCCAAAGCCTATGATGGTGCCGATAATCCCCGTGCCGCCAATGCCGGGTGAGCCTCCCGCGATCTGTCCTGTACCGCCAATGCCGGGGGTCTTGCCATCCTGTTTGCCCGTGCCGCCAATGCCCGGTGGCGTACCTTGGGCAACTGTGATGTTTGGCCCGCTCTGCTGAACAGTCTCCGCGGTTGCTGGATTCGGTGTGGCGGGAGCGCCACCAGTGCTTAAGGAGGAAGCACACCCACCGGGCAGGAACCCGGCGAGCAGCATAATCCATGCCGATACCATCGCGCGCATCCAGGACTGGATAGGAGAAACGTACATTGCGTTACTCCTCACCTTCCGTACTGTCGTCCTGGCTATCATCAGGGCCGGTATAAAAATAGACACCGAAGGAAATGCGTTCACTGGCTTCGGGCGATCCCTTGTCCTGTTCGGATAGCTCGAAGGCTTTCTGGTTTACTTTTACCAGCACGTCCGATCCCAGCTCGCGCGAGAGAGCAGCCAGCTCCTCGACAGAGCGCGGCCTCAGCTCCTCGTAATAGACCGCACGCTCCAGCATCGAAGGCTCATCGCCGAGCAGGTTATGACTGCTGGCGGCAATATGGTCGCGCAGGTTGCGCCCGAAATAATATGCGAGGTCGGCAAACTCCTCGTTCGGCACGAAGGCCGCCATGTCCAGATGTATGAACTCGTCATCGTCGACACGCGCCAACCCCTGGCGCACCCATTCGTCAAGAACAGCCCTGGGGCGAATGTCCGTAGAGACCGATTCAACAAGGCTGTCGAATGACGGCCCGCCATCTTTCGCGCTCTGGCGAGGCAAGGGCCGGGGCCGCCCGCGCGTATCGAGATAATCCGGCGCACCGGTCCACAAGGCGATCAGATACGCATTGCGCGAAAGCACCGGAGATGGTGCATCGCCGCCGCGCCTGCGCTCCCGCAGCGCCTTGATGTCCTTGCGGTGCACACCCGTCAGCAGATTGATGCGGCTGTCTGTCTGGCGCTTGCCGGAAACGGGAAAGTCCTCCTGCGCCACCTCGACATAAGCCTCCTTGAGCAGGCGCAAGAGAGCCGGAAAGGTAATCCCCTTGGCAATAAGCACGCGCACGAGCGGGCGCAAAAGCCGGTGAAGTGCCAGCAGCAATGCCGGATGCGGTTCGCCTGGTATCAAGGTTTTGCTTTCTCCTGAAATAGTCCTCAAATAGCGAAGCGGTAGGACAAATAAAACGGCTGACGCCCCATCGGAACGCTCCATGTGGGACGTTTTCCCATTCACAGAGTCATTTGATTGATAACACAAAATACTTGACATGGGAAATTTTCCCACATAATGATTTCTTTGTTATGGGATTTATTCCCACGTTTTATGACGCTCCGGTCCCCGCAGGTCTCCCTGCCCAGGAGTCGCCAGATCATAAGGGAGAGCAAATCATGTGGATCAGACAGCAGAGAGCAGAAACTAAACTGTGCAAGCCAAACAGAGCGTTCGGCCGGGCCCTGGCAATGGCGGCGCTGATGACGGGGCTTGTTCTGGGCACCGCGACATTTGCCCTCGTGGCCCCCGGGGCGGACAACAATCCACCCGGACCGCGCGGCGGTGCAGGCACCAACTGGGAGAACCCTCCTGGACCGCGTGGCGGACCTGGCGCCTCACCTGACGCCAAGCCGTGGCGGCCATGGGTGCGGCGAAGAATTCATAAAGCGCAGCAGTCTCAGCGCCCATTGCGGCCCTGGACCCAGCGGCGGATTTACAATGCGCGGCATCCCCAGCGCCCACCACGCTTCCGCCACAACCCTCGTCGCCGCATAGGCGGCATAAGGCGGCGCTGACCCTCGTGCCCTTGAATGAAGCGCTGCCCGGACCCGGTGACGGCCTCAAACCGCCGCCGGGTTTTATATGGTCCGGGCTGTCACGCCGACCTTTTGCGGAATATCAATGTTGCTCTATAGTTCTTTGATCGATGGCCCCGCGCAAAGTGGATTACCTTTATCGGAACATCTGCAAACACAAAAACCCGCACTCCTACGACGGGTTTGATGTCGGACTATGATTCCGGCGATTGCTTTTGCGAGATGCAATCTCAGCACAACCAGCCGCACCTTTCCAAAATTACCAAACGGCTCGACGGGCTTGATATCAGCGCACTGCGGCGGCGTGCCCGCGACGCGGAGCGAGAGCTGTTCAATCTCGGCGTTACCTTCACCGTCTACACGGACCGGGACGCCATCGACCGCATTTTGCCCTTCGACGTGATACCGAGGGTGCTTTCAAAACAGGACTGGGCGACGATTGAATCGGGCGTAAAGCAACGCGTGGCGGCGCTGAACCTGTTCTTGCATGACATCTATCACGACGGGCATATCCTCAAGGACGGCATTATCCCGGCGCAGCTCGTCAAGGGTAACAAAAACTACCGCCCGGAAATGCAAGGCGTTGACGTGCCGCAGGGCACCTATGTGCATATTTGCGGTACGGACCTGGTGCGCAACGAGAACGGCACATTCCTTGTGCTGGAAGACAATGGGCGCTGCCCGTCAGGCGTTTCCTATGTCCTTGAGAACCGCCATTTGATGATGCGCGCCTTTCCAGACCTGGCCGATGGCATCCCCATCGCCGATGTTGACGCATACGGATCACGGCTGGCGCGGGCGATGTCCGAGGTTGCCCCGCAAAACATGTCTGACCCGACAATCGTCCTGCTCTCGCCCGGCATCTACAACTCCGCCTATTTCGAGCATGTGTTTCTGGCGCGCGAAATGGGCGTGCAACTGGTCGAGGGGCGAGACCTGCTGGTGGAGGACGACACGGTGTTTATGCGCACCACCAGCGGCAAACAGCGGGTGGATGTTATTTACCGGCGTATCGACGACGCATATCTCGACCCAGAATCGTTTCACCGCGACAGCGCGCTGGGCGTGCCCGGCCTGTTCGCCGCCTATTGCAAAGGCAATGTGAACCTCGCCAATGCGGTCGGGACCGGAGTTGCCGACGACAAGGCGGTCTATGCCTATGTGCCGCGCATCATCCGTTACTATCTCGATCAGGATCCTATCCTGCCGAATGTCCCCACCAATATCTGCGGCGAGGAAGCCGGTCTTAAAAAAACCCTCGACAATCTGGACAAGCTTGTAAGCAAACCGGTCGGCGAGGCCGGCGGCTACGGCGTTGTGGTCGGTCCGCGCGCAAGCAAGCGCGAACTCGCCAAATTGCGTTCTTTGGTAACAGCCGATCCGGGCAATTATATCTCCCAGCCGATGATCGGACTTTCCGTCTCACCCACGCTTATCGGCCGCGCAATCGAACCACGTCATGTGGACCTGCGCCCCTTCGCGCTGACGGGCGAGGATACCTGGGTGTTGCCGGGGGGACTGACGCGCGTGGCAATGAAACACGGCTCGCTGATCGTCAACTCGTCGCAAGGCGGTGGATCGAAGGATACCTGGGTCCTTGTCTAGAACATCTACCAGTCTCGTCGCGCGTTTCGCCGCCAACACCTTCTGGCTGGGCCGTTACCTGGAGCGCACCGAAAATTTGGCGCGCATCCTGCACATCAATGAAACCTACGCACGGGACAAGCCCGAAGGACCCGACTGGCAACGCATCCTCGATCTGTATTCCGACTCTGAACGTTTCCACGAAAACCACGAGGACACGAGCGCACAGTCGGTTTTGCAGTTCTACATCCTTGACCGCAACAACCCGTCCTCGATCGTTTCTTCGGTCATCAGCGCAAGAGAAAATGCACGCTCGATACGCCACCTCATCTCCACCGAGATGTGGACGCATCTCAATATTTTCTACAGCCAGCTTCTGAAGATGAAAGCACGTGAGATCCAGCCCGCCAAACTTGCCAATACCGCGAGCGACATCGTGCTCAGCTGTCAGACCTTCGAAGGCATCGCGGAAGGGACATTCCTGCGCGGCGAGCCCGCCTGTTTCTATCATCTGGGCAAATATATCGAACGCGCGGACCAGACGACCCGTATCCTTGATATCGGATATGGACTGCTTCCGCTTGGCAAGGGCGATGCGGTGACGTCAGTACAATGGAATGTGCTGCTGCGCTCGGTCTCCGGCTACCACGCTTATCGCAGCCGCTATCCTGGCCGTTCGCGGGTGGTGGATATCGAGAGCTTCCTGCTCTATGACAACGAATTTCCTCGTGCCCTGACGCACTGCGTAGACCGGATAACCGAACGGATCCGTGACATGGAAAGGCGGCACGGCACGAAGCGGCATTCCGAGGTGGAAGGCACGCGCCGGGAACTTGAATTTGCTCTGGAAACAGGGCCGGGTAGAGACATCACGCCGGAGATGCTGCATGCCTTTCTCGACAGGTTTCAGGTTCTGCTGGCAAATGTGAGCGATGCGGTACGCAAAACCTATTTCGGATAGAAATTGTCCAGGAAGCAAACCCCTAGGCAACAACTCGCAGAGCCATTAAGTAACGTATCGATTTTTAAGCCACCTGCGATTCGATGGATGAAAACAGAATGTTGCAACGGCTGACAGTCAATCACGAGACCACCTACCGCTATCGCCGTCCGGTCATGCCGGGCGAGCATTTCCTGATGTTCCGCCCGCGCGACAGCCATGACAGCAGGCTGCTCAATGCAACGCTCACAATTGAACCCCAGGCAAAGCTGCGCTGGCTCCATGACGTGTTCGGCAACTCCGTCACCATCGCGTCCTTTGACCAGCCGACTGACCAGCTTTATTTCAAATCGCAGATCGTGATCGATCGCTATCCATTCCCGGCAGTGGAATTTCCAATCGAGCCGTTTGCCCGGACCATCCCGTTCAGCTATCCGCTGGCGGAAATTCCCGACCTCGGACGCACCATCGAGCGGCACTACTCGGATCCGGACAGGCTGGTGACCGAATGGACCAGGCGCTGGCTCTTGGCCCCGGACGGATCACATGAGACGGAACCGTTTCTGCGCGCCCTGAACAGCTCCATACGCGACGAGCTGCGCTACGAGGAACGCTCTTCTCCGGGCGTTCAATCGCCGGTGGAAACGCTTCAACGCGGAGCGGGCACATGCCGCGACTTCGCGCTGCTGATGATGGAGGCGGTCCGCACCGTGGGACTGGCGGCGCGTTTCGTCAGCGGCTATCTCTACGACCCGGCTATTGACGGCGCCCAGAGTGATATTTCCGGCGCCGGATCAACCCACGCCTGGGTGCAGGTCTACCTGCCTGGCGCCGGCTGGGTTGAGTTCGACCCAACCAACGCCTCATATGGCGGGCAAAATCTCATTCCCGTGGCTGTCGCACGTGAGCCGATTCAGGCAATGCCAGTATCGGGCACTTATGATGGCGCACCGGAAGATTTCATTGAAATGAACGTCAATGTGGAGGTGCGTGCGGTCCATATCATGGATCAGACCGGCTGACTTTTTCACTGGCCACCGGGCAACCGCCCTCACCACTTGTCACTCACATCTTCGCTGTTGAACAGCTCGCCCAGGCGCCGCCGCGTTCCTGCATCGGTTCCGGCTGGCACGTCATCCACCGCAAAAAAGCCCTGCTCGATGATTTCCGCATTGGACCGCGGCACCTGCGGGCGTTCCCACTCGCGCACCACGAACAGGGCAATATGGTCACCGGGAAAATTATCCGCGTTGGAGAACAGGCCGTGCAACACCGGCTGGTGTTTCAGTATCACGCCGGTCTCTTCATGGAGTTCGCGCGCCAGCGCAACAAGAAGCGTTTCATTGCGCTCGACACCGCCGCCGGGAAACCACCAGCCCGGCCTGTAACCATGCCTGACCAGTAGCACATTTGAGTTCGCATCGACGACCACGCCTTGCGCTCCAAGCGTGAGCCCCCGGGTCAACCGCCACCATGGCCTGAGTGTCCTGCTAATGAAACCTGTGCGTCGGGGTTTGCCGGTCATCTCAACCCAATCACCTTGTCTGTTGCGTTAAACGAGCGATAATGAAGATCACAATCAAGCCGCGCCCGGCCAAGTCTCCAACTGATACTCTCAACAGCCATGTTCACACTCGCGCACCTTACCGACCCTCACCTGTCGCCCTTGCCGCAGCCAACGGCCCGCGAATTGACGGGCAAGCGCCTTCTCGGGTACCTCAATTGGCTGCGCTCCCGCAAGGCCGTCCACTCGGCCTGCATACTCGACGCTATCGTAAAGGATATGCTGTCGCGTTCACCTGACCATATCGCCGTGGGCGGAGACCTCGTAAATCTTTCGCTGCCCCAGGAGTTCAATGATGCGCACGCCTGGCTGGAGACTCTCGGCTCGCCCGATGAGGTGAGTGTTGTTCCCGGCAATCACGATGCCTATGTGCGCGTTAAAAAGCGTAATGGACTCGGGCGCTGGAAAGCCTATATGCGCACGCACGCCGGGCGATCGAGGAAGCTCAAGGCGGGACCAAACGGATTTCCCTATGTGCGCCGGTTCGGAGATATCGCGCTCATCGGACTGTCCACCGCAATCCCCACACCGCCATTCGCCGCCTGGGGAAGGCTCGACGAGGACCAGCTCGAGGCGCTGGAACGCATACTGGCCGCGCTCGGCATGGAGAAATGTTTCCGCATCGTGCTGATCCACCATCCTCCTCTGCCGGGACTCACGGGATGGCGGCGGTCCTTGCGCGAGGCAGGTTATTTAAAAGCGCAGCTGGTGAACCAGGGGGCGGAGCTGGTGCTCTACGGCCACAACCACGCCCATTCGATAAACGTCCTGCCGGGGAGATCAGGAACGGTTCCGGTTATCGGCGCGCCGTCCGCATCTTCGTGCCGCGGCGGAACGAACCGGCTTGCACGCTATAACCTGTTCCGCATCTGGCATGAACATGAGCGCTGGTGTTGCGAAATGACCGGGCGGGGACTGCGTACGCCCGAGGGACCCGTCTGCGAACTTGAAAAGAGATTGCTTACTGGATGAATTTCCACCCCACGGCAAGCAGTCCTGCCACACCTGTGAGAATGCCGATAATAAACGCGGATATAACCAGCCCGGTGCGGCCCTTGCGTTTGCGCCGAACGGGCACCCGGTCATAGTCAAAACCCGAAGCGTGGCGCTCGCGGGCCACTATCTCACGCGCTACAAACTCGGTGATACGGCCAGCCATGACCCCGACATCTTCTGTCTCGACCATCACCTTGCGGCCGGTGCCCTCGTTGCGGATCATCCGGTAGATTTCGCCGGAATTGTCCATCGCGACATAGGTCATGATGTCGATCCAGAGCCGCGCCGGTTTGCTTGGCACCAGCGCCAGATTAAAGCGATCATCCTCAAACGGAATGTCGTCGAACACATGCTCAACGGCTACATACAGCACTTCCAGGCGCGCCATTTCGGTGCTTCTGCGGTCGACGGAACTGTCGAGCTCTTCCGCCTCCTGAACACGGGCCATATGGATGGCCTCGCGCAGCGATGTCGCCGTTGCCGGCTGGTCAAGTTTTTTACCTGTCTTCTTCATGCTGCGTGTGCCTGTACCGTTATCCCACGGCTTCTCAAGCGTTTTGTAAAGCATTCCATGCCCCCCGCTCCCCCTGACCCAGCCATCCCGTGATGGTACCCTTGGGGTAGCCCGCGCAAGGGGGAGCAGGTGGCGTGGTTTCGGTTTCATTCAAAACCGCTCTAGGCCGGAGTGTAGCACCTTGGGCTGCCGGACGGGAATAGTCTTGGAAGAGCCAGGCTATACGGCGCTAATTGCGCGCCAGAACCACGCCTTTGCGCGCATCGTCGAACCAGCGGTCGATGGCGGCATCCACATTGCCCTTGAGTTTCATCTTCCAGGCATCGACGGTGGCGTCGAGCGCTTCGCGGTTGGCGGCAATGAACTTGTCGCGGTTGAACTCTTCCTGCGCTTCATTGATGAAATAGTCCGCCGCAACGCCGATCAGCACCCCGGCAATGGCGCCAACGATCTGACCGCCGGCGGGCTCCACAATGGTGCCGGCCACCGCGCCCTGCTCGGCCAGCGCCAGCCGCGTGCCGAAGGCGGTCACGAAGCGCCGTGACAGCATACCGAAGGTGCGCGCCATGACCCGGTTTATGACGGGGCCAAGCACCAACGCGCCCGCGGTGCCGCTGCCCGCCGCAACGCCAAGCCCGGCTATTCCGTCAAACGCGCGGTCCTCCATGAGATAGACCGGCGCCTTCCATTTCTGCGTGTCCCAATCGAGCTTGACGCCGGTCAGCTTTCCATCTGCGGGGATGTCGGCCAGATGCCTCGTATGTTTGGCAAGGAACAGTTGAAGGCGCATATCGCCATTGGCGATCACCCGGCGGTAATTCTCGTGCCCCCGGCGCACCAAGGTTTCCAGACCTTGGGTGATCTTCTGGTCGCGCAGCTCGGGCTTGAGCACCTGATCCTTGTAATGGCGCATGAAATAATCCTTGAGGTCGCGCTCCACGGCCTCACTCAGGCTTTCATACTCGCCCGTCTGCACGAAGCGCGCGGCGGCCGAGCTGAGCGTTTCCTTCAGCACGATGTAGGAGCGCTTCCACTCAAAGAACCAGTCCGCATAGGCTTCCAGTACCTGTTCCTTGTCGGAAAAAGCGTTCTCGAACACAGCGTCGATATCAGCTTGCGCCGCCTGCTTGATCGCGTCGCGCTCGTCATCGAGCATGAGAATGGTTTCATTGACGAAGGTGTCGGTTTGCGATTTGGCGGCCGTGACCCGGCGCAGTTTGCCGTCCACATCGCGCACCACCAGATCGACCGAGTCTTCGGGCAGTGTGGATTTTACGAAAATATCGTAGATGCTCTGGTCACGGTGCGCCGCTACCGAATAGTCCTGATGGCGCTGATAGGAACGCCAGAAGGTAGAGCCGAGCGAGATGAGACCATAAGTGGCCAATATCAGAGCGATTGAAATCCCGATGGGCCGCAGGAGCGCATCGACAGCTCCGGCCTTGCGCAGTTTTACGCGCGCGGGTTTGTTTGAGCGTACAGGAACACGCTCAGGCGCAGCATCACGGCCGCCCTTTCCTGCATTTACAACTTGCGTTTTGCGCGCTGACATGCCGTCTCAAAAATTCCCTTTGCCCAAATTCCACTGGCCGGAAACATATGGCGATTATACCAAGACAGCACAAGTTACCGGGGCGAACATGGGCGTGAATGTTTTTTGTATTCAACAGGTTAATCGCAAACCTATAAACGAACCATCTCCCGCCGGTCACGGCTTTTAAGAAGCGGGTCGATGCGCGCGCGGAACGCCGCATAATGTTCGGTCTGGCCATGGGCCTCGATGGCCGCCTGATCGTCATACAGTTCGTACAAGAAGAATTTGTGCGGGTCGTCCGGGTCCGAGCACACATCGAAATGGCAGCATCCGGGTTCTTTTTCGAGCGCATTACGGGACTGGGTCTGAAGCACTTCACGCACTTCCTCCCCCTTCCCCGGAAGAGCCTCAAAATCAACGATGATGGCGAGCATGAAAGTGTCCTCCTGATAAATTCAGTCCTGATAAACCGGGTAGTTTTGCTGATTTGAATATTGGAACATTGGGCATGAGCAGACTAGCACGCTATCATGGCGCCACCTGCCCATACCAACTTCTCAAGCACTGAAAGGCGCAGCACATGGCCCACAAGAAGGCCCACAAGAAGGCCCCGAAAAACGGCGGACTCTACGACAAGCTGCCAAGCTATGGCGACCCGGAGTTTTCAGTCTATCTCCGGACGGTGTTCCTGAAATCCATGGGCTATACCGAAGATGCGCTCGACCGGCCCATCATCGGCATCGCAAACACCTACTCGGCCTACAATTCGTGCCACGCAACGGTTCCCAAGCTCATCGAGGCCATAAAACGCGGGGTCATGCTGGCGGGCGGCTTGCCCTTCGAATTTCCGGTCATCTCCCTGCACGAGTCATTCTCCTCACCAACATCGATGTATCTGCGCAACCTGATGTCGATGGACACGGAGGAAATGATCCGCGCGCAGCCAATGGATGCGGTTGTGCTGGTCGGCGGGTGCGACAAGACCGTACCGGCATTGCTGATGGGAGCAGCAAGCGCGGGTACGCCTGCCATTCTCGAAGTCACCGGACCCATGCTGACCGGATCTTACCAGGGGCAGCGCGTAGGCGCCTGCACCGACTGCCGCAGTTTCTGGGGCCGCTTCCGGGCAGGCGAAATTGCCGGGGAGCAGTTACCGGATATTACCGATCAGCTTGGCCCCACACCGGGCACCTGCATGGTCATGGGTACGGCAAGCACCATGGCGCTGATGTCCGAAGCCCTTGGCGTGATGCTGCCTGGAGGCGCGACCATACCCGCGGTTCTCTCTCAGCGTCTGCGCCACGCGGAACAGACCGGTGCCCAGGCCGTTGCCATGGCAGGTTCGGGGCTGACCCTGGACAAGATCATGACTGGCCAGGCAGTTGAGAACGCGATCCGCGTGCTCCTCGCAATAGGCGGTTCGACCAACGGGCTCATCCACATCACGGCCATGGCCGGGCGTCTGGGCATCGAGGTTTCATTGGAACGGGTGGATGAGCTGGCGCGAGAAACCCCGGTGATCGTCGATCTGAAACCCTCCGGCGAACACTATATGCAGGAGCTGCATGAGGCTGGCGGTTTCGCCACCATAATGCGTACCCTCGCGCCTCTGCTCGACCTCGAGCAAATAACCGTGTCCGGCAAAAGCCATAATCAAACCCTCGACGCCGCAACCCAATGGCCGCAAACGATCGTGCGCCCGCTGGACACCCCCCTTTCGCCCGAGGGAGGTCTGTCGGTACTGAGAGGCAATCTTGCGCCGGGCGGCGCCGTCATCAAACAAAGCGCCACCTCGGATGCGCTGCGCACCCATACAGGGCGAGCGATCGTGTTCAACTCAGTCGAAGACATGGCGACGCGCATTGATGACCCTGATCTCGATGTCACCAAGGACGACATACTGGTGATGCGTAACGCCGGACCCGTAGGCGCCCCGGGCATGCCCGAAGCCGGCTATCTGCCGATTCCGAAAAAACTGGCGCAGGCCGGGGTCAGGGACATGGTGCGAATTTCCGATGCGCGCATGAGCGGGACGGCGTTTGGTTCGATCGTCCTGCACATAACTCCCGAAGCGGCCATTGGCGGGCCGCTCTCACTGATCGAGACAGGCGATATGATCACTCTGGATATCCCGGGCCGCCAGCTCAATGTCGATTTGAGTGATGAAGCACTCAAGCAGCGCGCCGTTGCACGGGACAAAAATCCGCCCCGGGATGCCCCTGGACGTGGCTACGCAAAACTCCTCAACGACACGATCCTGCAGGCCGACAAGGGCTGTGATTTCGACTTTCTTGTAAAAAAATAGAGGAATTCCGGACGTTACCTGCACCTGTTGTTGAAAAGCCACAGATGTTCAGAAAATTTTGTGAGCACACGTCGTGAATATGGTCCTCACAGCAAGTTGAATGTAAAATTCACTCTTCTAGTATCTCAGGACACTCTAGTGATGCGTGTGTTTCGTGTGGCATTCCTGATTTTGGAAGTTGCATTCGTCATCGGTTCGGTGATGACGCCAGTACCAGCGGAGGCCAGATGCAGGTGGTTCAAGGCCACCAATAACGGCACCGACCTCTTTTATGCTGACGGCGCGGCTGGAACGGCGGAATGGAAGGTCAAGGACATGATCGAACGGTGGACAGCGGCCAAGGGCATCAAACGCTACCGCATTCGCAAATCGAAAACCAGATGCGGTGACTGGTTCATAAAATATGGACTGCCGCACAAGCACTGCATCGCGAAAGCACGGGCCTGCTACTAGGCATCGAATGCCCTGCGGGCCAGCGGGACTATGTTCAGGGGGGCGACACTATGCAAAGAATTCTAACTTTATCCGCCGTTTTTTTCGCCGGATTCCTTGTGTTTTCCATGGTTGCGCCTGACCGCGCGGAAGCCCGTTGCAAGACGTTTAACGCGAGCCACAACGGCACCGACATGTTCTATGACACCGGTACCGAGGGAACCGTGAAAAACAAGCTTCTCTCGTATGTTGACCAGTGGCAGAAGGAGAAGGGCATCAAACGCGTGCGCGTCGGCCGGGTCCGCATTAAGTGCGGCGACTGGTTCGTCAAATACCTGCTTCCACACAGGAACTGCAAAGCCAGAGCGCGGGTCTGTTACTAGACGCATTTTCTCTGCTCCCACAGCCCAAATCACCCCCGGTCTCCGGGGGTATCACAGGCGATGACATGCCCCACCGAAACACCCGGTGACCGATCTTTCGGAAGATATTTTCCAACAATGGGAAGATGTTTTCCAACCCTCCCACCTTTCCTAATTATTTATTTTTACTGCCTAAAGTCTGACCTTCAGAAGAGACCTAGCTTGGCTTTACTCGATCTTCCTCAAACATTGGGTCAGTTATGCTTGAACATTCCACCGCATTGATGACGGTTATAGACATCGCAATCATCGGAGCTTTTGCCTATGCTTTCTGGGTTTTTCATGTTCACAAAAAGTTAGTATTTGTGAAGGAAATGCGCTCCGGCCTGTTCCTGATTACACTCGGGATGGGAAGTATCGGCCTGTTCTACCTCAGCGATCTCATCAGCATGTTTGTGCTGCCTGCTTTCATGCCGATGCAGGACGCCATGATCCTGATGCAGTTCCTCCACGTCAACTTGGAGTGGTTCATACTGCCGGCCGGTCTTGTTTTTATTGTCACCGGATTTTGTCGAGGCGTACTGCAAGCTTCCAGGGTGACGGGAAAGCTTCAGGAGAACGAGGGACACTTACAGAAAAAGAGCGATGAAGCCATGATCGCGCTTTCAAAGCTGGAACAGAGCGAATCCGAACTCACCGACCAGAACAAACGGTTCCATAACGCGATGGAAAACATGTCGCAGGGCTTGTGCATGTTTGACAGTGAAAAGCGCCTCATTGTGTGTAACGGGCTGTACGCTTCAATGTACGGGTTGTCGAGTGATCTTCTCACACCTGGAACCACATTCCGCCAGATACTGGAACACCGGATAAGAAATCCCAAATTCAATATATTGATACGCATGGATGGATGTAGCTGAATATCACTTATTTCACTGATATATATACCATAAACTAAATACGAGAATATTACCTGTTACGCTCCGTATCGCCTTATTATGATCCCTTTTGGTACCTATATGGTACCTATGGAGACATCTCAGCACAAGCACACCCGCGCCAAGCTGACGAAGCGGACCGTTGAGGCGACAAAGCCAGACCAGGAACGCGACAGGGTTATCTGGGATGATGAAATCCCTGGTTTCGGCCTGCGCGTATGGCCGTCCGGCCGGCGTGTCTACATCCTGAAATACCGCACAACTGAGGGTCGCCAACGAAAGACCACGATCGGGCTACACGGGCCCATCACGGCCGAACAAGCCCGCACCACCGCCTTGCAGTGGCTGGGCGAGGCAAAAGGCGGATCAGACCCGGCTCATACGAAATCCGCGGCGCGTAGCGCGCCCACCATCGCCGATCTTGCTGACCGCTACATGAATGAGCATGCCAGGGTCAAAAAGCGTCCAGGCAGCATCCGGTCTGACGAAACCCTCCTTCGCCTGCACATTCTGCCGCGGCTCGGCAGTATGAATGTGAATGCAATTGACCGTAAAGATGTCACCCAGCTCCACCACGCTATGCGTGACCGACCTGGAGCCGCGAACCGTACGATCGCCCTCTTGTCGAAGATGTTTAACCTCGCCGAGAAATGGGGCCTGAGGCCGGACGGCTCTAACCCATGCCGCCATGTTGAGAAGAACAAGGAGCGCAAGATTGAG
>CAXMMX010000091.1:0-19094 GCA_964194535.1 uncultured Alphaproteobacteria bacterium | reverse complement strand
AATTGCTGCTCCATCGCAAAGAGATTCACAAGCTCATGGTCGGCATACAGCGTGAAGGCATGACGATCGTGCCGCTCAAGCTCTATTTCAACGATCGGGGCATAGCAAAACTGGAAATCGCACTCGCCAAGGGCCGAAAATTGCATGATAAACGCCAAGTTGAGCGCAAGCGCGACTGGGACCGGCAAAAAGCCCGGCTGATGCGCGAAAAGGGCTGAGGTTATGAGCAAGAATCTGATGCAACTTCCTGACGATTTACCGGTGCCCGAAGATGACGGCAGTGCGGCCCATCTGGTTGGGAGTGCGATGCCAAAAATCACTCTTCCTTCCACCTCGGGTGGTCCGGTTGAGCTTGGGAAACTTTCCAAACGCACCGTGATCTACGCCTACCCGCGTACGGGGGTGCCGGACGAGCCGACATTCTTTGAAGGATGGGAAGCCATTCCCGGCGCGCGCGGATGTACGCCTCAGTCCTGCGCATTTCGCGACCATCATGGTGAACTGTTAGCGGCTGGTGCAGATGTGTTCGGGCTGAGCACGCAGGACACCGCCTTCCAGCGCGATGCGGTCAACCGCATGCATCTTCCTTTCGCGATCCTCAGCGATGACCGGCTGGAGCTGACGCACGCGCTTAATTTGCCCACATTCGATGTCAATGGGCTGACGCTGCTCAAACGGATCACGCTTGTGGTGCGGGATGGAAAAATCGAGCACGTGTTCTATCCCGTCTTCCCTCCTGACGGGCATGCGGAAGACGTGCTTGCGTGGCTGAAAGGCAATCCTGTCTAATGCTGGTTAGCGGATATGTTCCGCTATTTTCGCAAACACATCCTCGAACATCTCAACCGTAAGCCGGCGGGTGTTCGTGTTGTATCGGGAGCAATGATAGCTGTCGAACAGCGTCAGGCGATCATCAAGCCTGTGAACCGCGCTATGGGCAAATTTGCAGGCAGACTTGCGATATCCCAGAGCGGCCAAAATGTTGTCATGGGCAATGCGCCCGAGCGCCAGTATTGCTGATAGCCGTAGCATGGCTGCAATGCGGCCTGCCAGGAACGGGCGGCAGAGACGCTCTTCTTCCCCGGTCGGTTTATTCTTCGGCGGCACACAGCGCACCGCATTCGTGATCATGCAGTTTTTAAGCGCGAGACCATCATCTGCATGGCCGGCATAGCCGCCTGAAGAAAAGTTGAACTTTTCCAGGGTTGCGTACAGAAGATCACCGGCATAATCACCCGTGAAGGGACGGCCTGTCTTGTTCGCGCCCTTCAGGCCGGGCGCCAGGCCGACGATCAGTAGCCGAGCGTCCGCGGGCCCAAAAGAGAGCACCGGTGCATTGAACCAGCTGGAATGCTCCTCGATATTGGCGTCACGAAATGCGCTCAATCGGGGGCAAATCCTGCAGTCGCCGGGTGGCTCTGGCTGCTGTGCAGTATCAGTTCTGTGAGAACTCACACGTCCACGACTTCCTCGTCGACTTCCGTGTCGAAGGCGTCGTCAAATTCAGGTTCCCCGTCGGGTCGCTCTCCTGCACTGCGGCCGATCTCTTTTTCCATATCCGCCAATTCGATAAATTGATCCGCCTGGCGGCGAAGCTCGTCAGCAATCATTGGCGGCTGAGTTACCAGTGTTGAAACAACCGTGACGCGCCGGCCTTTATACTGGAGCGATTCAACCAGTGAGCGGAAATCGCCATCACCGGAAAATATGATGAGGTGATCGAGATGCTCAGCCAGTTCCATGGCATCGACGGCCAGTTCGATATCCATGTTTCCCTTAATCTTGCGCCGGCCGCTGGAGTCGGTGAATTCCTTGGTCGGCTTGGTGACCATGGTATAGCCGTTATAATCCAGCCAATCGACCAGAGGCCGGATAGAGGAGTATTCCTGGTCTTCCGCCACCGCGGTGTAGTACAGCGCGCGAATCAAACGGCCTTTCGCTTGAAAAACCTTAAGTAACTTTTTGTAATCTATATCAAAACCAAGGGATCTGGCCGCCGCATACAAATTCGCGCCATCAATAAAGAGCGCAATACGCTCATTTGGATACACATTCATTTCAATCAACCTCGTCAGTAAAAATGTTTTTTGGCAAAATGTCCGGCGTGCCGGTCAATCTGTTACCGGAGCCTGAGTTGCCTTGAGATATAAGGGTGCACGCAAATTAAGGCAATTCGATACCCATTGGAGGAGTGTTCAGTGATTTTGATCGCACTGGGGTCAAACCGCTCAGGAGCATGGGGTTTGCCAGTGGCAACGTTGAAGCGGGCCGTGAAAGAACTGGCAAGGACACCTGGTACAAGAGTCGTGCGGCAATCGGGATTCTATGAAACCGAGGGCGTGGGACCGGAGCGCCCTGGTGTGTTCGTCAATTCGGTAGTGGCCATCGAAACTCACTGCGGTCCTGGCGCCCTGTTACGCAGGCTCAAGATGCTTGAGCGGAGTGCCGGACCCCGGTCGGCGCGGCGGTGGGGCCCAAGAACGCTGGATCTGGATATTCTGGACTATCGGGGGAGAATATTGGGTTGGCGGGAAAAGAAGCGAATGAAAGATGCGGCACTGCGAAACCGTCTCACTTTGCCACATCCCCTTTTACATGAGCGGCCATTCGTTCTCGCACCACTGAACGATGCAGCGCCCAATTGGCGCCATCCGGTTCTGCATCGCACAGCCCGTCAGCTTTGGTCGCGCATGCGTAACGAGCGCAAAGGCTGCATACTGAACGAGGTGTAAGCTTTGCGTTATCCAAGGGTTCAAGCATGGCTTGCTTTGGATTCAAAGAACGCCTAAATAGATTTGCGAATCTCACATAATTTCGAGGAATTAGCTTATGGCACGCGTCACAGTCGAAGATTGCGTTGACAAAGTCCCGAACCGTTTCGAGCTGGTGCTGCTGGCCAGCCATCGCGCCCGCGCGGTCTCCGCCGGATCACCAATCACCATCGAGCGTGACAACGACAAGAATCCGGTCGTTGCGTTGCGCGAGATTGCCGAGCAGACTATTTCATCGGAAGATGTGAATGAGGCTGTCATTCATTCCATGCAAAAATATGTCGAGGTAGACGAGCCGGAGCCCGAAGAGGCTCCGCTGGTGACGCCGGAGACCATGACTCCGGTTCTGGCGCGCGATGATCAGAGCGCCGATACGTCCATCGACAGGATGACGGAAGAGGAATTGCTCAAGGGACTGGAAAGTTTAGCGTCCAGTGAATCATCCAATGCGGGTCAGCGCAACAGATAGGATCAGCGCAGCTCCTGATAGGCCGTTGAATTCGCGGGCAACCAAATCCTGTAAGTTTCGGCCAAGAAACGACATCGCCACCATATATCCTCCGCGTGGCCGCGAGGGTGTGGACTTGCTACCGAATTTGGAGGGCAGGGATACGCCATGATGCGCCAATATGAACTGGTTGAACGGGTCAAATCCTATGATCCGCATGCTGACGAAGCGCTTTTGAACCGCGCTTATGTCTATGCCATGCAAATGCACGGGCACCAGAAGCGCGCATCGGGCGCCCCCTATATATCGCACCCGCTGGAAGTGGCCGCGATTCTGGTTGATCTCAAACTCGATGATGCGACCATCGCCAGCGCCCTGCTGCATGACACCATTGAGGATACGCCGGCCACGCGCGACGAGATCGACAAGCTTTTCGGCAAAGAGATTGGTTCACTTGTCGACGGGCTTACGAAAATAGCCAAACTCGATCTGGTAACCCGGAAGGCCGAACAGGCCGAAAATTTCCGCAAACTCCTGGTTGCCATCACCAGTGATGTGCGGGTGCTTCTGGTAAAGCTTGCTGACCGTCTGCACAATATGCGCACGCTCTCCCATGTGCGCCCTGAAAAGCGGACGCGCATCGCCGAGGAGACCATGGACATCTATGCGCCGCTTGCCGGGCGCATGGGCATGCAGTGGCTCCGCGAAGAGCTTGAAGATCTTGCTTTTCAGGCAATCAACCCTCAAGCCTATGATATCGTTGTTAAGCGGCTGGGCAAGCTGCGCGAGAATAACAAAGGCCTGGTCGATGAAACCAAATCGGCCCTGCAAGAGAAATTTTCTGAGAACGGTATAGAAGCACAGGTTCTGAGCCGGGAGAAAAAACCCTACTCCATCTGGAGCAAGATGGAGCGCAAACAGATTTCACTTGAACAGCTCTCGGATATTTTCGGATTCCGCGTGATCGTGAAGGAACCAGTGGATTGTTATCAGGTGCTGGGGGTGGTTCATACCACCTGGCGTCTGGTTCCTGGCCGTTTCAAGGACTATGTGTCCACTCCCAAGCAAAATGACTACCAGTCCATCCACACCACCATCGTTGGCCCGCGTCACCAGCGTGTGGAACTGCAAATCCGAACCGAGCATATGCACAATATTGCCGAATATGGCATTGCCGCCCATGTGATCTACAAGAGCTCGGCGAATGGCAAGGGCAATTCGGGCTCACGCAAGAAAAACCTGATCCTGTCGCAGGAGAGCAACGCCTATCGCTGGCTGAGACGTCTTGTCGAGATGCTGCTTGAAGGCGATAACCCGGAAGAATTCCTGGAGCACACCAAGCTTGAGCTGTTTCACGATCAGGTGTTCTGCTTCACGCCCAAGGGGCTGCTCATTGCCTTGGCGAGGGGGGCCACGCCGGTCGACTTTGCCTATGCGGTTCATACGGACATCGGAAATTCCTGCGTCGGGTGCAAGATCAACGGACGCACCATGCCGCTGATGACGGAATTGAAGAATGGCGATGAGGTGGACATACTTATTTCCAAGTCACAGACGCCACCAGCGGCCTGGGAGCGCATTGTGGTGACCGGCAAGGCGCGCTCGGCCATTCGGCGCGCCTCGCGTGAAGCTTTGCGCTTGCAATACAGCAAGCTTGGCCAAGAAATTCTCGTAAGGGCATTCAAGCGGGTTGGGAAATCATACCGCAAGGCAATCATTCAGCGTACATTGCGCCGGCTGTCACAAAAAACGGTCGACGATGTGCTGACCGCCATAGGGCGCGGTGAATTGCTCTCCGCGGATGTATTGCAAGCAGCTTTCCCGGATATTCCCAGACCTGATCCACCCAAGCGCCGAACCTTAAAGCGCGGCGATGAAGGATGGTTCGGGTTGACGAAAGCGATCGGTTTGAAGTTCCGCCTTCCCGGTTCTGCCTCACGCAAGGACGGGCCAAGTGCGAATGGCATTCCCATCAAGGGACTTAAGGGCGATCTGCCGGTGAATTTCGCCGAACGGGGAGGCGCCGTCCCGGGGGACCGGATTGTCGGCATCATGGAGCCGGGCGAGGGAATTACGATCTACCCGATTCATTCACAAGCCCTGAAGCAATTCGACGATCAGCCGGAGCGGTGGATCGATGTCAGGTGGGACATTGACGAGAAGAATACCGACCGCTTCCCGGTGCAGATCATCGTTTCCGCCATAAACGAGCCGGGAACGCTGGCGCAAATTGCACAGATTATTGGTGAGAATGGCGGAAATATCGACAACATAAAGATGCAACGTGAAGCTGCGGACTTTACCAATATGCTGATCGACCTGGAGGTTTGGGATCTCACCCACCTCAATGAAATCATTTCCGGTCTGAACTCTAAATCTGTGGTAAGCGCGGTTAAACGTTCACAAGAATGAGTCGCTGCAAAAAAAAGAGGGGGCATGCTGACAGGCAGGGGTGGCGCCAACCATGGCCATCGCCCGCCCGAATGCGGCAATAATCAATGACAGAAGACGAACTGCTGGAGGAAATGCGGCGCGCAGGCGCCTTGCTGGAGGGGCATTTTGTGCTCTCTTCAGGACAACACAGCAGCGGGTATCTGCAATGCGCGCGTTTTCTTATGGATGCACGCAGAGCCGAGAGAGCCTGCGCCGCACTGGCGCAAAAAGTCACGGCCAGGGTCGAGGGCGCAATCGACCTTGTTTTTTCTCCCGCCATGGGTGGCGTGGTGGTCGGGCATGAAATGGGCCGGCAACTGGAAATACCGGCCATATTCTTTGAGCGTGTTGATGAAAAATTCGCCTTGCGGCGCGGCTTTGAAATCCCTTCGGGCGCTCGTTGCCTGATGGTGGAAGACGTGATCACAACTGGGCTTTCATCACGCGAATGCATCGCCGCGGCGCATGACTATGGCGCCGATGTTGTGGCGGGCTGCTGTCTCATCGATCGCTCAGGCGGTAAAGCTGAAATCGGCGTGCCACTGGTGGCCCTGGCTGTATTTGACATTCCGACATTTTCTGCCGATCAGGTGCCTGCAGAATTGAAGCACATCCCTGCCTCCAAACCGGGTAGCCGCGGTCTCAAATGAAAGGCTTTCATGTCGTTAGCTCTCGCACTAGACGTTTACAATCTCTAGGGTCAGGACTCATGAATGGCATGCAATTGTGTTTGGTCAAGAGGGTTCGAATGCGAGCAAACAAGCGCAAGATCAGGCTTCTTGCCATCACGCATAATGGATACCATTAATGGGTCCTGACCCTACATATGATAAAACCATATAATCGCCTTTGGTCCCGAATGATGGACTGAAAAGACAGGCAACTGAGGTATTGAATGTTATTTGGGCGTCGTATTCCGCCACGTTGGGGCGAAAAGTTGAGAATCTGGCTTTGGCCGCGACGGAACTGGAGCCGTTCGACACGCTATGTCGCCTACCGTTTGTGGAGACTGCGCGCAACACCCCATGCCATCGCTCTTGGGTGCGCCTCAGGCGTATTTGCTTCTTGTACGCCATTTCTGGGGGCGCATTTTATCCTGGGGGGGATCATTGCCTGGATTACACGTTCCAGTATTCTGGCTTCTGCTCTGGGAACATTTTTTGGAAACCCGCTGACATTTCCATTTATATGGATTGCCTCCTATCAGTTGGGCAATTGGGCACTCGGACAGGAATCAAAAGTTACGGACATCGATCTTTCCGGAGGCATTTTTAACATGTCCATGGAGCAAATCATCCCGCTCATTAAGCCCATGACCGTTGGAGGCGTGCCGCTTGGAATAGCGACAGGCGCTGTTTTTTATTTCATCGTCAAGAAAGCGTCCGATAGCTACCAGAACAAGAAGCGCCGGCGGCGCAGGCTGGAACGGATCCGCCCGGCGCAAGCGTAACTGCGTCACGAGCAAACAGGCAGGAGAGTAAAATGAGTTCAAGCACCACCAAAGCTCCTTACTTAAGGCTGGGCGTGAATATCGATCACGTGGCGACCATCCGTAATGCGCGCGGCGGCGGTCATCCGGACCCGGTGCGTGCGGCCCATCTGGCGGCCGAAGCCGGCGCTGATGGTATTACCGCACATCTGCGCGAGGATCGCCGGCACATATCCGATGAGGATATTGCGAGTCTCATGTCTGAAATTGGCCAACCCCTCAATCTGGAAATGGCCATGACCGATGAAATGCTCAAGATAGCGCTCAATCATCGCCCGAATGCCTGCTGTCTTGTGCCCGAGAGCCGTCAGGAACTGACCACCGAGGGCGGTCTTGATGCTGTGTCCCTGGGGAACCGGTTACCGGTCTATGTTGAAAAGCTGAAAGAAGCAGGGATAAGAGTATCCCTGTTCATTGATCCCGACATTTCCCAGATTGAGGCTTCAGCTGCCGAGGGGGCCGATATCGTTGAATTGCACACCGGCCCTTATTGTGAAGCAGCACTTGAAGGCGATCACTCCAAAACAGACGCGGAAATCGACAGGCTGGCGGAATGCGCACGGGCGTCCGCGAATGCGGGGCTGGAAGTTCATGCCGGGCATGGCCTTACGTTCGATACGGTCGCCGCCCTCGCCGCCATGCCTGAAATTGTCGAGTTGAATATCGGGCATTTTCTGATCGGCGAGGCCATTTTTGGTGGGCTTCATTCGACCATAGGCCGGATGCGGGCGCTGATGGACAATGCGCGTGCGAAGGCGAATGGCCGCGTGAGCGCCTGAGGATATATCGGATGATTATAGGTCTCGGTAACGACCTCATCGACATAAGGCGTATTGAGAAAACCATCGAGCGTTATGGCGAGCGGTTTCTTGACCGGATTTACACTGAAATCGAGCGCCAGCGTTCTGATCGCCGCAATCAGCGCGCGGCGTCTTATGCAAAACGCTTCGCGGCCAAGGAAGCCTGCGCCAAAGCCTTGGGAACGGGCATTCGCTCCGGCGTATTCTGGCGTGACATGGGCGTTGTAAACCTTCCTTCAGGCCGCCCCACTCTGGAACTCACCGGTGGCGCCGCCAGGCAACTTGTGAGTCTGACACCGAAAGGGTGCCGGACCCGGATTGACCTGACAATCACGGATGATTTCCCCCTGGCGCAAGCAATTGTCATTATTTCCGCCATTCCTGACGGGGTAAACATCTGACGCGGTGCAATTGGCCGGGTGTGTGTGTCAGGCCGATTGCGTTGTATCCCGGTTGGAGCTATAGGGGCGTCTGCTGAATTCATGTGATTTTCATGGCATTGCAAGGAAAGCTGTACATATGAGCCTAGAGGCCGATACGAAAAAATCTCAGCGCGGAGGGTTCTCTGACACGATCCGCGTGGTCATTCATGCGCTGATTCTGGCCATGATTGTCCGGGTGTTCTTTTATCAGCCTTTCAATATTCCTTCCGGCTCCATGATCCCGACGCTGCTTGTCGGCGACTATCTGTTTGTCTCCAAATTCAGCTACGGCTATTCAAAATATTCTTTTCCCTTTTCCCCCAACCTGTTTGGCGGACGGGTGTGGGCATCGGAACCAGAACGTGGCGATGTCGCCGTTTTCAAGCTGCCCCGGGATAACAAGACAGATTACATCAAACGCGTGATCGGCTTGCCTGGTGATAAAATCCAGATGATTGGCGGCGTGCTGCAAATCAACGACAAGGCGGTGAACCGCAAGCGTATCGACGATTTCCTGATGCGAGACTCGTTCGGCAATGCGCGGCGTGTCGCGCGTTATGAAGAAACGCTACCGGATGGCGTCAGGCATCAGGTTCTTGATCTGGTGCCGCAGGGCGTTGGCGACAATACGGCCGTCTACAAGGTGCCCGAAGGGCATTATTTCATGATGGGCGACAATCGGGATAATTCGACGGACAGCCGCGTCACGCGTGCTGTAGGTTTCGTTCCGATAGAAAATTTTATCGGCCGCGCGGAGATCATATTCTTTTCTGCGGGGGGCGACGCCCGCTTCTGGGAATTCTGGCGCTGGCCCGGAGCCATCAGGTTCGGCCGCTTCTTCAAGCTGGTCGATTAGGTGGCCCGGCGAACTGCAAAATCACCAGATGCTCTTCAGAAAACATTAGGGCACTCGTTCACTCAGCCAGATTTGCTGAAGCGTTCGCTGACCCATTCAAGCGCCCGGGTGCACGGATCAAAAAACTACGATTATGAACGGCTGGAATTCCTCGGCGACAGGGTGTTGGGACTAGTCATAGCCGAACTGCTGTCGGAACTCTTTCCCGAGGCCCGTGAGGGTGATCTTGCAAGGCGTTTTAACCGGTTGGTCCGCAAGGAAACCTGTGCTGAGGTCGCTGAGAATATGAAGCTCGGTGACTATGTCATTATGAGTGCCGGCGAAGCGGACAGTGGCGGGCGCGGCAAGCAGACCATATTGGGAGATGCATGCGAGGCCGTGCTCGGTGCAGTTTTCCTTGACGGAGGGTATGCAGCGGCGCGCCCCATCATCCGCAAGTTCTGGCATGTGTTTATTGGCGATGAAAGCATTCCATTGCGTGACGCCAAATCGGCGCTGCAGGAATGGGCGCAAGGACGCGGTCTCGACCTGCCGGACTATATTGAGCTTTCCCGCGTAGGCCCCGACCACGCGCCGCGCTTTACCACCAGGGTAGAGGTGAGGGACGTTAAACCCGCGCAAGGCGAAGGAGACAGCAAACGCGCGGCCGAACAATCGGCGGCCACCGCCATGCTGTTGAAAGAGGGTGTTTGGAAGAAAGACGACAATGGGTGACAAGGCGAATCCCGGCACATCGAACGACCCGGCCCGGTGCGCGGTTATTGCGTTGATAGGCGCTCCGAATGCCGGCAAGTCTACGCTGATCAACCAGCTGACAGGCGCGAAGGTTTCCATCGTTACCCACAAGGTGCAAACCACGAGGGCGCGCATGCGCGGCATTGCAATTGAAGGCGTGAGCCAGCTCATCCTCGTGGATACGCCAGGCATATTTGCGCCCAAACGCCGGCTCGACCGCGCCATGGTGAATGCGGCATGGGCAGGGGCGCACGATGCCGATTTGACGCTGCTGCTAATCGATGCCGCAAAAGGCGCCGACGATGAAGTTCGTGCAATCCTTGAAGGATTGCAGAATTTGGCGGGCAAAATAATATTGCTTCTGAACAAGATTGATCTGGTCAGGAAGGATGCACTGCTTAGCCTCATTGAGACCCTCCGCCCATATAGGGATTTCGATGAAATCTTCATGATCTCGGCCATGACCGGAGATGGCGTGAGCGAACTCAAGACACATTTGGCGAAGACCGCGCCTCCCGGGCCATGGCTCTATCCTGAAGATCAGCTGACCGATGCGCCCCTGCGTCACCTGGCGGCGGAAATCACGCGGGAAAAGCTGACCCTTCGGCTGCATCAGGAATTGCCCTATGCCTCAACTGTCGAGACCACGTCCTGGAAGGAATTGCGGGGCGGCAAGGTGCGTCTTGAGCAAACCATCTTTGTCATGCGTGATAGCCAGAAGAAAATCGTGCTCGGCAAGCAGGGGCAGACCATCAAGGCTATTTCCATGGAATCGCGAAAGGAACTGACGGATATTCTGAGCGTACCGGTAGATCTTTTCCTGTTCGTAAAGGTGCGCTCCAAATGGGGCGATGACCCGGAACGCTATCGGGAAATGGGACTTGATTTCCCGAAAAACTGAGGACATGTGCACGCGATGCAATGGTCAGACGAAGGCATTGTCCTGTCCTCACGAGCACATGGGGAAACCAGCGCAATCGTCGAATTGCTGACCCGGTCTCACGGCCGTCATCTCGGTCTCGTACGGGGAGGGCGTTCCAGGCGGCTGGGCCCGGTGTTGCAGGCGGGAAACCTGGTCACCGCGCAATGGCGGGCCAGGCTGTCGGAGCATCTCGGCAGCTATACGGTGGAGCTTCTGGAGGCTCACGCCGCACGCGTTCTGGACGACCGCGCAGCGCTCGAGGGGCTCAATACGCTGACGGCGCTGGCCAGGCTGTTGCCAGAACGCGAACCGCATGGCCCGCTTTACGAGGCGAGCGTCATGGTCCTCACGGCACTGAGTGAAGGAGATCACTGGAGCGCGCTTCTGGTGCGTTGGGAACTCGGGTTGCTCGACGAGCTGGGGTTCGGACTCGATCTGAAAACTTGTGCAGCTACCGGCGAGGCCTCACATCTGATCTACGTATCGCCCAGGAGCGGACGCGCCGTGAGCCGCGATGCGGGCAAGCCTTACAAGGACAAGTTGCTTGCATTGCCGGGGTTCTTGATGCCTGGA
Organism: uncultured Alphaproteobacteria bacterium; assembly: GCA_964194535.1. Classification (GTDB taxonomy): domain Bacteria; phylum Pseudomonadota; class Alphaproteobacteria; order Rhizobiales; family Methyloligellaceae; genus UBA2767. The sequence goes on along the minus strand of CAXMMX010000091.1, from coordinate 7,645 downwards.
AATGGCGCCGAGCCTGCGAGTGACGATATTGTCAACGGATTTCAGCTGACGGGATATTTCCTCGATAAACATGTCTGGGGTCCGAGGGATATTAAACCACCGCTCGCACGCGCGCGGTTGATAGCCCTGCTCTAGGCCTCATCTTTCACCACGGCGATGTGACTGCTCATGATCTGAATGGCGTAGATCACAATTGCGCATCCGACGGGGAACAGCACTTCATTGACCGTCTTGCCGGCAATTTGCGCGGTGGTCAGAGGCGCGCCACTGGATGCGGCCATGCGAAGCGAGGCAAATACCAGCGCCGAGCCGAACACAATACCGGTGCCAAGTCCAAGCAGCACGTAGCGTTTGAACTGGTGGTCATCCCTCTTCATCAACACTGCGAGCATGGCGCCCAGAAAGCCATATTCCGCTGCCTTGATAAGGCCGAGGACAATTACCGCGCCGGTGAGACCTTCAACGGGCATGCCAAGCAGCAATGCAACGCCTTTCTGGACGGATTTGGCGGCAACCAGAGCGATGGGAGCAAACACCGCACCGAATATGCCGGCAAGCGCGACACCGGAGCGCATCACAATGGTCCCAAGACCAATGCCGACACACACCAGAATAGACCAGGTGACTGAGCCGAAAATATCGAGCGTAAAGGCAACGCCGGGAAACTCCATGCCACCAAGCATTTTGGCGGCAAGAGTGATGAGTTGAAGAGTGAATCCAAGGATGATCGAGAACAGCACGGTCATCGCGATATTGTTGAGAGCGCCTTGAGAAGCTTTGATATTTACGTCGCTCACCGTTCAACTCCGCTATATGTTTTCTTGTTGGCGCATAAGTCTCATTCCGCGTGGCGAAGGATAATAATTGATGGCAAGCAGTTAGACCGTCTGCATTGTGCGACTCACTCCGTTACGATAATCGTGGGCTATGGGAGAACATGGCAAAACTGGCGATGGCGCTGAATCCATAAATCTGCGCGATGCCCTTGAAGAGCGCTATCTCGCCTATGCGCTCTCCACCATCATGCACCGCGCGCTGCCCGACGTTCGCGATGGTTTGAAACCGGTTCACCGGCGCCTACTCTACGCCATGCAGCAGTTGAAACTCGACCCGGAAGGCGGGTTCAAGAAATGCGCCCGCGTTGTTGGCGATGTGATCGGCAAATATCACCCTCATGGCGATCAGGCGGTCTATGACGCACTTGTGCGCCTGGCGCAGGACTTCGCAGTGCGCTTTCCTCTGGTCGAGGGCCAGGGCAACTTCGGCAATATCGATGGCGATAACGCCGCTGCCATGCGTTACACCGAGTCCAAGCTCACTGCTGTTGCGGCGGCCCTGCTTGAAGACATAAGTGACGATACTGTCGATTTCCTTGAAACCTATGACGGTGAGGAAAACGAACCGGCGGTCCTGCCCGCCAATTTTCCAAACCTGCTGGCGAACGGGGCGACCGGCATTGCCGTGGGTATGGCGACCAGCATCCCGCCCCATAACGCAGGAGAGCTGTGCGACGCTGCGCTCCATCTCATCAAGTTTCCCAATGCTCGGGTGGAAAAGCTTACCGAGTATATTCCAGGACCGGATTTTCCCACCGGCGGCATCATCGTCGAGCCGAAAGACTCGATTTTGGAGGCATACAAGACCGGACGCGGAGGCTTCCGGGTACGGTCACGCTGGGAAAAGGAAGATCTGGGTCGCGGCGGATACGTTATCGTTGTCACTGAAATCCCCTATCAGGTGCAAAAGGCGCGGTTGATTGAAAAAATCGCTGATCTGATGCAGGCGCGCCGACTGCCTCTCCTGGCCGATATCCGCGATGAATCGGCGGAGGAAATCCGTCTGGTGTTAGAGCCGAAAAGTCGGTCCGTCGATGCAGAACTGCTGATGGAGCAGCTGTTCAAGGTGACCGATCTGGAATCGCGCATACCTTTCAACATGAATGTGCTTAGCCGGGGCAAGGTGCCGAATGTTCTGGGCCTGCGTGAGGTGCTCAGGGAATGGCTGGAGCACCGTCAGGTGGTTCTGGTGCGCCGCTCGCAAGACCGGCTTGGTAAAATCGAGCGCCGCCTGGAAGTGCTGGACGGGTATCTCATTGCCTATCTCAATCTCGATGAAGTCATCCGGATTATCCGCTTCGAGGATGAGCCCAAACAGGAGCTCATGCACACCTTCAAGCTGAGCGACGTTCAGGCCGAGGCCATTCTCAACATGCGGCTGCGCTCATTGCGCAAGCTCGAGGAGATGGAAATCCGCACCGAGAACGGCAAGCTTATGGCCGAGCAAAACGAACTCAATGAACTGCTCAAGTCGGACAAGGCCCAATGGTCGTACATCTCGTCGCAAATCAAGGACATCAGGACCAAATTCGGCAAAAAGACCGAACTCGGCCGCCGCCGTGCGGATTTTGGCGAGACGCCCGAAGTCGAAGTCGATATTGCGACAGCGATGATCGAGAAAGAACCGGTTACCGTCGTCCTGTCGGGGAAGGGGTGGATACGCGCCATGCGCGGCCATCTCGACGATACTTCAGGACTGCAGTTCAAAGAAGACGATGCCTTGAAGCGCGCCCGTCCGGCCTCGACCACAGATACTCTCGTATTGTTCGCCACCAACGGGAAATTCTATTCGCTTGGCGTCGACAAGCTGCCTGGCGGGCGCGGCCACGGCGAGCCGGTGCGGCTCATGATCGAGATGGAGGAGAACCACGATATCGTGGAAATGTTCGTGCATCAGCCCGGCCGTAAACTGCTGGTCACATCGAGTGCAGGCTACGGTTTCATCGTCAGCGAAGACGACGTGGTCGCCATGACGCGCAAGGGCAAACAGGTGCTCAATGTGAGCGAGCCGGACGAAGCCCTCGTCTGTGCACCGGCGGATGGCGATATGGTGGCCGCCATCGGAGAGAACCGGAAGATGCTGTGCTTTCCTCTTCAAGAGCTCAACGAAATGTCGCGCGGGCGCGGTGTGCGTCTGCAGCGCTACAAGGATGGCGGGATGGCCGACGCCAAGACCTACAGCAAGGATGAGGGCCTCACCTGGATTGATTCATCGGGCCGGACCTGGACGGTCACTGAATTACGGGACTGGACCGGCGCGCGCACACAAGCTGGCCGCCTGCCACCCAAGGGATTCCCGAAAGCCAACCGGTTTGGGCCGAAATTCTAGAAAATCCAACTTTGACCCAGATCCCGGTATGGCGCTCTCAGGCGCGCATCCAACCTTCAGATGTCAGGAATTCTTGCGGGCTGAACCGGGTCTTGTAATCCATCTTGGGAGATCCTTTGATCCAGTAGCCGAGATAGACGTATGGAAGCCCCAGCATCCTGGCGAACTCCACATGTTCGAGGATCATGTAAGTACCGAGAGAGCGCGCAGAGAGGTCCGGATCAAAAAAGCTGTAAACCATGGAGAGGCCATCGCTAAGCCGGTCGCACAATGTAACCCCCACCAGCGGGCGTTCTTCACATCCATTTCCAGTGCATGAGTCTTCCAGCGGGGCGCCGGGAGGTGAGCGGTACTCGGTAAGAAAAGTATTCACGACGCTATCCTCGATCATCATCGCATAATCGAGAATGGTCATGTCCGCCATGCCTCCATCACCGTGGCGCTGGTCGATATAGACGCGGAACAGGGAATATTGCTCCGAGGTGGGAACTGGCCCAATACGCCGGACTTTCAAATCACTGTTGGCGCGTGTGGCGCGTTTGAAGGTGTTTGCGGGCTTGAACTCATCGACGATGATACGCACAGGAACACAAGCGGTGCAGCCATCGCAATAAGGCGTGTAGGCGATGTTCTGGCTGCGGCGGAACCCACCTTTCAGCAAATTATCGATCATTGCATCGGGACGTCCCTGGGACAGGTGCGTGAACAATTTGCGCTCCTGCCGCCCCGGCAAATATGGGCAGGGCTGCGAGGTGGTAATGTAAAACTGCGGAAAGTCGGTTTTGTGTTCGCTCACATTTTTTCCAAGATTGGGATCAGCTGATTTTCTGAGCCTGAAAGGGATGCCCTCACATATCGAAATAGAACGGTGCGAAGACAGAATATGCCAGCCATATGATCAGTATCAAGGGGACACCGGCAATCATGAAGTCGCGAAACCGGTAATGCCCCGGTCCCATGACAATCAGGTTGGTCTGATAAGCGATGGGTGTGGCGAAAGAACAGTTGAGCGCAAAGATGAGCCCGTAGACAAATGGCGCAGGGTCCGCGCCGATTTCATTGGCGGCGCTGACGACAATGGGGGCAAACAATGCTCCCGTGGCGTGATTGCTCAGGAAATTGGTGAGTATGGCTATGAGCAGGAAAAGTGCCGAGAGAAGCACCGCCGGCCCCCAGTCGGAGAATAATGCGACCACATTGTGGGCGAGGAATTGCGCGCCTCCCGTGGCCTCAAGCGCAACCGCCATGGCAAAGGCGGTGCCTATCAGCAGAAATATCTTAGCGTCGAATGCACGTGCCGCTTGCGGCAGGGTCAGAGCGCCTACGAAAATCATGGCAATAGCTCCGGCCATGGCGGCAATGGCAATCGGCACCAGACCGCTCGCGGCAACTAAAACCATGGTCATGAAGATAACAAGTGCTCTCTTGGCGTGATAAGGTATGGGAAGTTCCGCCCGTGAGCGCGCCAGTAATAACAGGTCGCGATGATCGCGCAGTGACCGGATTTCGCCCGGTGTGCCGAGCAGCAGCAACACATCGCCGGCAACAAGACCTATCTCGTTCATCGGAGCACGCATCATGCGGCTGTGGCGCTCAATCCCCAGCAGAGTGCAACCGGTATCAAACTTGAAACGCTCTGGGTTCACGGTGCTTCCAATACGCCGTGAGCCAGGGGCGATGACCGCTTCCGTCATAATCAGACGTTCGCGTTCCTGCTGGCTTCTCGGAGCAGCGTCGCTTATCAGGCCGCGGTCGCGTGTGATCGCGTTCAACAAGACGCGCCGTGTGGCGGCGATCATCACAACATCGCCCTCTTGCAGCTGCAGATTTTCAAAGGGGGGCAGAACAGAACGTCCATTGCGTTGTACGAGCCTGACTGTCATGTGCTTGAGATCGGGAAACATGCCGGCGGTGGAGCGCTTTCCGAGCCATGGGTGTTTTTTACCCAGCCGAATTTGCGCAATAAAATGCTTGCCGCGCTCTCCTGACGGTTGACTCAAGGCCGGACTGGGTTTGATGAGACGGGGGACCACGAAAAGCACATAGAGCGCACCCAGCGACGCCAGAAAAAAACCAGGCACGGCAAAATCGAAGAAGCCGATGCGAACCGAACCAGCCGCTTCCGCGACTGCGGCAGCAATCAGGTTCGCGGATGAACCAATCAATGTGGTCATGCCCCCGAGAATGGTGATGTAGCTGAGCGGCATCAGCACGTGGGCGGCAGTTTTCCCGAGACGTGCCGCAAGCGCGCTCAGGATGGGAATGAATATGACCACCACCGGAGTATTGTTCAAAAAGGCGCTCATTGTGGCGGCGATTATGAGCGTAATCGCAAGGGCTGCGGCCGGCGCGACCTTTACCAGGCCGCTTATAATTTCGGTAGATTTTTCGATGGCGCCGGTTTGAGACAGCGCCTGACCGACGATCAGCAGAGACAGGATTGTAAAAACGACTGGATTGGCGAATCCCGCCAGCAGGGTTGTGACATTTACGGAAGATTTGCCTGGGATCACCGGAAGGGGAAAAAAATGGAACAGAACCAGAAGGGCGAGGACGGTAATCCCGGCAGACAGCTCAAGCGGGATGCGGTCAATCGCGAAAAGTATGATGGCACAGCAGATAACGGCAAACGTCATCCACATGTGGCCATACTCTATGCCCAGACCGGTCATACTTAGGATTATGAGGGCAAAATCAGTTTGGTGTCGCGCTTAAAGGAAAGATGTTCACACGCATGTTCAGTTGCGTTTGTAACTTCCGGCGCGGGCGTCGGTATTGATTACCACCGTGCCGGCCAGAAAGTCATGCAGGCAACGCTTGCGTGCGTTAAACGGGGCGATGAGCAATATGAACGGGGTGAAAATAGTTACCGAGAAGTAGTAGAGCAGTGCGTGGAAAGCTGCGAGAAGGGCATACATGGGTGCGCCATACCAGGTGCGCATCTGCAAATCCACCGAGCGCATGCCGATGGTCGCCGATTGTGGCCGGCTCAAGGTGTAGGCGTTATAGGTGAGCGCGACGACGGGAAAAGCCACGCCGAACAGCAGCCAGGTCAGCCCGAGCGTAAAAATGCCGGCAACCAACAGCAGCAGATAGACCGCGATGGTCAGCGCCAGAATAATCGCGATATCGATCGCGAACGCGATGATGCGCCGTCCCACGACTCCTTCGAAATATTCGCGCTGCTTCACAGCATCATATGCGTGCGGCTTGTTGGAGGATTCAAAGCTAAGTTGTTCGGGTTTGCTATCGCCGGTACCTGTGTGAGCAGTGCTTGGCATGGGGGAGGCCGCCTTTTTCTCAAGGATATAAAATCGCTGTATATATGGTGATAATTGACGCTCGGGGCAAGGGATTGCGTGTGGGTGCTGCGCTAATAAGCTCCGAAATCAGAACCAGCCTCTTCCGACAGGCGTTCAACTTCGAGACCTGCTGCACGAATTTCATCCATCACCTGCTTGGCGTGCGTGGTATCCTTGGTCTCGATCACGAAATCAAGAGTTGCGCCCTTGGCCGGCACGTCAAGAAACATGCGCTGGTGGGACACTTCCAGGATGTTGGCGCCGGCGTCTCCCAGCAAGCTGGCGATACTGCCAAGCACGCCGGGTTGATCGGTGATCATGATCCTGATCGAGATGATCTTCTCTTCGAATTCGAGACCGCGCACGACAATCGAGGCCAACATGCGAGGATCGATATTCCCCCCGGTGAGGACAATGGCGATCTTCTTGCCCCTGAACATCTCTGGTTCTTTCATAAGCGCGGCCAACCCGGCAGCGCCCGCTCCTTCCGCCATGGTTTTCTGGATGGTCAGGAAGGTGTAGATAGCGCGCTCCAGCATTGTTTCATCCACGAGGAGTATGTCTGATACCAGATCCTTGACCACGGGCAGAGTAAGCGAACCTGCTGCCTTAACCGCGATTCCTTCCGCCAGGGTGTGTCCGCCGCACACCGGCTCCTCGCCGCGGAGGCCGTGATACATGGAGGGAAATAGTGTGGCTTCCACGCCGATAATTTCGATATCGGGCTTGATGGCTTTAGCGGCGATGGAACAACCGGCAATCAACCCGCCGCCGCCGACGGGAATGACGAGCATGTCGAGGTCAGGCTGGTCGGCAAGCACTTCGAGAGCAACAGTCCCCTGTCCGGCGATCACCAGCGGATCGTCATAGGGGTGGACCAGGGTCAGTTTGCGTTCCTCAGCTATTTCGTCGACTTTCACACGCGCCTCGGTAAGCGTTTCTCCTGAAAGTATGACTTCTGCGCCGAGGACTTCGGTATTGCCGACCTTCACGAAGGGCGTGCCTTCCGGCATGACGATGACCGAGGGTATTGCGAGCCGTCCGGCATGATAGGCAACCGCTTGAGCATGATTACCGGCCGACATGGCGATGACGCCCAGCTTGCGCTCTTTCTCGCCGAGCGAGGACAGCTTCAGGAATGCGCCGCGGTCCTTGAACGAATTGGTGAATTGCAAATT
>CAXMMX010000090.1:0-24015 GCA_964194535.1 uncultured Alphaproteobacteria bacterium | reverse complement strand
GCGGCAAAGGGGGCAACCGCGATCCTGGCCACAAGTGTCGTAAGAACGATGCCGCCCACGTACCACACGGCTTTTCGGGCTGCACGGCCCCAGAAAGTGTGGTTTCCCGCTGCCGGTTTGTCCCGTTTGCTTGTGCGTGCATAGACGGCGACCAGGGCAGTCACAGCCGCAAATGACATTTGGAAAGAGACATCAAGCAGGCTCTCGGGGAACAGGGCCAGTATGACGCAGGCGGCAAGAGCAACGTTGCGCAGGGTCAGCGCCGGCCGGTCGAGCAGGTTGCCGCCGTTGTAATCCAGGCGCCGATTTTCCCCGGACCATTCCGCCATGGTCCATTGCCCCCCAATTGTCTACGCTCCGCTCTTAACGCGGGGCGTGCATCTATGGTACATGAGCGCGCGGCGATCCCCGACCCCTTTGTTGCTTTTTTAAAAAATCATCACACACAATGGATGCCAATAATGAGTCCGGACCCTAAGTCTATGAGCGAAGGCGTGGTAACCAGGTTTGCTCCCTCCCCAACCGGTTTTCTCCATATCGGCGGGGCGCGCACAGCCTTGTTCAATTGGCTCTATGCTAAAGCCAATGGCGGCAAGATGATGTTGCGTATTGAAGACACCGACCGCAAACGCTCAACCGGTGAAGCGATTGACGCCATTATGGACGGTCTCTCGTGGCTCGGCCTGGAATGGGATGGTGATCCCTTCTATCAGCACGCTATGGCAGAGCGGCATGCGGAAGTGGTTGAGCAATTGCTGGCCAGGGGCCGTGCCTACAAATGTTACGCGACGCCCGAAGAGCTGGAAAAGATGCGCGAAAGCGCCCACGCAGAAGGGCGTAGCGCCGTCTATGACGGCATGTGGCGCGATCGTGATCCAGCCGATGCGCCAGATGGCGTTGACCCGGTTATCCGCTTCAAGGCCCCGAATGACGGCGATACGGTTATCGAAGACCAGGTGCAGGGCACCATCACAGTGGCCAACAAGGATCTGGATGATCTTATCATCGCGCGCAGTGACGGGACACCGACTTACAATCTCGCAGTGGTGGTTGACGATCACGATATGGGTGTGAGCCATGTCATTCGGGGCGCCGATCATCTCACCAACGCCAGCCGTCAGGCGCAGATTTATGCGGCCCTGGAATGGGAAACGCCGGTATTCTCCCATGTGCCTCTGATACATGGGAGCGATGGCGCCAAACTTTCAAAGCGCCACGGTGCGCTCGGCGTTGATGCCTACCGCACGATGGGATACCTGCCGGCGGCGCTGCGCAATTATCTTGTTCGGCTGGGGTGGAGCCACGGCGACGACGAGATTTTCTCAACCGCGCAAATGATTGAGTGGTTTGATCTGCCGGGCATTGGCCGCTCCCCTGCCCGGTTTGATTTTGTCAAACTTGAGAACCTCAACGCTCATTACATCAAGAACAGTGATGATACGGTTCTGGCCGATCTTGCCAGAGCCCTTGTTCCAGAGCTTAGCGAAGAGCATCGCCCGCCCAATTGGGACGATGAGGCCAACTGGGAGAAATTGACGTTGGCCATGCCGGGGCTGAAAGAGCGTTCCAAAACCCTGATTGAAATTCTCGATGCTGGGCGTTTCGTGTTTGTTTCGCGCCCTCTCGACATGGATGAAAAAGCTGGCAAACTCCTCGATGACGAGGCGCGCGCCGTGCTTGGCGGACTGTTAGAGCCGCTGGAGGCCGTTGAAGAGTGGAGCGGTGAGCAAATAGAAGAAGCTGTGCGCGGATATGCTGATAAGGCAGAGCTCAAGCTTGGCAAAGTCGCACAGCCATTGCGTGCAGCATTGACGGGGCGCACCACATCGTCCGGGATCTTCGACGTCCTGTTTGTTCTGGGTAAAAACGAGGCACTCGCGCGTATCCGCGATCGGGTCCGGTAAGTGATTGCGCTGATCTCAAAGAGTTATCCACGGTTACACCGCGAAATCCCAAGCTATACGTCAATGCGCCCATTGGCGATCTTGCTCCTGTGTCTGAAATCGATTAGGCAATGGGCTACTCTACAATTCAACTTATTACTGTCCCTGGTCGGAGCTGCTCGCTGGGCCAGACGATGCCAGACTATGGAGGTCGCGCATGAGCACATCCGGTGGTTCGCAGGGACTCGCACCTGCAACAGATAACCAGAAATCTGCTAATTTATTGCTTGACGAAAAGGAGCACGCGCTACCGGTTTACCAAGGCAGTCTGGGGCCCGATGTCATTGATATCACAAGCCTGTATGGCGATACCGGGTGTTTTACATTTGATCCTGGCTTTACTTCAACGGCGAGTTGTGAATCAAAGCTGACATTTATCGATGGCGATGAAGGATTGCTGCTTCATCGCGGATATCCGATCGATGAACTTGCAGAAAATGGCAACTTCCTGGAAACCTGCCATTTGCTTCTTTACGGCGAGTTGCCGAACCATGAGGAATTTGATGATTTCAAGCAGCGCGTAACCATGCACACAATGGTGCATGAACAGATGAACCGGTTTTTCACCGGTTTTCGCCGTGATGCGCATCCCATGGCGATCATGGTCGGCGTGGTTGGCGCATTGTCTGCTTTCTATCACGACTCAACAGACATCGCCGATCCGGTCCAGCGCGACATCGCCGCGATCCGGATGATCGCAAAGATGCCGACTATCGCGGCCATGGCTTTTAAATACTCGATTGGCCAGCCGTTCCAATATCCTCGCAATGATCTGGATTACGCAGCCAACTTCCTGCACATGTGTTTTGCGGTGCCGTGTGAGACGTATGAGCCCGATCCGATCCTGGCGGCGGCTATGGACAATATTTTCATTCTGCATGCCGATCATGAGCAGAACGCATCAACGTCCACGGTGCGTTTGGCAGGTTCGTCAGGCGCCAATCCATTTGGCTGCATTTGTGCCGGTATTGCATGTCTATGGGGCCCGGCGCATGGCGGCGCCAATGAGGCCGCGCTGCAAATGCTCGAGGAGATCGGCAGCGTCGACAACATCCCGGAATATGTGAAGAAGGCCAAGGACAAGGACGATCCTTTCCGTCTCATGGGCTTCGGTCACCGGGTGTATAAAAATTACGATCCGCGCGCCAAGATCATGCAGAAGAATTGTCATGAAGTGCTGGAGGCCGTGGGCGCCGACAGGGAGCCCGCGCTTCAGGTGGCAATAGAGCTGGAAAAAATCGCATTGGAGGACAAGTATTTCGTCGAAAGAAAACTCTATCCGAATATCGATTTCTATTCCGGCATCACGCTGCGTGCGCTCGGCTTCCCCACCTCGATGTTCACCGTGCTGTTTGCCGTAGCCCGCACGGTTGGCTGGATCGCACAATGGAAAGAAATGATCGAAGATCCGGATCAGCGCATCGGGCGTCCCCGCCAGCTTTATACAGGACCGACAAAACGCCCCTATGTGAAAATGGGGGATCGCTGATTAACGATCTGAATTTTGCAGATACGATCTGTATTTAAACGCGAGGTCAAACCAGTCTGGTGTGCTCGAGTACGATTTTTGCCGCTTGATCGCTTGGCTGACCATGCGAAAGTTGCATTTTTTTCTCCAGCCTCTTGAGGGCGGCTATCTGCTTGTCGCGTTCTCTCCCCCCCTTTAGCAATGGCAACAGGGCAGCCGCCAAATTTTCAGGTGTACACCTCTCTTCGATGAATTCAGGAAAGGCATTTTTCTCCAGCACCAGATTCGGCAACACGATAGATGGAATCGCGGATGGATCACGCACGAACAAGACGAAATTGTGCGCTAGCGAGATGATCAATTCCAAACGGTAAGCCACCACCATGGGTGTTCCGCATAAGGCAAGTTCCAGCGTAACGGTGCCCGAAGCAGCAAGTGCGGCGTCAGACAGTCTGAAGGCTTGAAACTTTGCCGCCTCCCCTTCCACCAGATGCGGTTTGACAGGCCAGGATTTCATTCCCGCTTCCACCAGGGGCCGCATCGACGAGATAACTGGAACGATAACCTCTACGTCGCCAGTTTCCGCGATAATCCTTTTCAAAGTTTCGCCGAAGGGCTCCATAAGCCGCGTCACTTCCGTGCGCCGGCTTCCAGGCAGTACGGTAATGATCTTAAGTCCACGCTTGAGGCCAAGTTCTTTGACCAACCTGTTGGGTTTGAGGCCCTTGATCCAATCGAGACGCTCAATCAAGGGATGACCAACATAAGTGCACGCAGGCCCGCCAAGCTTTTTATGTGCGGCCGGTTCGAATGGCAGAAGGGCCAGGACGTGGTTCACATAGCGACGCATCCTGTGTGCTCGGCCTGAGCGCCAGGCCCATACGCTCGGCGAAACATAGTCCACAATCGGAATGTCGGGACGACGCCGGCGCACACGTTTGGCAATAGGATGAGTGAATTCCGGGCTGTCAATAATCACAAGAACATCCGGATTTGCAGCAATTGCAGCATCTACAGTTTGATAGACGCGCTTCACAAGTTTTGGCAACCGGGCGGCAATCGCCAGCGGTCCCATAATGGCAACATCGGAGAGGGGAAATATTGATGTGCAGCCCGCCTCCTCCATGGCTTCCCCGCCAACACCTTGAACGACAAGCTTATCGGTCACTGATCGGTCCAGGGCAGTGATCAATTTACCCCCAAGCTGATCTCCGGACGGTTCACCGGCAATCATGAAGATGCGTAATTCTTTGTCGGGTTTTCGTTTCTTTGTCATGAAGGCCTAGTTAAAGTGAGTGCGCGTGCGAATAAATTGATCACTCTTCGGCTTGCGCAGCAGGATCGACGCCAACGATGAACAAACCGGCCTCGTCCGCCAGTTTCACAAGTTCTTCACGATCAGCCAGCATGACATCGTCAACAGCAAGAGCTAGCCCAGAGAGGCCCGCATCAATTGCTCCGCGCACGGTGTTAGGGCCTATAGCGGGCAGGTCAATTCGCCGTTCTTGTCCAGGTTTTGCACATTTGACAAACACACCTGTGCGTTTGTTCTTCCGGTCCATGCCCCATTCCCATTGGCGCAGCTCCTTGCACCGGGCCAGCATCCGGTCTGTGCCCTCCGCTGCCTCAACCGCAAGCACATATTCCGAAGCAACGACAGCAGCCTGTCCAACGTCTAGTTCGCCGAGCCTGGTGACAACCTTCAAGCCGATTGCAATATCTTTCCGATCCTTTTTGCTAGGGTGATGCCGGCCTATTGGGCCAGATTCTACGAGCAGATCGCGAGCAACTTCATGGGCGCCAACCACTTCAAAACCCTTTTTTTCAAAGAAGCTGACTATAGCGGTCAGTATGGAATTATCACCCCCCTTGGTTAAATTGAGAATGACTGGAAGGTTGGTGAATACGCCCATATCAAGTCTTAGGGTGGACACGTCCGGGCGATGGACACTGCCAACTATGGCCAATTGCTTGCACTCATTTTTTTTCAGTATTTTCAGCATGCGTCCTACTTCACCCAGGCTGACCCAGGTGTGGGGGAATGCCTCGATTTCCTTACGGGCTGTGTCATAAAGGGCGACCACATGAACTGGCCGCCCCGCTGCTTCGGCCGCTCTGGCCACTGAGATTGGCATACTGCCATCTCCAGCGATGATTCCCAGTCCAGGAGGCTGCGTTTGTTTGGATTTGGCCATTTTTCCGGCACGTTGAGCAGAAGCTAGTCGGTATCGGGTCTGGGAACCGAAAGGGAGCGAGATGTTTCAGCCCGAATGAACTCAATTATCTTACTGACACTTTCATCATTGGCGAAGGCTTTCTCAGTTTTTTCTATACGCTCTTCCAATGTGCCTTCACTAGCAAATAAGAGGTCGTAGGCTTCACGCAGGTGCTTGAGCTGTGTGCGATTGAGTCCGCGCCGCTTGATCCCGATAACATTGAGGCCCTTTAGCGATGCGCGTGGTCCTAACACCATACCGAAGGGAATGACATCGTTCTCCACACCGGACATGCCGCCGATAAACGCGTGTTCACCAATTCGTACATATTGATGAATAGCTGAATGACCGCCAACAATAACGTAGTCGCCAAGTACGCAATGGCCAGCCAAACCAGCGCCCTTGGCAAAGATAACATGATCGCCAACCTGGCAATCATGCGCTATGTGGGCATCAGCCATGAATAGACAGTGAGAGCCTACCCGTGTCACCAGGCCCCCTCCTTCAGTACCGGGATTCATGGTCACATATTCACGAATTATGTTGTTACTGCCAATTTCCAATCGGCTTTCCTCGCCCATATATTTCATGTCCTGAGGAATATGGCCGATCGAAGCAAATGGAAAAAATTCGCAATTGGCACCAAGTTTGGTGTGGCCTTCGATGACCACATGGGAATGGAGCTTACAGCCATCGCCTAGCTCCACATGGGGGCCGACCACGCAAAACGGTCCGATCTCAACACCGGACCCCAATTTTGCGTTTGGGTCGACGATAGAACTCGAATGGATGTTGCTCATTGAGGGCCGTGTGGGATCAAATATCAACGATTGTCGCGCTGATTTCAGCTTCAGCGACTATCTCGCCATCGACTTTGGCTTCACCTTTGAACCGCCACACCTTGCCGCGATTGCGGATTTGTTCCATGTGGTAGTAGACCGTATCGCCAGGCATCACAGGCTTGCGGAATCGGGCCCGGTCGATGGCCATAAAATATACCAGGCTGGCATCGTATTCATCGCCCAGATTAAAGACGCACAGTGCGCCTGCCGTCTGCGCCATCCCTTCAATCAGCAGAACGCCCGGCATGACTGGATGAATGGGGAAATGTCCCTGGAAATAATATTCGTTGGCCGTCACATTCTTGATGCCGATGGCGGATTTATCACCGTTGATCTCGATGATCCGGTCGATCAAAAGAAAAGGATACCGATGCGGCAGGAGCTCCATGATCTTCTTGATATCAAGACTGGTCACCCCTTTTGTCCCGGACGTGTCGTTCATCTCCCGTTCTCCATCATCTCGCTATTGATTTGCCCGCTTGTCTACGACTTGGGTCGGTATATTTTTCTCAGAGTTTCTCTACGGTTCTCGGTGAGTTTTTGAACAAGTGCAATTTCCCGGAACCACTGAGATACGGGTTTGGCGGGTGTGCCACCCCATTTCGCTCTCGGGGGAACATTGCTCCGTACGCTACTGGTTGCGGCAATCTGGGCTCCAGACCCAACCTTGACGTGCCCGGCTATCCCAACTTGTCCGCCAAGGACAACGCCGTCACCCAATTCAGCCGAACCCGCGATCCCAACATTAGCAACGATGACGCAGCCACGTCCGATGACAACGTTGTGCCCGATTTGAACAAGATTATCAATTTTTGTTCCCTCACCGATGATGGTGTCCTTAAGGGCACCCCGATCGATGGCCGAATTGCTGCCAATTTCCACATTGTCCTGAATGATGACGCGTCCGATTTGCGGCACTTTCAAATGACCCTGAGGGCTCATTGCAAAACCGAAACCGTCCTGTCCGACGCAAATGTTGGAATGAAGGATGACGCTGTCGCCAATGAGCGCATTCGTGATCGTGGCATTCGGACCGATATAGCAGTCACGCCCCACGCAAACCCTGTATCCGATACAGGCCCCGGCGGCAATCGTTGTTTCACTGCCAATACGCGCTTCCGGCCCAATAGTGACGCCCGGCTCGAGCGTCACACCGTCTTCCAAAACTGCCGATGAATGAACTCCGTCGGAGAACTCCTTGCCCGCAGGTCCAATGGTACGGGGTTTGAGGGCTTCTGGATAAAACATCGCCAGCGAAAGCGCGAAAGAACGATAAGGGTCGTCGGCTAACAGCACTCCAACGCCGTCTGGAGCACGGTCAGCATATTGCTCAGTCACAAAGCACGCTGCAGCAGCACTTTTTTCATAGCTTTTCAGGTATTTAGGATTATTGAAAAATGAAATGTGTCCATTGCCTGCTTCATCAAGCGGCAGCACGTCAGTTATTTCGAGAGTTGTATCAATGTTCGGACCGGGCCGGGCCTCGGTATTGGCGAGTAATTCGCCAAGTGTAAAGGGCCCTGCCCGATTGAAAAATCCTGGATGTTCCATTGCACGTATTCTCTATCCAACGCAGTCTTCAATCAATAACTGGATTTAAGAAGTGGATGTCTTGGCAATATTCCAGATTAAAACCGGGCAGCAGCCCCGAAATGGAACAATTGTTCTTCGTCATAGAATTCTGAAGTCAGTACCTTTGCCAAATCTGCCCGCAAGGGGCCGAGAGGAGATTGCCAAATCAGGCTGACGCCGACTGAAGTTCTTATCGTATTATCATCGCCAACAATTGCCGGGGGCGGAGTGCCAAGATCACCCGTTTCGTAAAGCGTGGCGGCATCAAAAAATACTGCTGCAGTCAAACCCATCTTTTCCGGGACGCGGGGTAATGGGAACCTCAACTCAAGAGTGCTTGCGGCGTAGACCTTGCCACCCAATGCGTCCTCATCTGCGCCAGGGGATAGATCGCGTGGGCCGATGCCTGCAGAATCGAATCCGCGAATAGTTTCGCCGCCCTTGAAGAACAAATCAAGGATCCGCACATCATCACCGCCAAATCCGGATATATAGCCGCCATGCAACCGTCCAGCGAGCACCATTTTCTTGCGTATGGGAATGAAGGCACGCGCATCAGCCTGCGTGCGAACGTAGTTCACATCACCGCCGAGACCGGCAAAATCCTGAGCAACCCTAAAAAAGTACCCCCGTGAAGGATTTTTCACACTATTGCGGGTGTCGTAGGTGAGGTTGTAACCAACCGAAGAGACCAGCGCCGTGCCTTCAGCGTTCTTAATTGCCAGGGACGCATCGCTTTCAACATCGAATAATTTTTCCGAAACGATTTGGTAATTGGTGCCTAGACGCCAATTATCATTCAAAGGTATGCCAAATCCAAATCCACCACCGAACTTCTTCGAGCTAAAGGATGACTCGTCGGAGAAGTCTCGTTCGCTGAAAAATAAATTGACGCTGGCCGACATGTTCCGGCCCATGAATTTTGGTTCGGTGAAAGAGAAATCCACGTTGAGGCTCTCAAATCCACCACGAGCCTGTAGCTTCACATATTGTCCTCGGCCGAGTAAGTTGCGCTCCGTCAGAGAGATATCGAGAACCGCGCCACTGCCAGACGAATAGCCGCCACCTAATGAAAGCTCACCTGTCGGCTGCTCCTGCACCTTCACAATGATAATTACGCGGTCAGGCGCACTGCCCGGATCGGTGGTGATATTAACTTTCTTGAAAAACTGAAGACGAATCAGGCGTCTGCGCGCTGAATTTACTAATAGGCGGTTATAGGCATCGCCTTCGGCAAGACGGAATTCACGACGGATAACCTTGTCCAGGGTGCGCACATTGCCGACGATATCGATTCGTTCGATATAGACCCGCGGACCTTCCTCGATCACATAGGTGATCGAGATGATGCGTGCCACTGTATCGCGGTCAACGCGTGGACGCACACGTGCGAAGGCGTAACCGAAGGCTGCAACTTCGGTAGTAATATTCTCAAGTGATTTATCAATCTTCGAGGCGTCGTATATCTTGCCTGTCCTGGTTTGGATCTTGTCGCGCACTACCTCCGGATCGAGTGATCTCAGATTTGTCTCGATGTCGATATTGCCGAACTTGTACTGCTCACCCTCCTCGATGCTGAAGGAGATGAAAAAGCCCTGTCCATCGCGGTCCAGATCGGCCGTGGCAGAAACGATGCGGGCGTCAGCGTAGCCATTTCTCAGATAGAATTGCCGCAACAGTTCACGATCAAGGTTCAGACGATCCGGGTCATAGATATTTGTTGGACTGAGGAAGCTGAGAAGGCCGGTTTCACTGGTCGTTATGATTTCCCGCAATTGTGATTCTGAAAAAGATTCATTACCTACGAAACTAATGCTGCGGACGGTCGTCTTCGGTCCCTCGTTGATTTCGAAAACAAGGTCAATACGGTTTTGTTCCTTATTGATGATTTTGGGCTCGACACGCGCTGCAAACCTCCCGCTACGGCGGTAAACATTCAGAATACGCTGGACATCGGCCTGTACGCGGGCACGGGTAAAAACGGCGCGGGATTTCAGCTGGACTTCTGAAGCGAGCGTGTCGTCCTCGATCTCGGCATTGCCCTCAAAGGCCACCTGACGGACGATGGGGTTCTCGACCACCTTGATGATAACGGTGCTGCCCTGGCGGCGGATCCGGACATCGGAGAACAGGCCCGTCGTGAAAAGAGACTTGAGAGATTCATCTACCTTGAGCGGGTCGTAACGGCTTCCAGGCGAGAACTGGAGATAAGAGCGAACCGTTTCAGGCTCGACGCGGCGGTTGCCCTCCACCTTAATTGAGCGGATTACGGGAGCGGACTGAGCCCACGCGTGCGAGCCTCCTGCCGTTATGCCGAGAAACGCCGGGACAGGCGCAGCGACAAACAGCAGCAAGAGTGTGATAAGCCCCCTCACTCCTAACATCCCGAAATGCATTCTTATTATGTTTCCCCTGGCTACGCTAAACTACAAATACGCAGTACGAAACGCGGACCAGAAGGCCATCCTTTTGTGGCCGTTTTTTGTTCGTTTTTTCCAATCAAGACAAGCAGTTGTCTGCTTGTCTCGTGTGCCATTTTGGCACTGGCGTGTCTACAATGATTTCAAGTGAATTACATCGTTCCAAGTAGCGAAAATCATTAGCATAAGTACCAACGCCAGGCCAATCCTAAAGCCGATCTCCTGGGTGCGTTCGCTGAGTGGTCTGCCCCGTACCGCTTCAATGGCATAGAACAGCAGATGGCCGCCATCCAACATTGGAATGGGGAAGAGGTTAATGAGACCGATGCTGACCGAAAGAATCGCAGCGAGATTTATCAATGCAAGGAAGCCTGCAGAAGCCACCTGCCCCGAAATTTGAGCGATTCGGATAGGCCCTCCCAGCTGATCGGCTTTTTCTCTGCCGGTCACAACTTCGTAGAGATAGTGCAGCGTGCGGGTGATGACGAAATAGGTTTCTTTTGTGCCCATCCAGACCGAGGTGAGCGGATCATGTTTCTTCAAAACCCAATCGTCCGGTGATGCGCTGCGCCTGATGCCCAGAAGGCCCCGGCGGATGGTGTTGCCGAACACATCAGTGGTTTCCTGTTTGCGCGGTGTTGCTTTAAGAACAATTTCCGCGCCTGAACGGTTGACAAAGATTGTCAATTCCCGATCCGCGCTAATGCTCACAATCCTTTGCATTTCTCCAAAGCTTTCAATGGGTTCACCATCGATACTGAGGACACGGTCGCCTGCCTTGAAGCCCGCTGCCTCGGCCGCGCTGCCCGCTGATACCGCATCGGCTATCGGCAGTGTCTGGCGCTGGCCAATAAAGGTGAACATGAAGGCGAAAATGACGATCGCAAGAAGAAAATTGGCAATTGGGCCAGCGGCGACGACCGCGGCGCGATGCCCTAACGGTTTGTCATGAAAACTGCCCGAACGCTCCTCATCTGACATCTCCTTCATGGCTTCCTGGTCAGGAGCGCTAGCAGCATTCTCGTCACCGAGAAATTTTACATACCCGCCCAGCGGAATCCACGAGAGGCGCCACCGTGTGCCCTTCTTGTCGTTGAATCCGTAGATTTCACGGCCGAATCCGAGTGAGAACACACGAACCGTGACCTTGCACCAGCGTGCCACAATGAAATGACCGAGCTCGTGAAAGAACACGACGACTGTCAAAACAAACAGGAACGGCAGGAGATATGTAATGATTGTCTCTCCCAAACCAACTACTTTTGTCAGCAATTCCATAAACTTATATCTCCTGTTCAAAATCAGAGCGGTGGGGCGCTCATGAGCGCCATGACCTAAGCTAAACTGGATAGCAATGAGCGTGCCAATGTACGGCTCAACTCGTCCAGGGCCATGACCTCATCAAGTGTTGCGGGTTTCGACAGCCCGTCGCGGGCGACCGCCTCCAATGTTTCGGTTACAAGCGCACAGATAGAGGGAAGTCCTATCCTGCGTTCAAGAAACGCGTCAACAGCGATTTCATTGGCGGCATTCAGGACCGTGGTTGCACCATTGTCGGCTGTCAGGGCTTCGCGGGCCATAGCCAGGGCCGGAAAACGGTTTATATCGGGCGCTTCGAAGCTGAGAGATCCTATTTTAGCCAAATCGAGACGCTCGGTTGGCGCCCACATGCGTTCAGGCCATGCCAGCGAATACGCAATGGGGGTACGCATGTCCGGCGAACTCATTTGCGCCAGAACTGAGCCATCGGAATATTCGACGAGACAGTGAATGATGGATTGCGGGTGGATAACCACGTCAAGCTGATCGGGCCCTACGGGAAACAGATGATAGGCTTCGATGAGTTCCAGCCCCTTGTTCATAAGTGTGGCTGAATCGATTGTCAGCTTGGCGCCCATCGACCAGGTCGGATGTTTCAACGCATCTTCCGGAGTGGCGTTTTTCATTTCCTCCAGCGTCCATGTGCGAAACGGACCGCCGGACGCAGTCAGGGTTATCTTTTCAATTGCCTCGCTGACGTTGAGATCGATCGCTTGAAAACCGGCGGAATGTTCAGAATCGACAGGCAGAAGCCGGGTGCCGGACTTTGCGACCGCATCCATGAAGATGTCACCGGCTGTAACAAGACATTCCTTGTTGGCCAGCGCCACGGAACTGCCTTGCCGCACAGCTTCTAAAGTGGGACGCAAACCGGCAGAACCGACGATCGCCGCCATAATCCAGTCGGCCGGCCGGGTCACGGCTTCAATGAATGCATCCGCTCCGGCGGCTGCTTCCACAGAGCTTCCGGAGAGTGCCGATTTCAGATCCTTGTAACATGCAGGATCAGCCAATACTGCAAGCTCTGCATCATGTGTAATCGCCTGTTGAGCGAGGAGTTCAGCGCTGGAATTAGCCGTGAGCACAACCACTTCATATTGAGCAGAATTCCGGCCAATCAGATCGAGCGTCGAGCGGCCGACAGAGCCGGTTGCACCAAGAATACTCACCCGGCGCGGAGCTTGTGGCTCCGGCGACTTGGCGTATGCAGTTGCTGTTACCAAGGTAAATATGTCCTGTTACGTTCTGACAGGCATGGGTCATGCCTGCTTCGGGCTCTAGGGCCAAATTAAAAGCGCCCTGCCAGCATTTAGAAAATCGCGAAAGTATACAATTACACTTGCTGCCAGCGCTGTACCAATCAATCCGTCCACGCGGTCAAACAAACCACCGTGCCCCGGAAGCAACTGTCCTGCATCCTTGACGTGAAAAATTCGTTTAATGGACGACTCCGCCAAATCGCCAATCTGACTCGAAAGCGCAAGAACAGCACCGGTAAGCGCCAAAATTACTGCCGATGTACCGCCAAGCCATAGCGCATAACCATAGCTGAGCATAGTGGGAACCGCGAGCCCGCCCGCGAATCCAGACCATGTTTTCCCAGGTGAAATATTTGGCGCCAGCTTTGGCCCGCCGAGCGTGCGTCCGGTGAAATAAGCGGCTGTGTCAGCAGACCAGACGACGAGGAAAAGAAAAAAGATGGCGGCGATCCCGTAGGCCTGATCGGCGCGAAACAATACAAGCAACAGCCCCGGCAAACCCAGATATAACACGCCGAACGCCGACCACGCCCGTGTCTGGAGCCTGGTCGTGGCAAGGGCGGCGGCGCATGCGCCTGCACCGAGCACGAGAAATGCCGTCCACCCTGCCCCTGTAGCGGCGACAATACAGGTGGCTATTGCCGATGCTGCGTGGATGTAAAAACCAGCGTCCAGTTTGGCTTGGCGGACAAGCCGGCCCCATTCCCAGGCGAGAATGGCGCTGCCAGCTGCAACCATGAACGTAAAAGGCCACAGGCCTGCATATGTGAGAAGACCGGCAATCGTGGCAAGCACGAGTGCGGAGCCGGTACGCTGTGCCAATTCTCTATGTGGGGAAGCTTTCGCATTTCGAGCGGGGCGGGATGATGTGCCGGTCACGCGCTGGACCTCTTGCGCAGGCCCCCGAATTTGCGCTCCCGGTGGCGAAATGTCGTTATGGCGTCTTCAAGCGTGCCCCGGTTGAAATCAGGCCAATAGGTATCAAGGAAAACGAACTCCGTATATGCGCACTGCCACAGCAGAAAGTTGGACAGGCGGATTTCTCCGCTGGTACGGATTAGTAAATCCGGATCCGGCAGGCCAGATGTATCCAGGTAACTATTCATCGCTTCAGACGTGATGTCCTCAGAGGAGAGCTTCCCTTGCGCGACCAGTTCCGCCATGCGCCGCGCGGCGCGGGCGATCTCGTCGCGCGAGCCATAATTGAAAGCCACGGTCAGTTGCAGGCTGTTATTGCTGGATGTCAACGAAACCGCATCCTCGATCAGCCGGATGATGTCGCCCTCTATGCCGTCGCGCGCCCCGATGATACGGATTTTCACGCCATGCTTGTGCAGATCGGCCAAATCGGTGCGAATGAAACGCCGAAGCAAGGTCATCAGATCGCGGATTTCAGATTGCGGGCGCGACCAGTTTTCCGATGAGAAGCTGAACAATGTCAGATAGGGCAGTTTCATCTCGATTGCAGCGCGTACAACCGCGCGGACACTCTCGACACCATGCTTGTGGCCTTCCGAACGCGACAGACCGCGCTCTGCGGCCCATCGGCCGTTGCCGTCCATGATGATCGCAACATGTTGGGGCATCACGTTATCTTCGGCTGGCTGGCTGGTATCGTGTTCAGATATGGTCACGGTATCGATTGGTCCGCTTTCTCTGGTCTCAATGAGCGCACTCTAAATCTGGGTAATCTCGGTTTCTTTCGCAGCCAGGGCCTCGTCGATTTCCTTGATGATCGCATCGGTGATCTCTTGAACCTCGGCGCCATGGGTGTGTTGTTCGTCCTGGCCCATCTCGCCTTCTTTTTCCTGCCGCTTGAGCTGGTCCATGCCATCCCGGCGGACATTGCGAACCGCGACGCGGGCCTGTTCGGCATATTTAGCTGCTTGTTTGGCGATTTCCAGACGACGCTCTTCATTCAATTCGGGTATGGGAATGCGCAACACCTGGCCTTCACCGATGGGATTAAGGCCAAGGCCGGAATCGCGGATGGCTTTATCCGCCGCTTCGACCTGGGATCTGTCCCAGACCTGAACTGATATCATGCGCGGTTCAGTAACCGTGATCGTCGCCAGCTGATTGAGAGGCATCGGGGTGCCATAGGCGTCCACGGTGATCGGGTCCAGGATGCTTGAATTCGCCCTCCCCGTTCTCAAGCCGCCGAATTCCTGCTTCAGAACATTCAGAGCGCCTTGCATGCGCCTTTCCAAATCCTTGAGATCGAACTTAGACATTGTCGCACTCCTGTGTGAAAAATCACGCGCAGCTCAATACCCTTGCGGACATATATATCATTGGTGAACCCGTTACACCCGCCCTGATGAATAGCACACGGCAGCATCGTGCTCCCGGGGGCCCGGCCAACAAAATCAATGGACCAATTATGGGTATTATCTTGGCGCGAGCAAGAAGGTTTGCCAAGTTGCGTGCTGAACTGAAGAAAATATGCGGATAAAATCCGGAGCCTAGTCGCCCGAAACCGCCGCTGCGACTTCAGCTGCGAAATCGCCCTCTTTTTTCTCAATCCCTTCGCCCAGTGCATGGCGCAAAAAGCCTGCGACTTTAACAGGCGCGCCGATATCAGCCTCGGCGGCCTTCAAGGCATCTTCCACTTTGGATTCGCCATCGATGACATAAACCTGGGACATCAATGCGACTTCCTCGTAGTATTTTCGCAACCGCCCCTCGACCATTTTTTCGATGATGTTTTCCGGCTTGCCGGATTCCTTGGCCTGCTCAGCCAACACCGCGCGTTCACGCTCGATAATGCCAGGATCGATGTCATCCTGACTGACGGCAAGTGGATTGGCTGCTGCCACGTGCATCGACAGCTTGCGGCCAAGCTCTTCAAGTTTGTCCTTGTCGCCTTTCGATTCCAGTGCGACCAGAACACCAATTTTTCCCAGGCCGGGCGCTACCTCATTGTGCATATAGCTGCCGATAGCTCCGTTGGAGACCGTGAAATTCTGGCTGCGGCGAAGCACCATGTTCTCGCCGATTGAGCCAACCATTTCTTTTAGATGATCAGCGACCGAGATATCGCCTGAGCCATAGGGCATCGCTGAAAGCTTTTCTGTGTCGTCCGCCTTCAAAGCAAGCGTGGCTATGGTCGAAACCATGTCCTGGAACTGCTCGTTGCGCGCGACGAAATCGGTTTCGGAATTTATCTCCACAACCGCGCCCGTCGTGCCTTTCGTGACCAGTCCGATGAGGCCTTCAGCAGCAACCCTGCCTTCTTTTTTTGCCGCTGACGCAAGCCCCTTGGTTCTGAGCCAGTCGACGGCAGCTTCCATGTCGCCGCCATTTTCGCTCAATGCCGACTTGCAATCCATCATGCCTGAGCCGGTCTTCTCACGCAGTTCTTTCACCATCGCTGCTGTAATGGTCGTCATATCGTTTCCCTATTAAAGTCCAGAGTCGCCCTAGGGCTTGTGTATCGTTTACCTATGCGGTGAAATTTTAGCCGCTTTTCTTCGCCAGTTCCTTGGCCTGTTTTATCCAGTCATCGCGTTCGATGCGGCCTTTGAAGTTCAATGCTTCATCAATTTCCGCGATCTCGATCTTCTTGAGGCCAGCAATTTGCCGATAGTGGTAAATGCCGAACTCGTTGAGCGTTTTTTCCAGAACCGGGCCTACGCCGGTAAGCTCTTTGAGATCATCCGCATCGCCGTCCGGTTTTTTAAGACGCTCAAACCCCCCATCCTTCTTGGCCTTTGCAGCAGCCTTTTGGTCAGGCTTTTTATCGGCGGCCTTTTTAGGTGCAGGTTTTTTATCCTCGGCCTTCTTTTCCTCGCCTTTGTCTTTTTTGTCCGAGGGTTTGTCGTCCTTGGTTGCCTTTTTGGCCGGCTTTTCGGCTTCTTTTACTTTCTTAGTTTCAGCCTTTTCCGGTTTGGCAAGGGCTTCTTCGGCTGCTGGTGTCTCGGATTCGCCAATGTCGATGCCAGCGGCGCCCTGGGCGCGTTCGATGCCGTCGATTGCGGCACGGGCAATGAGATCGCAATAAAGAGCAACGGAGCGGCCGGCGTCGTCGTTCCCTGGTATGGGAAAGTCAATTTCATCCGGGTCGCAATTGGTGTCCACCACGGCAATGACCGGGATTTTCAGCTTGCGAGCTTCGGCTATCGCAATCGCTTCCTTGTTTGTATCGATGACGAACAGCACGTTGGGCAAGCCGCCAATCTCCTTGATGCCACCAAGAGCGCGCTCGATTTTATTGCGTTCACGCGTGAGCTGGAGCAATTCTTTCTTGGTGAGGCCCTGGGCTTCACCGCCATCAAGAATCTCTTCAAGTTGGTGTAGCCGCTTGATGGATTTGGAAATGGTCTGCCAGTTGGTCAGCGTCCCGCCGAGCCACCTGTGATTGATGAAATATTGTGCGCATTGCCGCGCACTTTCGGCCACAATATCTGACGCCTGGCGCTTGGTTCCGACAAACAGCAGCCGCCCACCCTTGGCGACTGTATCCGACACGGTAACGAGCGCCTGGTGAAGCAGTGGCACCGTTTGCGCAAGATCGATGATGTGAATATTGTTTCGCGTGCCGAAGATGTAAGGCCCCATCTTCGGGTTCCAGCGATGTTTTTGATGTCCGAAATGTACGCCTGCCTCAAGTAGCTGACGCATAGTAAATGTAGGCAGTGCCATGACTGCTCTCCTCTTTTCCGGTTCGACCGCCGCGGATGAAGTTGACGCCTCCAGATCACTGTGGCGCACCGGAAAGTGGCAGGGCCTTTAAAGCCGGAATTCATCCGGCAAAATAAGGCCCACCGCTTGGCATCCGCGTGTGAGATGGGCGCCTTATAGGCGTGAACTCAGGACTTGGCAAGAGAGAGCGCAGCGCCACTTGCCGAGCGCAGGCGTGATCGCGTCTTTTCTGGTATGATGGGTTCGACAGATGAGACTCCTTCAATGATGCTGAGTGCACCACGTTTGCTTGCAGAGATGTCGTAGCGGCCCGGCATTTCCATTTCGACTTCACGGCCCGCATCGAGCAGGCGCAGCACCAGTCTGACCTCCCCTTTTCCTTCATTCGACATGCCTGCGCTTAACTCTTCAAGTGAAGCGGTGTTGTCGATGAAAACACGAAGACCGCTTTGAGTGCGGCTCGCGAGGGCACTAAGCAGCTCGACCGATTTTATACGTGCGCGTAGCGCCTCCGCACCTGCTTCCGCCTCGATGTCTACCAGCACAGCGGTACCGGGCGTCAACTCATCGCTGTGGGAGGCGAGCAGCTCTGCAAACACTATTGCTTCATACTGCCCTGTCTGGTCGGAGAGGCCGATAAAGGCATAGCGGTTGCCACGTGCCGAGGTGCGCTCCTGCCTGGTGGATACAATGCCAGCTAACCGCGCCGAGGTGGCGCCCTTTGTGGCGCGTGCGCTGAATTCTGCCCAGGTGAGGATGCCTTCCTGCTTCAAGACGGCTTCATATTCATCGAGCGGGTGACCGGAGACAAAAAAGCCGATGGCTTCCTGTTCCCGGCTAAGGCGATCCAGTGGCAGCCATGGCTCCGCGTCCCGCAGGACAAGTTCACGTGTGGTTTCGTCGCCAAACAGGTCGTTCTGATTGGCATCATCTGGTACGGCGGCGGCGCGTAATATCCGGTCGCAATTGGCAAATAGTTTGCCTCGGTCCGGATATAAACTGTCCAGGGCGCCAGCGGCGATCAAGGCTTCCACGCCCCGCTTGTTGATGCTTTTTACGTCCAGGCGATGAGCAAAGTCGGCGAGAGATTGATAGGGTCCGTTTTCCTCACGTTCCTCGACAATGCGCTCGGCTGCGGCGCGCCCCATGTTTTTGAGTGCCGCCAGCGCATAGCGGATTGACGTCCCGCCGGCACTGAAGTCGGCGCGCGATTCGTTCACACAAGGCGGCTCAATGGATATTTCACCGCGGCGCGCATCCTGCACAAATATATTCAGCTTGTCGGTGTTGCCCATGTCCAGCGTCATGGACGCGGCCAGGAACTCGACTGGATAGTTGGTCTTGAGGTAGGCGGTCTGGTAAGCCAGCAGGGCGTAAGCGGTGGCATGTGACTTGTTAAAACCGTAGCCTGCGAATTTGGCGACCAGTTCAAAAATATACTCCGCCCTGCCCCGGTCAACTTTGTTCTCGATGGCGCCCTCGACAAAGCGCGCCCTCTGTTCATCCATCTCCTTCTTGATTTTCTTGCCCATGGCGCGGCGCAGCAGGTCAGCTTCGCCCAGTGAATAGCCGGACAACTCCTGGGCTATCTGCATCACCTGCTCCTGGTAAATGATGACGCCATAGGTCTCTTCCAGGATGGGTTTTATGAGCACATGCAGATAGTCCGGTTCCTCACGCTTGTGTTTCCGGTTGATGAAGGATTCGATGTTGGCCATCGGGCCAGGGCGATACAACGCCACCATGGCGATGATGTCTTCGAATCTGTCGGGTTTGAGTTTGCGCAACGCATCGCGCATGCCGGCACTTTCCAGCTGAAACACGCCGATGGTTTCCGCATCCCCAAGCGATTTGAAAGTTGGTTCATCGTCAAGCGGCAGGCGTACGGGATCGATATTCTCGCCCCTCAGCGCAATAAAATCCTTGGCCTTTTCGATCACGGTGAGGGTCTTGAGACCCAGAAAATCGAATTTTACAAGCCCCGCGGCCTCCACCCATTTCATATTGAACTGGGTGGCGGGCAAGCTGGAGCGCGGGTCCTGGTAGAGCGGCACCAGTTCCGTCAATGGTCGGTCACCAATGACCATGCCGGCAGCATGGGTGGAGGCATGGCGATAGAGCCCTTCAAGGCGCTGGCCGATATCCAGCAGGCGCTTGACGATAGGGTCGCTGTCACGCTCCTCGCGCAATTTTGGCTCGCCGGCGATGGCTTTGGCTAGGCTCACCGGGTTGGCCGGGTCGGCGGGTACCATTTTGCAAAGCCTGTCGACATGGCCATAGGGCATTTGCAGCACGCGGCCCACATCGCGCAGTACCGCGCGCGCCTGCAGCTTTCCGAAGGTTATGATCTGCGCCACACGGTCGGTGCCGTATTTCTCCTGAACGTATGAGATCACTTCGTCGCGGCGGTCCTGACAGAAATCAATGTCGAAGTCCGGCATGGAGACGCGTTCTGGGTTCAGGAAGCGCTCAAACAGCAGGCCAAAGCGGATCGGGTCGAGGTCGGTGATCGTGAGCGCCCAGGCTATGACCGAGCCAGCGCCCGAGCCGCGTCCCGGACCCACGGGGATATGGGCGTTCTTGGCCCATTTGATAAAATCCGCGACAATCAGGAAATACCCGGCATAGGTCATGTCGGTAATGATCTTGAGTTCCAGCTCCAGCCGCTCCCAATAAGCTGGCTCTTCATAGCCGGCAGCGGGTCCTTCCTCGCTTAACCTGATACGGAGGCCCTTCTTCGCTTGATCCTTGAGCTCCCGGGCTTCCAATTCCAGAGAGTCTTTTGTGTTCTGAGCATCACCTTGCGCCCATTGCGGAAGGATAGGGTCACGGGTAAGAGGCCTGTAAGCGCAACGCCGCGCGATCTCAAGGGTGTTGTCGAGGGCTTCAGGCAGATCGGCGAACAGCTCCCGCATTTCCGCGGGGCTCTTGAAATAATGTTGCGGGCTCAGCCTGCGGCGGTCGACGACACTGATATAGGTGCCTTCGGCTATGCAAATGAGAGCGTCGTGAGCCTCGAAATAGTCCTGGGTGGCAAAATAGGGCTGATTGGTGGCGACAAGCGGGACTTGCAGCGTGTATGCGAGGGCTAAAAGGCTGGGCTCGACCGTTTTTTCCTCATCCACGGAGTGACGCTGAAGCTCTACATAGAGCCTGTCGCCGAAGGCCGCGGCAAGTTTTTCAAGTCTCTGCCCGGCGAGATCCTCGTTGCCGTCCCGCAAGGCCTGGTCGACAGGACCCTCCGGACCGCCCGTAAGCGCGATAAGACCGGCATTGGCGTCAATGAGATCTTCCAGCGTGACAAAGGGTTCAGTTGAGCCCGCATGGTCAAGAAAGGCCTTGCTGGAGAGCCGTAGCAAGTTGGCGTAGCCGGTTTCGTCCTTGGCAAGCAGTGCCACAAAACCGCTTGAAGCGTTCGAGATATCGGGGTCATCCCCCTGCCCGTGACTCCTGCCATTGCCGTGAGAAACATCAGCAAAATCCACGCATAGGGTGCATCCGATTATGGGTTGCACGCCAACCTTCGCCAGCGTTTCGGAGAACTCCAGGGCGCCGAACAGATTATTGCGGTCCGTGATTGCCAGGGCCGGCATTTCACATGCGGTCGTCAGTTCTGCAAGTTTGGTAACCGTCAATGCGCCTTCGAGAAGCGAATATGCGGAATGAACCCGCAGATGCACGAATGGGCGTACGGCTTCGCTTGCTGGCATGATGGTCCCTAGCCTTTCTGGTTAGAGCGGTTTTCGATGAAACCGGAGCCAAGCCACCCGCTCCCCCTTACCCAACCGCCCCGTAATGGTACCCTTGGGGTGGTTGGGTAAGGGGGAGCGGGTGGCTTGGAATACTTTCAAAACGCCCTAGCGGTTGTAGATTGCCAGATTCGTCTGCACAGACAAGGTAACGGAAGGCGTCTGTCCTAGATGTCAACAGGCGCGACTTCCGCGAGCTTGCCCTGGTCAAGTTTCCAGATGCGCGTCATGCGCCGGGCAAGGTCCAGATTATGGGTGGCGATGATGGCTGTGAGTCCCGTATCAGTTACCAGTTTCAGGAGTTGCTGGAACACGCTCTCAGCGGTTTCGGGATCAAGATTGCCTGTTGGTTCATCGGCCAGAAGCACCTTCGGCTTGTTGGCGACTGCTCTGGCTATTGCAACGCGCTGCTGTTCACCGCCAGAAAGTTGCCCGGGCCGGTGTTCCAGCCGGTCTGAAATACCCAGATCATCGAGAAGCTGCCGGGCGTTCTTTTCTGCTTCGCTTCTGGGCTTGCCCAGGATGAGTTGTGGCAGCAGAACATTCTCCAGCGCGTTGAACTCGGGCAGCAAATGATGAAATTGATAAACAAAGCCGAGCTTGGTGCGGCGTATGAGTGTCCGCTCACTGTCTGAAAGGGAAATGCAGTCCTCGCCCTCCAGGAAAACGCTGCCTCCATTGGGGCGTTCAAGAAGCCCAAGAATATGCAGCAGTGACGATTTGCCGGAGCCCGATGGGCCAAGCAGCGCTATGGTCTCGCCGGCATAAACTTCACCCGAAGCTGATTTAAGGATCTCAATATCGCGTTCTCCCTGATGAAATGTCAGGTCGATGTCACGAAGACCTAATATCGATATCCTGGCGCCGCTATCCACAGGGTTACTCGTACCTCAGGGCTTCAACAGGGTCGAGCCGGCTCGCCCGCCACGACGGATAAAGCGTCGCTAAGACCGAGAGGGTTAAGGCCATAAGAACGACGGTAGTCACCTCGTTCGAGTCAATTTCAGCAGGTAGCTGCGACAGATAGTACAGCTCCGGTGAGAACAGGTTGGTGCTGGTGAGAAATGAGACGAACTGGCGAATGGATTCGATATTGAGGCACACAAGAATGCCAAGGCCTAACCCGGCCATCGTGCCGACAACGCCGATGCTTGCGCCTGTGATGAAAAACACCCGCATAATCGTACCGCGCGTCGCCCCCATGGTTCGCAATATGGCGATATCCGAGCTTTTGTCCTTCACCAGCATGATGAGGCCGGAAATGATGTTCAGCGCCGCAACCAGCACGATAAGGGTCAGGATAAGGAACATGACATTGCGTTCCACCTGCAGCGCACTGAAGAAGCTTGCATTGCGCTGGCGCCAGTCCGTCACATAGATGGAGGGTCCGCCGGCCTGCAGTATCGCAGGGCGCAATTCGCCAACTTTATCCGGGTGATTGACCATCACTTCGAGTACGGACACAGTCTTCTTCTGGTTGAAATAGCGCTGCGCTTCTTTCAGCGGCATGAAGATGATGGTGTTGTCATACTCCGACATGCCCATCTCGAATATGGCGCTCAGATTATATCGTTTGACCCGCGGCGCGATGCCAAACGGTGTCGAGGCTCCGCGTGGCGCAACCAGTGTCACCTTGTCGCCGACCTTGACGCGCAACTGGTTCGCCAATCTCGTTCCCATGGCGATGCCTTTGCCGTCGTCGAAATGGTCAAGTGAGCCAGAGCGCACATTCTCGGATATGGCGCTGAGTGACTTCAGGCTTTTCTCCGAAAGGCCGCGTATCAACGCTCCGTTTGCCAGGGACGTCGTGGAAACCATCGCCTGACCTTCAATCAGCGGCATGACGCGTTTGATACCCTCCACTTTGCGCAAGCGCATGGCAACGTCCTCAAAGTCAGTAAAGCGTCCGGTCATTGAATGGATGACCACATGGCCGTTAAGTCCAAGAATTTTATCGAACAATTCACTGCGGAAACCGTTCATGACGGAGAGCACAATGATCAATGTCGCCACGCCGAGCATGATGCCGATAAAGGAAAAGCCTGCGATGACGGAGATGAAGCCTTCCTTGCGGCGCGCGCGCAGATAGCGCAGTGCCAGCATCCACTCGAATGCTGCAAATGGCCGTGTGTGGGTCGCTTCGCTCATTTTCCTGTCCTGATAAGCGCCAATGCGGACTAGTCTTTATCTACTATACGCCTGAAAGCCGCTTCTGGTGTCACGGATTGTCGATCACCTGATGCACGGCGTTTGATTTCAACCTCGCCCTGCTTCAGGCCACGCGGACCGACGATGATCTGCCATGGCATTCCCAGCAAATCCATTGTGGCGAACTTAGCTCCGGCCCGCTCATCGGTGTCGTCATACAGAATGTCTATGCCAGCTTTACCGAGCTTCGTGTAGAGGTCTTCACAGGCCGCATCGGTTTCCTTGTCCCCTGATTTCAGGTTTATCAGCGCCACATTGAAAGGAGCGACAGAGTCCGGCCAAATAATGCCGTTATCGTCATGGCTGGCCTCGATGATGGCGGCAGCAAGCCGG
Organism: uncultured Alphaproteobacteria bacterium; assembly: GCA_964194535.1. GTDB lineage: Bacteria > Pseudomonadota > Alphaproteobacteria > Rhizobiales > Methyloligellaceae > UBA2767. Next base: position 41 of record CAXMMX010000090.1, on the reverse strand, counting down.
GATACGCCGATGCCGTATGAGCCGCTTAGTACCGTGACCAG
>CAXMMX010000089.1:0-5444 GCA_964194535.1 uncultured Alphaproteobacteria bacterium | reverse complement strand
CCGCTTACTACGATCATGAACATTCCGAGCGCAAAATGGACGGCGCCATGGACGCCATGTCCGGTTCCTATCTCGGGCCCTCCTTCGGGCAGAAGGAGATCGAGCTGCGCCTCAAGGCCGCCGGTGCGAGCTACGAGGTGCTCAAGGAGGCGGAGCTGATTGAGCGAACCGTACGCGAACTCGATGCCGGCAAGGCCGTCGGGTGGTTTTCAGGGCGCATGGAGTTCGGCCCGCGCGCGCTCGGCGGGCGTTCCATACTCGGCGATCCGCGCAAACCGCAAATGCAGAAAACGCTCAATCTGCGCATCAAATACCGCGAGAGCTTCCGTCCCTTTGCGCCATCGGTTTTGCGCGAGGATGTGACGGACTATTTCGAACTCGATGCCGACAGCCCTTATATGCTGCTGGTGGCCGATGTGCAGACCAAGCGGCGCAAGACAATGAGCAAGCAGGAAAGCGCGCTGTTCGGCATCGACAAGCTCAACGTGCCGCGCTCCGACATTCCCGCCGTCACCCATGTGGATTATTCCGCCCGCGTCCAGACCGTGCATGAGGAAACCAACCCGCGCTACCATGCGCTTCTGAAGGCTTTCAAGAAACGCACCGGCTGCCCGGTGCTGGTGAACACCAGCTTCAATGTGCGCGGCGAGCCCATTGTTTGCACGCCGGAGGACGCTTTTCATTGCTTCATGGGCACCGAGCTCGATTGTCTCGCCATCGGCAATTGCTTCCTGGTGAAGGAAGATCAGGACCAGGCACTGGCACGAGACTATAAATCCGAATTTGCACCTGATTAGGTTATGACCTGAGCGGACACATCTTTTCCCGGCGCGCTGAGCCGGTTACAACTCTCACGCCATGTTTCCAATCTCGGATGACAATCCCAGCCACACCCGACCCTATGTCACTTGGGGGTTCATCGGGCTGTGCGTGCTTGTCTTCTTCTGGCAGGCCTCGCTGGGTTCAGACGCTGGTGAAGCCGCGGTCTTTCGCCTTGGCATGATACCGGCGCGGTTGTTCGGGTATGCCGAACTCGGCCCGGAGCTGGCCGTGGTGCCCGCATGGGCCACTATTTTCACCTCCATGTTCATGCATGGCGGCTGGATGCATCTGGGCGGCAACATGCTGTTCCTGTGGATTTTCGGCGACAATATCGAGGACTCCATGGGCCATTTTCGCTTCGCGGTGTTCTATCTTCTGTGCGGCGTGGCGGCGGCCCTGACCCAAGGGCTCCTCAACACCGATTCCGAAATCCCCATGATCGGGGCAAGCGGCGCGGTTTCCGGTGTCCTGGGGGCTTATCTGCTGCTGCACCCGCGCGCGAGCGTCAAGGTGCTGCTGTTTTTCGGGATCATTTTCTGGATCGCCAATGTCCCGGCGATACTCGTTCTCGGCATCTGGTTCCTTGGGCAGCTTGTGAACGCGGCGCTTGCCCCGTCCGATGTCCCGGGAGTTGCTTTCTGGGCGCATATTGGCGGATTTGTCGCCGGGATGGCGCTGATACCCCTCTTCAAGGACAAGTATCTGCCGCTGTGGCAGGCGGCGCGCTCAAAGCCCTTTGAGCTGGAGCGCCGCAAGGGGCCTTGGGGCTGAGCGCCGTTTCAGACTATCTTGCCTGTAGGGAGGAACCTCCAATGAGCGTTGCAGAACAGCATGACCGTTCCGCTGAAGATTTCCCGGTGACTGGGGAAACCGCTGGCTGGGCCGCGAGCCTTCAGGACCAGGAGATACCGCAAGCAGCGTATGAACGCGCCACGCTTGTCTTGCTCGACTGGCTTGGCTGCACGATAGCCGGACAGTCAGAGCCGCTTGTCGCCATGCTGCGCGATGAGCTTGCAGGGGATGGATCAGGGACATGTACGCTCATCGCGAGCGGTGCGCACGCAAATCTTCATGATGCGGCGCTGATAAATGGCGCGGCTGCCCACGCGCTCGACTATGACGATGTGAACCGCCGCCTGCACGGCCATCCCACCGCCTGTATCGCGCCTGCCGTCATGGCGCTTGGCGAAATGCTTGGCTCAAGCGGGAAAGATGTGCTGGTGAGTTTTATCGCCGGAACCGAAGCCGCCTGCGCGCTTGGTGAGATGAGCGAGGAAGGTCACTATGAGGCGGGCTTCCATGCCACCGGAACCATGGGGACGTTTGGCGCGTGCGTGGCTGCGGCCAAACTCATGCAACTGGATGAACACAAGACAGCCATGGCGCTCGGCATCGCCGCCTCGCAGGCCGCGGGCCTCAAGGCAAATTTCGGCACCATGACCAAACCGTTCCATGCGGGTAAAGCTGCCATGAACGGACTGCTGGCCGCCCGGCTAGCGGCACGCGGATTTACAGCGAGCGACATCGCGATCGAAGGCGCACATGGATTTGCGCAGGCGCAGGCGCCGGGCTTCGAGCCCTCGCCCATCCGCCCTGATGCAAGCGCACCGTGGGCCGTGGAGCAGATGCTCTACAAATATCATGCGTCATGTTTCCTGACCCACTCCACGCTAGATGCGATACGTACATTGCGCGCAGAGCACAAGTTCACCCTCGAAGATGTGGAGGCGGCCACCCTTACGATACGCGCGACGCACCGTTCAGTGTGCTGCATCGCCGAACCCGATACCGGGCTTGAGATCAAATTCTCCATCTCACATCTGGCAGCCATGGGGCTTGATGGCGCCGACACCAGCGCGCTGGATACCTACAGCGATGAGAATGCGAATGACCCGCGCTACAGGCAAGCGCGTCAGCGCATCGATCTCGATCTGGTCGAAGGCATGGACCGTTCTGGCGCGCAGGTGACACTCGAACTCAAGGATGGGCGCTCATTGAAGGGCGAAGCAAATGTGGGTGTTCCGGCCAAGGACACAGACGAACAGTGGCGCAAGCTCAGCACCAAGTTCCGGTCGCTGGCGGAGCCTGTCATCGGCGAAGTGCGTACAGAAAATCTGACCAGTCTGATTGCGGGCCTTGAGCGTGAGAAAGACGTCCGCGCTCTTATGAAGGCAGCCGGCTAGAGAGGCAACGCGAAGGGCACGGCCATGGCAAGTGTGCCTGGAAATGCACTCGGACTATTGGTTGAAACGGCTTCCAAATGAAATCTACGTATCTGAAAACTTCATTCCTGGGTATCCACGATCCATCGCTTCGCAAAATGCCTGATTGTTGGATTCCCACCAGGCATCGGACAGCTCCTGGCCACTGATGTGGACCGGCCTTTGTGGCGAGCCCTTGTTCGGCTTCGGTTTGGAGGTGTCGCGGGGGCTCTTGTAAGCACCCCGGTCCTTCAGGAACCGCTCCATCGTTTGATCCGAAACGCTGCACGCTTGCGCCAATCCTCCAATCGACGCGCCGGCCTTGTAAAGCCGGATGACTTCTTGAGGATTCTCAGGTTGGAATTGCATTGCTCAGGTCTGACTCATAACTGACAAAAATCAGGGCGGGCGTCCCGCGTCCAGGCCACATCCTAGCGTATTTGAAATAACATTGCACGTGCTCGTAAAGCTGCGTGAACGGACTTGCCTCCTGCCATCGGTATCGGTCATTTTGCCAGGCCTTGTGATCCGTTGTTCAAAGCACAGTGCGGCGGCCGCCTGAGGCGTAATTTCCAGGGCTATACCGTTGACCCTTCAGACGCCCTGATTGGATTTGGTGCGTCTTCAATCGGCAGCTATGATGCCGGCTATATTCAGAACGAGCCGCATATAGGAAAGTACAAAGAGGCCATCAGGCGTGGCGAACTGCCGGTCACGCGGGGTGTTGTGATGAGCGAATCCGAACGCCGCACAAGAGCCGTGATTGAGCGGCTCATGTGTGATTTTGAAGTCGATCTGCAGGAGATGGCCGATGGCGCGAATTGCGGCACCAAGATTTTCTTGCCCGTCATTTCAGCGCTGGAACCGCTTCGCAACGATGGTCTGATTGATGTGAAACATCTCGTTGTGAGAGCAACTCCAAAAGGCAGGCCGTATATAAGAAACATTGCTGCGTGCTTCGACGATTGCCTGGGGAAGAGCGAGCAGCGTTTCAGCCGCGTGGTTTAAACCAGGAGCCTTGAGCTGACGCAGGAAGGCCGGTAAGCGCCAGGGCGTGCACGCACAAATGAGCATCGGCTGAACCCTCGCGCGAAACATTCACATTACCCCCGATAACGGACATTTGGACGCTCGCTTGCGCCTCTCGAATTTTCACGAGTTGCGCTGAACCCGACAGCGGCTCCACCTATTTCATCTTTGCCGCCTTACTCATATTCGGGAGCTTGTGAGCAATTCCCTTGTGGCAGTCGATACAGGTTTTCTCTTTCGAGGTGAGGAAGCGCTCATGAAGTTGTGCGGCACGGGAGCTCTGTTCCGTGAAGTCCATATATTTGAAGTCATGACAGTTTCGGCACTCTAATGAGTCGTTCGCCTTGAACCGGGCCCATTCGTGCATAGCCAGTTCCAATCGCTTATCGAGAAATTTCTCACGTGTGTTGATGGTGCCAAATATCTTGCCCCAGACCTCCTTCGAGGCCGCCATCTTGCGCGCCATTTTATTTGTCCATTCATGCGGCACATGACAGTCAGGACAGGTTGCACGCACTCCGGAGCGGTTGGTGTAGTGGATCGTGGATTTCAACTCCGCATACACATTGTCCTTCATCTCATGACAGCCCAAACAGAAGGTCTCGGTGTTCATGGCCTCAAGCACAGTGTTGAACGCGCCCCAGAAAAAGATACCGGCAAGAAATCCGCCAACCGTGAGGAAGCCCAGAGAGAAATACTTGCTTGGAGAACTCAGGACACGCCAATAATCCAGCATGCGCTCCAGCATGGAATTGAAAAAAGCTCGCAACGGTCAGTTCCCCTTCTTCTTGCCAATGCCGGCAATGAGGCTATCGACATCAATGAAGGTATTTCCGGTCAGCGGGCGCACCCTCGCCTGGGTGACATGGCATTGGGTGCAGAAGAACCGCCGCGGGGAAATGGACGCGAGCACTTGCCCGTCACGGTCCATGAAGTGGGTCACGGAGACCATGGGAGCCTGGGACAGCTCGGTCGCCTTGCGGCTGTGGCACAGCATGCACCTGTTGGAATTGAGGTCGATCTGGTAATTGCGGATCGAATGGGGGATGACAGGCGGCTGTTCAGGATAGTTACGCCCACGACGCAAGTCGGTGTTGGAGACCTTCGGTGTTGGAGGCGGCGTAGGTTCCTGGTTGATAACCCAATTGCGCAAGGTTGCTATCGGATCCTCGGCGTTTGCCGCTGAGGGCAATCCAACGCTCATTGCAAGAACTGCAGGCAACAGGACGGCACAAGCAGCCCGGCTTATACGGGAATGATTTTTACGGCACATTTTTTGAAATCCGTTTGTTTGGAAATCGGATCGGTGGCATCCAGCGTCACTTTGTTGATCAACTGGCTGGCATCGAACCAGGGAACGAAGACAAGACCGCGCGGCGGCTTGTTGCGGCC
>CAXMMX010000088.1:0-14649 GCA_964194535.1 uncultured Alphaproteobacteria bacterium | reverse complement strand
GTTTTTGTCTTTTCTGATCTGTTGCGTTTTCGCAACCGGCATCATTTCCTTCATGAAAATGAGCCGGATGGGGCAGGCCATTCGCGCCACTGCGCAGGATGTGCGCGCCGCCAAGGTTATGGGCATCGACACAGAACAGGTTTTTGCATTCACCTACGCGTTCAATGCCTCAATTTGCGTCGTTGCCGGGGTCCTGATTTCGATGATCTGGGTTATTCAGCCCTTCTATGGAATTACCCACTCGATCCGTTCTTTCGTGGTCGTCACCGCGGCCGGCTTCGGCAATCTTCCCGGTGTGATCATGGCGGCCTTCGGACTTGGGGTCGCGGAACAATTCGGCGGGTTCATATTCGGCGCCGAGATGCAGCAGGCAACCGTCGTTGGTGCGCTCTTGCTGGTCTTGATCTGGCGTCAGGTTCAAATGAGCCGGTATAGGCAGGCGGTACAATGACAAGTGTTGCAGACGAACGCGTCAGCCACGTCGAGCCATCGGCCCGGCGTATGATCACCAAGAATGATCTGATCATGTTCGGGGCGGTTGTCCTGTTCGGCATTCTTGGTCCCATATTTTTTCCCAATTACACATTCCAGATCGCCGTTCTGTGGCTCATGGTCCTGTTCGCCCAGACGTGGGACGTGATGGGTGGTCAGATGGGATACAATTCGCTGGGTAACATCTTCTTCTTCGGCGCGGGAATGTACATTTGCACCGTGACGCAGGTGGGCCTGTTTACCGATGTCGGGGCGTTTACGTCATCAACCGACCAGGGCACGTTCCAGTTCACGCCCGAGCAATATTATATTGGTGTGGGTGTGGGCCTGGTTTTTGCCGCCTTCGGCTCAGCGCTGCTGGCCGTTGCATTGGGCTGGATCGTTTTTGGCCTGCGCGGACCCTATTTCGCAATCGGCACACTGGGTATTGCACTGGGCGCCGGCGAACTTATTGGCGCATGGGAATGGGTCGGCGGCGGCGGAGGGATTCCAATGCCCGTCTATCCCGGCAGTGGCGATGGTAAATCCTTCTTCTATTATGTCCTGTGCTTCGGGGCTGCGATGGCCACTTTCGTCTTTCTGAAGTGGCTGTATTCGACACGGTTCGGCCTGGCGATCAACGCCATCCGCGATGATGAGGAAAAGGCCGAAGCCATGGGTATCCATACCATGCGGCACAAGACCGTGGCCTGGGCGATCTCGGCGTTTTTCCTTGGGATTGCCGGCGGTCTGTTCGGCAATATGACCGGGTTTATCGAGCCTTTGGAAGTTGCTTTCCCGGTGCCTACTTTCGGCCTCTTCATGGTCGCGATGGCGCTTCTGGGCGGCAAGGGAACGATGTGGGGACCGGTGCTCGGCGCCATCGTGTTCCACATCGTGAAGGAAGCAACCTGGACTTACTTTCTTGGCTGGCAGTGGGTGGCGCTTGGCGGCATCATTATCCTCAACATCGTGTTCTTCCAGCAGGGCATAGTTGGCTGGCTGCAGGAGAAGTACCCGGCCTGGTTCGGCATCGAGGTTGAGGAACTCCCCTCCAGTGTGAAGGGAGCCAGCGAATGAGTAATCTGATTGAAGTGAGTGACGTGTCGAAAGCCTTCGGTGGCGTTATCGCGAATGATAAAATCTCGATCGATGTGCCGGAGGGCCAGATAACGGGACTTATCGGGCCAAACGGGTCCGGCAAAACCACGCTGTTCAATTCCATCGTCGGGTATCATCCGATCGATTCCGGGTCGATCAAGTTCAAGGGCGCGGAAATTTCCAAGTATCGCGTGCAGCAGATCGCACGCCTTGGAATGCTCCGGACATTCCAGCAAACGCGCATCTACGGCAACATGAACTGCATCGACAATATGCTGATCTCGGTGCCGCACCGCAAGGCGACCTTCTTCGACATGTTCAAGCCGTATCCGCACGAGCTTCGGGAGAAGTCCGAGGATCTGCTGGAGTTCGTCGGGCTATATGAAAAGCGCAAGCTGATGTCGGGCGATCTATCCTTCGGTCAGCAGAAGCTGCTTGAATTCGCCATGGCGCTCATGAACGAGCCTGAGGTGCTGCTTCTGGATGAGCCGACAGCCGGTATCAATCCGACGCTCATCAACGGCCTGATTGACCGGTTGAAGCTGGCCAATTCGAAATTCGGAATCACACTTTTTATTATTGAGCACAATATGCGCGTCATCATGAACATGGCCGACAATATCTATTGCCTGGCGCATGGGGAATTGCTGGCGTCTGGAACGCCAGATGAAATCCAGAATGATCAGAATGTAATTGACGCCTATCTGGGAGCGCATTAATGGCGGCCAAGAAATCAAAATCAAAAACAACACGCAAAACAACCACCCGTAAACCCGCTGCTTCCAAAGCCCGCCGCGCCGCGCCGAAGGCGAAAGCGGCCCCGCGCAAACGTGGAAAAAACATCACCGGCTACGCGGCTGGCGGTGTCGATACCGTAATTTCGGTTGAGGAGGTTACGCGCCAGATCCAGGCGATTGCGGAAGAAGTCTCGGTCAAGCAGCTTGACGATCTGGTCAAGGGCGAACCTTTTCTGCAGATCAATGATTTGCGGGCTGGTTACGGCAAGATGCAGATCCTGCACAATCTCAATCTGCGGGTCGGGCGTAAGCAGTCGCTTTGCCTGATCGGGCCGAACGGTGCGGGCAAGTCGACAATTCTGCATGCGATCTTCGGCTTTAACGACATCTTCGACGGCCATATCACTATTGGCCTCAAGGGGGAGAAGCAGGAAATCACCAGGATGTCGCCGAACCAGAAGCTGAAAGAGGCCGGCATTGCCTATATCTTGCAGGACAAGTCGGTTTTCCCGTCCATGACGGTTGAGGAAAATCTCTGGATGGGCGGCTTCCTGATGGACCAGCCGGCGAAAGCGAAGATTGCGTCGGAAATGGTGTTCGACAAATATCCGCGTCTCGCCGCGCGCAGGAAACATCAGGCGAAAGTCCTGTCGGGTGGTGAACGCCGCTTGCTGGAAATCTCCCGGGCGCTTGTTATGGAGCCTGAGATTTTACTCGTCGACGAGCCATCCATCGGCCTTGAGCCGCGTTTCATCGATATGGTGTTCGAGATACTGCATGACCTTCAGCATGGCGAAGGCAAGACCATTGTGATGGTTGAGCAGAACGCCAAGAAGGGTCTCGAATTCGCCGATATCGGATATGTGCTGGTCTCCGGCGTTGTGGCTATTGCCGGTGAAGGCGACAAGCTTTTGAAAAACCCCGAAGTGGGCCGTCTGTTCCTCGGCGGTTAGACCATGAACTCATAAACTGCATCCATTCCGCTGCGCAGAATGGATGCAGTTTATGAGTTCATGGTCTAGCGCGCGGCAACTGTGCCTATGGGGGCGCCGGTAAATACGGCGCCCTTGCACTTTACACCCGCTGCTGACAAACGGGCGCAAAGCCGCGCCGCGGAGGCTGCATTCTCGAACGGGCCTGCGACCAGCTTATGGTTCTCAATGCCTCCTGCAGTTCTTGGCCTGATTTTCACACCGCGTGGTTCGAGCTTATCCAGCAATTTGGGGTGACGCCGCTTGAGTTTGCTCCAGCGTGCATCCAGTGCATTCGCTTTTAGTCCCGAAGCCAGTTCAACGGCAAATAATGTGCGTTTTGGCGAGGACTCTCCGGCAATGGGCAATGGCGCTTCGGGAAACTCAACGGCAAAACCGTCAGTTGGCATGTCCAGCAAGGTAATATCCACTTTTGGCGCTGGAGCAGAGCGCGAGGCTGCTTCCTTTTTTATGGCGCTTGGGACAGGTTCCTCACTCTGGCGTGGAAGCGCTGACGCTGGTGGAAGCGATGACGTTGATAGACCAAAGGTGGATTCCAGGGTCTTGATATGGGCCTTGAGTGCGGAATTTTTCTTGTTTGCAGCCTCAAGAGACCCCTTCAATAGATTGATTTCAGAGCGCATACGCACCAGCGCTTGTGAAAGAGAGGGGTCGGTTGTCCCCGCTGGCTTTTCTGCCGTTTGTGACCGCGCCAGGTCAGAGGGCGTCGTTTGTGCGCTCTTGGGGCTTTTATAGGTCTGGAACAGCGTAAAAAAATAGACGAGCGCAATGGCGCCCAGCATAAGCCAGGAAATCACATATAAACGGCGTGTCATCGCAGATGTCATGGTCTGCTTCCACCTCAAAGCCGGGTGAATATCCGTTGTTTTTCAGCCGAATTAAGCATGTCTGAGTCTACCGGAGCGGTCAATGTGGCGGCGGTTTCAAGGGATATGTTTCCTTCACGCTGCGATTGCGTTAATGAAGACAACTTCACAAGTTGAAGGACTTGGCATGTATTCTGCTTTGTCAATTTGACCGTTCCGCCACGAACCATTCTGCCATGACCCAACGATCATCACTTGCGCTTGTTCTCGCTGCCGGACAGGGCGCACGCATGAAATCGGACATTGCCAAGGTGCTCCACGAAATCGCGGGGCAACCGATGCTTGCGCATGTCATGGACGCTGTGCGCAAGAGTGGCTTGGGCGATGCGGCTCTCGTCGTTGCGCCTGGCATGGATGATGTGGAAAACTTGGCCAGGGGCGCATATCCCGATGCACGGGCTTTCATTCAGGAAAAGCAGCTCGGCACGGCCCACGCCGTGCTCTCGGCCCGTGAGGAGCTGGACGGGTTTACCGGCGATGTGGTGATTCTCTATGGCGATACGCCGCTTATCAGGCCAAAGACAATTTCCAGCATACTTGACGCCCTCAAACAGGGTGCGGCGTTGGCCGTGCTTGGCTTCGAAGCGCAGGACCCTGCCGGCTACGGCAGGCTGTTGAGAGACAAGAGCGGGGCGCTCACGGCTGTGCGCGAGGAAAAGGACGCAAGCGATGAGGAGCGCTCTGTCACGCTTTGCAATTCAGGAGTTTTCGCGTTTCAGGGTGAAATTCTGTTAGGGCTGCTGGACAAAATTGGTAACGAAAACGCCAAGGGCGAATATTATCTGACCGATGCGGTGGAACTGGCGCGCAATGACGGGCTCAAGGCGGCTATAGTTGTGTGTGCCGAACAGGAGGTGATGGGCGTGAATTCGAAAGTCCAACTGGCTGCCGCCGAGGCCGAGCTGCAGTCGCGGTTGCGCACCCGGGCGATGGAGGAGGGCGCAACGCTTGTCGCGCCCGAAACAGTCTTCCTGAGCAATGACACCAGGCTGGGCCGCGATGTTGTCGTGGAGCAGAATGTGGTGTTCGGGCCCGGCGTCACGGTGGAAGCAGGCGCGCGTATCCGCGCTTTTTCCCATCTTGAAGGGGCGCATGTCGGCAAGGGCGCGATCGTTGGTCCCTATGCGCGGCTGAGGCCGGGAGCGGACCTGGGCGAGGGCGTGAGTATCGGCAATTTCGTCGAAATCAAAAATGCCCGGATGGATGACGGCTCCAAAGCCAATCATCTCGCCTATGTGGGTGATTCGCATGTGGGTGCGAATGCCAATCTGGGCGCCGGCACCATTACCTGTAACTATGACGGCTTCGAAAAACATCGCACGGAAATTGGCGCCGGTGTGTTTATCGGCTCGAATACGGCGCTGGTCGCACCGGTCAAGATCGGAGATGGCGTCTATATCGGCTCGGGCAGCGTTATTTCCAAGGATGTTCCCGCCGATGCCCTCGTGGTGACGCGGGGCCCGCTGGAGCAGCGCGACGGCTGGGCAGCCAAGGTGCGGGCGAGACGCGCCCGTTCCAAGGGAAACAAAAAGTAACAGCACTTGACTTGCGCGTATGTGCGCCACGCCGCTAGGTAGGCACAGGTGAAAATGGGCGTGAATGCCCTGGTTAAGAGGCTTGATTTCAGATGTGCGGTATCGTTGGAATTCTGGGAAATGAGCCGGTTGCGGGCAAGCTCGTGGAGGCCCTCAAGCGCCTGGAATATCGCGGCTACGATTCCTCGGGCGTGGCAACTATCGAGAATGGCCATCTCGACCGGCGCCGCGCCGAAGGCAAGCTGCATAATCTGGAGACGAGGCTTAGAAATGAGCCGCTGACGGGGCATCTCGGCATTGGTCATACACGCTGGGCCACCCACGGTGCGCCCACCGAGACCAATGCTCATCCACATATGACCTCGCGGGTCTCCATCGTACACAATGGCATCATCGAGAATTTCAAACAGTTGCGCTCCGGACTGGAAGCCGATGGCGTTGAACTGACAACTGATACCGACACTGAAGTCATCGCCCACCTGGTGACCCGGGAAATGGATGCAGGGCACGACCCGGCCATTGCCGTACTGCATGCGCTGCGCATGCTTGAAGGCGCATTCGCACTGGCTTTTATTTTCAAGGATCACGACGATCTCATGATAGCCGCGCGCCAGGGCTCTCCGCTCGCGGTCGGGTTTGGCGATGGCGAGATGTATCTGGGTTCCGATGCCATTGCGCTGGCGCCCTTCACCGACACCATCACCTATCTGGAAGACGGTGACTGGGCGGTGCTGACGCGCGACGGGGTTGCGATTCGCAATCGCGACGGCGCCGCGGTGGACCGGCCCGTTCAAAACTCGGTGGCCTCGGCCCTGCTGGTGGACAAGGGCAACCATCGCCATTTCATGGCCAAGGAAATCCATGAACAGCCCGAAGTTGTCGGGCACACCCTGGCCAACTACATCGATTTTGCGAACCTGAAAGTGCAAATGCCTGAAATGCCTTTCGATTTTGCATCTCTGAAGCGCATGTCAATTTCCGCATGCGGCACCGCTTACTATGCCGGTCTGGTGGCCAAATACTGGTTTGAAAAGCTGGCTCGGCTGCCGGTGGAAATCGATGTGGCTTCTGAATTCCGCTACCGTGACGTGCCTATGGAAACAGGCGGATTGTCGCTGTTTATCTCCCAATCGGGCGAAACAGCAGACACCCTTGCCGCCATGCGCTATTGCCGTGAGCAGGAGCAGCATATCGCGTCGATCGTCAATGTGCGGGAATCCTCCATTGCCCGTGACTCAGATATGGTGCTGCCGACATTGGCCGGACCTGAAATCGGCGTCGCCTCGACCAAGGCCTTTACCTGTCAGCTTTGCGTTCTGGCCTGCATGGCCATAGCGGCGGCGCGTGCGCGCGGCGTCATGAGTGAAGAAACCGAAGCCGAACTCGTCACCGCGCTTTCAGAAGTACCGCGCCATATGTCGGCGATATTGCGTGATGAAGGAACATACGATTCCCTGGCGCACACCTTGGCCAAGGCATCCGACGTGCTGTATCTCGGGCGGGGGGTGAATTATCCCGTGGCGCTTGAAGGCGCGCTGAAGCTGAAGGAAATTTCCTACATCCATGCGGAGGGTTATGCGGCGGGCGAGTTGAAGCATGGACCCATCGCTCTCATTGACGAGAGTATGCCCGTGGTTGTGGTGGCTCCCCTCAATGAGATGTTTGATAAAATGGTATCGAACGTCCAGGAAGCGGCAGCACGCGGGGGACGCATCGTTTTCCTGAGCGATGCGGAGGAAAGCGATATTGGATGCGACGTCATGACAGCGCTCCATATGCCGCAAGTTCATAGTTTCACCACGCCGCTCATATATGCGCTTCCGATGCAGCTTATCGCGTATCATACGGCCGTACTCATGGGCACCGATGTAGACCAGCCTCGAAATCTGGCGAAATCAGTCACGGTGGAATAGGCAGAAAATTCACATCATTGGCCCCGATTTAGCCTGAATCCTTTGTTTGAGGATACGGAACGCTATAAGTGAATGGCGGCGCACGCCGTGACAGCCGGATAGACACTGCTTATTTGGAATATGCGACATACTGTTTCCATAATCACTTTAGGTCTCGCCATTGTGCTGGGGGCAACCCAATCCTTTGCCCAAAGCGTTGGCGGCGCGGTTCAGGGTGGCGCGTTGCTCGCCGCGGGTGAAAAAGCGCTTGCCAAGGGCCAGTTCAAGGCCGCGTTACAGAATTTTGTAAAAGCACTGCGATCCAACGATCTTGATGATGTGCAGGTTGCAAAAGCGCTCTACCAGCGTGGCGTGGCTCATGAGAGGACCGAGCGTCCGGCGCAGGCCATCGCGGATATCACCAATGCATTGTTTCTCCCCGCGCTCACCGGAGCGGACCGGGCCAAGGCCTATCTGAGCCGTGGGCGCGCCTATGAAGCGGTCGGCATGAGCGAGCTGGCGCGTGCCGACATATCGCGCGCAAAGAGCGGCGGTGTGAGCCAGCAGCAGATTGCACGCTCGAACCAGCCGGCGCAGTCAGGATCCAGCGGGGCTGGCGGACCAGCTTTCGCCACCAGCATTGAACCGGCAGGAAGCAGTGCATCAGGACCAAGCTTCGACACAAGCGTCCAGTCTGCCCGGAGCAGATCTTCTGCACCGAGTTTCTCAACCCGGACAAATGCGCCATCCTCCGCAAAACCGCGCCAGCAGGTGGCGTCCTTCGAGACACAGACCAGCGCAGCGCCTGAACGTGAAGAGCCGATGCCCCGGTTCCGCACCACCATTTTGCCTCAGGACAGTTCCACGACTAAGCCTGAGTCTGAGCCGGTACAAAAAGAAGAATCAGGCAGCAAGGTTGGGCGGTTTTTCGGCAATGTCTGGTCGAAGGCAACCGGCGGCGGGGATGAAAAGAAACAAACGGCGGCAGCACCAGCCTCCGCGCCTTCGGCGCCTCAATGGAACCAGACCACAAGCGGTGCATCTAAGCCTCAGCCAAACTGGAATGCGCAGGTTTCATCGCCCGCGCAAGCCTCACGGCCCGCGCCTCCTGCAAGCACGGCTCAACCGGCAGCGGCGCCGGGCGGGCAAGGCTATCGCATCCAGCTTGCCGCCTTGCGCAGCGATGACGAGGCGCAAGCGACATGGAAACGCCTTCAGGCCAGGCATCAAAATTTTCTTGGCTCTCGCCGGCCAAATATCGTCAGGACGGATCTGGGCGGACTGGGAACCTTTTACCGTGTCCAGCTTGGACCATTTTCCGACAAGGCCAGTTCGCAGCAACTATGTAACGATTTCAAGCGTGGCGGTCTTGATTGCTTCCTTCTGGCTCCGTAATTCGTTGAACTTTGTGCTGACACGACCATTGTTAAATCGGTCACAAGGGTAAAATCTGCTAAACTGATCGTGAGTGGATCGCAGAAATATTCATGAATCGGTCATGGTCCCGGCATTTAACTCTGTGAGGGGGCATGCAAGAAATTGAAGAACACAGGATTGAGAAACACAGGCATGTCTAAAAACGGCAAGAAGCCGGACATTGATGAGCAGGATGCCGGAGAAACAGGGCCAGACGCGCTGAAACTGCTCGCAATGGCTGAAACGCGCACGTCTTCTCATATGGGTCAGCGTTTGCGGAATTATTTCCTCACCGGTCTCATCATCGTCGGCCCGGTTGGCATAACCCTGTATGCTCTGTGGTGGTTTATCAATCTGATCGATGCCTGGGTAAAACCTTGGGTGCCGCAGATCTATCTTCCTGAAACCTATCTGCCCTTCACCGTTCCCGGCGTCGGCCTTATCTTTTCGATACTGGTCCTGATTGTCGTTGGCGCATTGACCGCCAATCTGTTCGGGCGAACCATAGTGAGTTACGGCGAGTTGTTGCTCGACCGCATGCCTGTCGTGCGCGGCATCTATCGCGCGCTGAAACAAATTTTTGAAACGGTCCTGTCGCAATCGAGCAATTCCTTCCAGAATGTGGGTCTCGTCGAATATCCCCGCAAGGGCCTTTACGCGATTGTCTTCGTATCGACCAAGACAAAGGGCGAAATCGACGACAAGGTGTTCAAAGGCAAGAATGTGCTCAGCGTTTTCCTGCCGACAACACCGAACCCTACCTCCGGTTATCTGCTGTTCGTTCCTGAAGAGGATGTTGTCATTCTCGATATGAGCGTCGAAGAGGCCGCGAAACTGGTTATTTCAGCAGGTCTTGTCGTGCCTCAGTATCAGAAGAAGCTAAGTGACCTTGCCGGTAAGGCGAAGCCTCGCCGTTCGGTGCGCAAGCCCCGTCAGAAGGAACCAGCCTAGAAGTAACTTATCCTGCCTTGAGCAGGCGGATCGCTTCGTCGCGCTCAAACAGATAGAGCAGGGCGCGCAGAGCTTCGCCGCGCTCACCGGACAGATAAGGATCTGATCCCAGAATGAGCTTTGCATCGTCACGCGCCGCCGCCAGCAATTCGGTATCGCGGGGGAGAGCGGCTACCCTGAATTCCGGCATGCCGCTCTGGCGCGTGCCCAGCATCTCGCCGCCGCCGCGCAATTTCAGGTCCTCTTCCGCGATCAGGAACCCGTCTTCTGTTTCGCGCAGGGCATTGAGGCGTGCGCGGGCCGTGTCCATCAGAGGCGGCTTGTAGAGAAGAATGCAGGCGGATTTTTCCGATCCGCGTCCGACGCGACCGCGCAATTGATGCAACTGGGCCAGGCCAAACCGCTCCGCATGCTCGATCACCATGATGGTGGCGTTGGGGACATCAACGCCGACTTCGATGACCGTTGTGGCGACGAGGATTGAGATGTCCCCATCTGAAAATGCCTGCATCACCGCATCCTTGTCGGCGCCCGGCATCTGGCCGTGAACCAGCCTAACCTTCTCGCCAAAGCGTTTCTGCAAGGTGGCATGGCGATCCTCGGCGGCCGTTGCATCGAGCATGTCGGATTCCTCCACCAGCGGGCACACCCAGTAGGACTGCGCGCCGCCCTCGATCGCCGCGCCAAGCCGGTCCATGATTTCGCCGAGGCGATCGACCGGCATGGCCCTGGTGGCGACGGGTTGGCGGCCCGCCGGTTTTTCCAGCAATTTAGAGACTTCCATATCGCCATAATGGGTGAGCAGCAGCGTGCGTGGGATAGGGGTTGCGGTCATCACCAGCACATCGGTCCCGCCGGCGCCGCTCTTGGCCTGCAAGGCAAGGCGCTGATGGACTCCAAAGCGGTGTTGCTCATCAATGACCGCGAGGCCAAGATCCTTAAACTCCACGCCCTCCTGGAACAGCGCATGGGTGCCCACCAGAACGTCCAGCTCGCCGCTTTCAAGCGCACTCAGAATGCGTTCGCGTTCCTTACCCTTCTCGCGCCCCGTCAGCAGGGCAATGCGCATGCCCGCGGCCCCGGCGAGGGAGTTGAGCGTGTTCAGGTGCTGACGCGCGAGCAGCTCGATCGGCGCCATCAGGGCGGCTTGCCGGCCCGCTTCCACCGCGATTCCCATAGCCAGCAGCGCAACGATGGTTTTGCCGCTGCCAACGTCGCCCTGCAGCAGCCGCAACATCCGCGCGGGCTCGGCCATGTCCGCGCCGATCTCGTCCAGAACGAAATTTTGCGAGGCGGTCAGCGTGAACGGCAATTCGCTCAGAATTTTCTCGCGCAGCTTGCCAGTGCCAATCGTCGCGCGGCCCGGCACCTTGCGCAGCCTGGCCCTGACGAGCGTCAGCGCCAGCTGGTTCGCCAGCAATTCGTCATAGGCAATACGCTGGCGGGCAGGGTTGCTGGCCATCAGGTCGGCCACCGATTGCGGGGCGTGCACTTTTCTTATGGCTTGGGAAAAAGCGATCCATGTATTTTTCGCAATCCAGGCCGCGTCCTGCCATTCCGGCATGTCCGGAAAACGCTCCAGCGCCTGGGCCAAAGCCTTGCGCACGACCTTTCCCGAAAGCCCGGCAGTGAGTGGATATACCGGTTCGAGAAGAGGGAGTTCGTTCAGTTCCGACAGTTTCACCACATGGTCGGGATGGGGCATCAGCAGCCGCCCGCCATAGTCCTCGAGCCTGCCGGAGACGATACGTTTTTCACCGATGGGAAGCAGCTTCTCCAGATAGTCCGGGCGGGCATGGAAAAAAACCAGCTCAAGAAACCCGGTATCATCAGTGCAGCTCACCCGGTAGGGTATACGGCGCTGAGCGCGTGGTGGCGCCCTGTGCTCGGCCACCGTCACTTCGATTGTTGCCAACTCACCGGGGATTGCCTGGGCGATTTTTGGCCGTGCGCGCCGGTCGATGAGGGAAGCGGGAAAGTGAAACAGGAGATCGGCGATTTTTGCGTCTTCGTCCTGCGAATGGGGCGCAAGCAGCCGTTTGAGAAGTTTCTGGAGGCGTGGGCCGATCCCGTCCAGATCGCGCAACCCGGCGAACAGCGGTGTGAGAATATGTGGTCGCATGCGCCTGATTGATCCCTAGGGCCTGTGGTTATTTATGGTTGCGGCTGACAGCGCGCTCTCAGGGGAGTATATGGCCTCATATAGTCCTCCGGGGCCACTTGATTCCGATGCCGTCGAGCGTGAAGCTGATGCCTGATAAAGCCAATGAACTGGATGCCCGCCGGCGACGTGCGCACTACAGGGCCGGACATCGTGGAACCAAAGAGATGGACTGGCTGCTGGGGCGCTTTGCCGAGGCTGAACTCGGCGGCATGGCGGGTGACGAACTGGACGCCTTTGAAGAGTTTCTTGCCTTGCCGGACCCGGATATACAGAGCTGGTTGCTGACGCCGGGTGTGCCTGCGCCGGATGGTCTTGCCGGGGACTTCGTTGCACGGCTAAAACAGTTTCATGATCTGTAGGGCCCGGACCCTGGTATGCATGTTTGCGGGATAGAGGCCCAGATACCCTTATAATGACATGGACGCTCCCCATTCTTGAGATACTCGACGCGAGCGGACCGGTCACGGTTTCGGCCGCCCCTGAAGGGCTGGATGGCCTGGCCCTGGCGGAACTCGCGATAGCGCTGAGTGAGACGCAAGGCGCCAGCCCCGCCACCATCTTGCATATCGCCCGTGACGACAAACGTATGTCCGCCCTGAGCGCGGCATTGACCTTTTTCGGTGGCGGCAAGATCGAGGTGATACCGTTTCCGGCCTGGGACTGTGTGCCCTATGACCGGATTTCGCCAAATTCGGAAATTGCTAGCAGCCGCCTTGCCGCGCTCGAGGAATTGACGCGCAGAGCCGGGTCTGGAGAGGGCGGGAGCGTTGTTGTCCTTACCAGCGTCAATGCCGTGGTGCAGAAAGTCCCGCCGCGAGATTTCATGCGGCAATCGGTATTGCGGCTGGCGGCAGGCGCAGCGTCTGGCATGGAGGATCTGACCAAACGCCTTGAATCAACCGGATATGTACGCACCGGCAACGTGATGGAGCCGGGAGAGTATGCCATTCGCGGCGGCATAGCGGACCTGTTTCCCCCTGGATATTCCAAACCCGTCCGCCTCGATTTTTTCGGCGATACGCTGGAGACCATCCGCGAGTTCGATACCGAAACCCAGCGCACCACGGGAAGCTTGCAGGAAATCGTCTTGCTGCCCGTGAGCGAGGCAGTGCTTAACCCGGATACGGTCACGTCCTTCCGGCAGCGCTATGCGGAACTGTTCGGCCCGGTCACCACCACTGACCCGCTCTATGAAGCAATTTCGGCCCAGACACGTTACCAGGGCATGGAGCACTGGTTGCCGTTGTTTCATGAAAGACTCGATACGCTGCTCGATTATGTGCCTGGCGCTGTTGTGAGTTGTGATCCACTTGTCGAGGAGGCCCGTTCTGAGCGCGGCGAACAGATTGCCGATCACTACGAGTCCCGCTCGGCTTCACTTGAGCAAAAGAGTTTCGGCGCGCCGCCATACAAGCCGGTGCCCCCTGAGCGCATGTTCCTGGATACGGATGCCTGGAAGGAAGCGATTGGCGACCGCAAGGTCATCACTTTTTCCCCATTTGAGGTGCCTGAGAGCAAGCAGGGTGAGAGCGTGGTTTCGCTCAAAGGTCGAGGAGGCCGCTCCTTTGCAGCTGAACGCGCGCAGGAGGGCGCCAGTGTTTTCGATGCTGTCGTCCAGCATATCGGCACACTCAATTCAGCGTCGAAGAAGGTGGTTGTTGCCAGCTGGAGCAAGGGTGCGGGCGAGCGGTTGCAGAGCCTGTTGGCTGACCACGCCCTGGAGCGCGCAAGCCCGGTGGATTCGTTTGCGGATGTTTCTGATCTGCCCAGAGGCACGACCGCCATCGCGGTTCTAGGGCTGGAAACCGGTTTTGAAACGCCGGAACTGGCCGTCATTGCCGAGCAGGATATCCTCGGCGACCGGTTGATCCGGCGGCGCAAACGCGCCCGGGCGTCTGATGTGCTGACGGAAGTTGGAAGCATTGCGTCCGGCGATCTGGTGGTGCATGCGGAGCATGGCATTGCACGTTTTGAAGGGCTCAGGACAATCGATGCCGCCGGTGCGCCCCATGACTGCATGGAGCTTGTCTATCAGGGTGGCGACAGGCTCTATCTGCCGGTTGAGAATATCGAATTGCTGACCCGGTATGGCTCCGATGAAGCCGGCGCCAAACTCGACAAGCTCGGGGGCGTGGCATGGCAGACGAGGAAAGCACGGCTCAAGAAACGTATCCGTGATATTGCCGACAAATTGATCGCTATCGCCGCCAAACGGGAGATGAAACGCGCGCCGGTCCTGGAAGCGCCTGATGGCGTGTATGAAGAGTTTTGCGCGCGCTTTCCATTCGAGGAAACTGAAGATCAGCAATCGAGCATCCTCGACGTTCTTGGCGATCTCGCGTCGGGCAAACCGATGGACCGGCTCA
Organism: uncultured Alphaproteobacteria bacterium; assembly: GCA_964194535.1. Classification (GTDB taxonomy): domain Bacteria; phylum Pseudomonadota; class Alphaproteobacteria; order Rhizobiales; family Methyloligellaceae; genus UBA2767. The sequence continues at coordinate 158 of CAXMMX010000088.1, read as the reverse complement.
TTTGCGGCGACGTGGGTTTTGGCAAGACCGAGGTGGCCCTGCGCTCGGCGCTCGTCACGGTGATGGCCGGCAAACAGGTGGCCATTGTCGCGCCGACGACCTTGCTGTCGCGGCAGCATTTCCAGACATTTTCAGAGCGTTTCAGCGCGCTGCCCGTC
>CAXMMX010000087.1:0-7742 GCA_964194535.1 uncultured Alphaproteobacteria bacterium | reverse complement strand
TCACACGCTTTTACGCTTAATAACAATGGCTTAGGTGGATGGCGGTGCTGTCAGACGAATGCGAACTAGTCTCTACTAGAACAGTGAAGCTGTCTCTTATTCCGCGCAAAGGCCGCGCCACTCGACGAGAGCGGCGGCGCGGTTGAGCTTGAAATTGTCGCGCGAGTAGAGATGGCGTTCCTGATTGAAATGGTTGTGCACTGAAGAATGGACGGCGGCGAATTTCTGTAAACATCGCATCTGTCGGAAGCGGAGCATGGCCCGCTCCCGTCGTCGAAACGGAAGGTGCGAATTCTCCGCCCGATTGTTCAGCCAGCGACCAGTTTTCTGCTTTGGAGCGTTTCCGATATCCTTCATGGCCGCGCCATAAGATCGAAGCTTGTCCGTCACGATCACTTCCGGATTGCCGTAGCGCTTCATTGATTTTTTTAGGAATTTCAATGCTGCTTTGCGATCCCGGCGCTTGGTCACATAGCTTTCCAGGACCTCGCCTTCATGATCCACGGCCCGCCACAGGTAGTGCGTTTCACCGATGATCTTCACGAACACCTCGTCCAGGTGCCACTGCCAATTTGAATAGGCGCGCATCCGGTTTGCCCTGCCATTCCGGATTTCCGCAGCGAACATCGGGCCAAATCTGTTCCACCAAAACCGGACCGTCTCGTGACTGATTTCGATACCGCGCTCGTGCAGCAGGTCTTCGACATTGCGAAGTGACAACGGAAATCGAACATACATCATCACCGCTAGGCGGATGATCTCGGGGCTAGTTTTGAAGTAGCGAAATGGAGAGTGTTTTGTCATCCGGCGAGGCTACGAAACCGCCCTGCCCGCCTCAAGCCGGTTTTGTCTGACAGTGCCCCGAAAAGGGCTGCGTTTTGTCATGGACTGTAGCTACGAAACCGCCCTGCCCGCCTCAAGCAAGTTTAGTCTGACAAGACCGCCGGGATTTCTTGGTCCGTCGTTCAGGCACAGATGACCATCGGTGAGGCGGAGCCTGGAATCCCACGAAAAGAACCAAACCAAACAGGAGACGGAACTAGCGACTAAACTTATTTTGAACTATTGTCGGTTCGCGGGGACTTCCATATGAGCGAACAGATTAGCATAGGGATCGCTGGTGCAGGGCCAATTGCTTTTAGCACCGCTGCTATTTTACACGACCGTGACCATGTACCGATGCTTTGGTCGCCATCGGGAAAGGGAACCAAAGTGCTAGAATCTGCACCGCTCCATGCGATCGGTGGGGTTGAGGCAGAGTTTGCTCCGAAGGTTGCGCAATCACCACAGCAACTCGTTGAGGAGAATGACGTATTGATGATCGCGGTGCCAGGATATGGCCACAAGGCATTCATGGATGCGCTGGCGCCCAATATCCGCGATGGTCAACATATCATCGTTTCGTCGCACTCCTCGATGGGCGCGGTTTATCTGATGCGAATACTGGTTGCCCGTGGCATCCACCCACCTATCACCGCTTGGGGATCGACGATTGCTTCTGGCAAAGTGAATGGAGCAACTGTGCGCGTAAAACCCATGCGTGACAGCGTTGATTTCTACACTGTTCCTGAGACTGAAACCGATAGCGCACTGGCAGTGTGTCAGTCCCTATTCGGTGACCGGTTTAAGTTGCGCGACGGCTTGCTGGCGATCTCACTTTCCAACTTCAATCCACAAAATCATCTGGCAATTGCGCTGGCCAACATGACGCGCATGGAACGGGGTGAAACCTGGGATATGGGAGAGAACATAACACCAAACGTTGGGCGGTTGATTGAACAGCTCGATACTGAACGGCTCGCTATCGCCAAGGCTCTCGGAGTGGATGTGAAAACTATTTTTGAACATATGCACCAGAGCTTCCATGTGCCTGTCGCGTCCATTTCCGAAATGTGCCAGCAAATCAAGTTCGGCAATGGCCCAATTCGGGCGGACAACCGCTTTGTGACCGAAGACGTGCCTTATGGCCTGTATTTGACCGCTGCTCTGGGACGACTCGCAGACCAACCCGCTATTCTGCACGAGGCCGGGATAAGCATCATGTCGGCGATGTTCGGTCGAGATTTTTCCAGCGAAAACAGTATTTTGAATGCGCTTGAGCTAGACAGCTTAAGCCTTCAAGACCTGCAACGGGCCTCCCGTACCGGGTTGTTGCAGGCGACACCGTAATCTGTGTCGCAACTCTGAATGATACGGACAAAAACTAAATCAACTAGGAGACGCATGAGATGACTAAATTAGCTTTCAACCGTCGTCGATTCCTCGGCACCGCCGCCCTAACTGGCGCCGCCTTGGCCAGTCCCGTTTACCTGCGCCAAGCTGCGGCTGCAGGTGGGGAAGTGAATATTTGGGCATACAGTAAATTTATCCCAGATGAATTCAAAAAACAGTTCGAAGCTGATACCGGTATCAAAGTGAATATCCGGCTGGTGGATGACCAAGGAAAGCAGTTCAATCTGCTGGCGGCCGAAGCGCCCAACCCAACGGTGGATATCTTAACCGTAGCCGGTCACCGTTTTTCGCAGTTCATCGACAACGAACTTGTAGGCCCATTGGATACAGATAGGCTGAAAAATTGGGACAATATCAACCCAACTTTCTCAGAAAGTGATTGGGCGACAATAAATGGCAATAAATGGGGCGCTCCAATCCTGTCAGGGGCGGAGGTTCTGTCTTATAATACAGAACTGGTTAGCGCAGAAGAAGCCAGAACTTGGGATACTCTATTTTCAGAGAAATACAAAGGTCAGACTGCTTATATTATCCAAGATATGATGTCGGTTGTCATGCTTATGCTAGGCCATGATGGCAATATGATTGAATATATAAATGACCCTGTGAAGGCAGCGGCAGTTGTTGACGAGGCCAAGCAATTTTTGATTGATAAGAAGCCGCTGGTGCGCAAATACTATGACAGTGGCGCAGAAGTGCAGCAGATGTTTATTAATCGAGATATAGCATTGGCGCTAAGCTGGAACGGGCCGGCGGCATCCCTGATTAACGACGGATTCCCTCTGGCAATGTCCATTCCAGATGAGGGTTCCTACGGCTTCGTTTATACTTACAGCGTTGCCAACAACGCACCCAATCTTGATAACGCATACACCTTCATTGACGCTGTTATTTCATCGCCTGAAATAGGAGCAAGTATGACCAGAGAATCGGGATTCATTTCGACATTCAAAGACTCGCAACAATATCTGACAGATCTTGAGAGGCAGGCGACTTCGTTCTCAGAGGATCAGGTTGCTAATTTGCAAATGATACGCACCGAAGCAAGCGAAATGAAATACGATCTGGTCGACCCAGCTGTAGAGGCCATCAAAGCCGCTTGAGTTGTACGTCAATCTAAAAAACTATCCTCGGCCATTGCATCTCATGGGCGAGGATATCCGAATTTCCACACGAGGACGCCCCCCGAATGAGAAATGACAGTCACGCTGGTGCAAATATTGCTGATGCGAGTCACAGAAGGGCGGGCCGCACATTTTGGGCCCGTTTATCTAGTTGGGCTCCCTACCGCGCCGCGATGAGACTGGTAACAGCTTCACCGCGCCGTCAGTTTTTGATCCTCGCCGCCTTCCCGGTGCTGTGGGTCTTAACGCAGCACTTGGGACCGATGCTCCAGATGCTGCGGGTAAGTTTGACTGACGCCTATCCAGTCGCCCCAGGTGAGGAGCAGCATTTCACTCTGGATAATTACACCAGTTTTTTTGGGGATCCCATTTTTTGGAAACCATTTTTTCGCACCATGATCTTTGCCAGCGTCGTTACTTTTTGTACTTTGATCATGACCTACCCGGTCGCCTATTATCTGGCGCGTCATGTTAGCCGCAAAAACCAAATGCTGATGCTGTTGTTGTTACTGATCCCATTCTGGGTCGGTGAGATTGTGCGTACCTTTGCCATCATGATCCTTTTGGGAAATACCGGGGCGCTTAACCAAGCTCTTATTTGGCTTGGATTGATCGATCGGCCAATTCCCTTTATGTACACCAGCTTTTCTATGGGGGTAGGTATTGTCTATCTGACCGCACTTTATATGCTTTTACCTCTTTATTCGGCTCTTGAAAAATTGCCCAAAAGCTACAGTGAGGCCGCTGCTGATCTCGGTGCTGGTGCTTGGACACGGTTTCGCCGCGTTACCTTGCCGCTAACACTGGAGGGAATATCAACAGGTTGCATCTTGGTATTCCTGATTTCGACCGGGGTTTATGCAGCGCCGGTGTTGCTCGGTGGTCCCTATACAACGGTATTTTCTGAAACCATTGCCGGATTTTTTCATGTTGCAGGAGACGCATGGCCCACTGGCGCGGCATTCGCCACTATTATGTTTGCTGCCGCAATAATCGTTACAGGCTTATTTCATAAGCTAATGCAGACTCTGCGCAAGGGAGACGCCTAGTGAACCGCGGTAATCGAATTCTTCTGTCCTGTTGTTACTGGGCATTCGTGCTTTATGTTTTTATTCCACTGTTCCTGATGATTGTGATGGGATTCAAGGACAGCAAATTCATTGGCTTCCCGATTCAGTCATGGACGCTAGACTGGTATGCGCGTGTATTCTCTGATTCCGATGTGGTATCGACATTGTCTTATTCGGCGGCAATTGCCGCGATGTCGACGCTGATTTCTGTGGCAGTTGGTACTTGGATCGCTGTGCTGCTTGAAGGGCGCAAATTTCTTGGACGGGCAATTATATTCGGGTTGACGGTATTGCCAGCACTCGTACCGGGTATTATTTCTGCGATTGCGTTTCGTGTGTACGCCCGCTGGCTGGGGATAGAACCTGGAATGGGTGCGATCGTCTGGGCACACGCAGTACACAATGTTCCTTTTGTGGCTCTTGTGGTTATGGCGCGATATTCGACATTACCGAAAAGTCAGATCGAGGCGGCGCGCGACCTTGGCGCCGATCCGGTTATTGCATTTTTGCGGATTACGGTACCCTATCTGATCCCAGCAATTATTGGAGCCAGCATATTCTGCCTTCTATTGAGCTTTGACGATTTCGTCCGCTCATTCTTCCTTGGCGGGTATGAGCCGACACTGCCAGTCCTGATCTTCGCCAAACTGAGGTCGGGAATGTCGCCCGAAATCAACGCAATTGCCACTGTCGCGTTACTTCTTACAGCTGCCATCGGTATTTGGGCCGAACGTTTCACTCGGCGCAAGAACAAGGAATCTAAAACATGACCGAATCTTCTTCACTGGTCCGTATCGAGGGTATTTCAAAGCATTTCGGTAATACAGTGGCGCTCGACAATCTAACATTGGACATTGCACGTGGAGAGTTTGTAACTTTTCTTGGACCTTCCGGTTGCGGCAAATCAACAACGCTCCGGATCTTGGGCGGGTTTGAACGCCCAACTTCTGGTCGCGTCATTCTGGATGGCGAAGATGTGACTAAGCTGCCACCTGAAAAGCGCCATGTGAATATGGTGTTTCAAGACTACGCCCTGTTTCCGCACATGACTGTGGGGCAGAACATTTCCTTTGGGCTTGAACTGAAGGGCTTGGACAAGAAAGCCATTCGGCAGCGTCAGGACGAAATTATGGCCTTTCTTGAGCTGGATTCATATGGCGACCGCTATCCCAGCCAGTTATCCGGAGGGCAGCGGCAGAGGGTCGCGCTGGCACGGGCATTGGCACCAGACCCGGCGCTTTTGCTCTTGGATGAACCTTTGGGCGCGCTGGATGCCAAGCTGCGTGGGCAGGTCCAACTTGAATTGAAATCTATCCAACAGCGCACCAACAAGACCTTCTTATTCGTGACACACGACCAGGAAGAGGCGTTGACTATGTCGGACCGCATCGTGGTGATGAACGATGGCCGTATCGAACAGGACGGTACACCGGAAGAACTCTATTTTCACCCGGCCTCTCGATTTGTGGCCGAGTTCATCGGAGAAACCAACATTATTTCCGGCAAGATGCGCAGCAGAAAAGGGGAAACTGTGGAAATAGATTGGTTCGGCCAAACCTTAACCGGCATCGCACAGAGGAACTCCCCGCAGTTGGGTGAAACCATCACCGCATCGGTGCGGCTCGAAAAACTGGCTCTCTTCACTGCGCGCCCTAGGACGGTGAATTCCATGCAGGGGAAGGTGGTCCGAAAAACTTTTCTCGGAAGCCGCATGGTTGTGGATCTGGCGATCGAAGAGGCACAGGGCACGATCTTGCGCGCCTTTGTGGATGATGAAACCTGTCGCATGGTCGGGTCAAACCTTTGTTGGATTGGCTGGGAAAGCGACAGCATGGCAGTGCTTCGGGACTAACCGAGACCGAATAGACTTAGACTTCCCAAAAGTATCTCCAAGTTAATAATTCTGATATTGTCCTTCCCCCCTAAAACTGGGCCACTACATTTGTTGCGAGAGGGGGACTTTGAATGGCTCGGAAACGGCAATCGGACGAAGATGTATTGAAGCTGCTGCGTGAGATTGAGGTTAAGTTGGCGGAAGGCAACGACGTGGCATCGTCCTGTCGTAGCGTCGGGATCAGCGACGCCACTTACTACAATTGGCGAAAGCGGTTTGGCGGGATTGGACGGTCGCAACTGTCTGAGATGCGCAGTCTTGAGAAGGAGAATGGGCGTCTCAAGAAGATCGTGGCCGAGCTTGAGTTGGACAAGCTGATCCTTAAGGAAAGCCTGAACTACCTAAAGCCCAGGGCCCGCTGACCGTCAGGGCATTGCACAGCATTGTCCCGAGAGGGAGATGACTGGGGAGCTTCGTCAGGCCGTCATCTACACGCGTCAGAAGCTCGCCACATCAGAGCGGCGGACATACCGGGTGATCGGTCTGGCGCGAAGCTCCCTGCAATACCGATCGGCCCCCAAGGACGACGATGCTCTGCGGTTGGCTCTGATCCGGCTGGCCAAGCAGTATGGGCGCTACGGCTATCGTAAGATTTTGGAACTCCTGCGCATCGAAGGCTGGCAGGTCAATCATAAGAAGGTTGAGCGTCTCTGGCATGAGGAAGGGCTGCAGCTTCCGCAGCGGCATAAGAAACGCAGACGGCTTTATCACAAAGACAGCTCGATCATCCGGCTGCGGCCGACACATCCAAACCACGTCTGGAGCGTCGACTTCGTTCACGACAAGCTCAGCAATGGCCGGAGCTACAAGATGCTGACCGTTCTGGACGAATACACTCGGCAGGCACTGGCCGTGGAAGTCCGCAGCAGGATGGGCGCCGACGATGTTCTGGAGGCGCTTTATCCGCTGCTCCTGCGCCATGGTACGCCGGAATGTATCCGCTCCGACAACGGTCCCGAGTTCGTGGCTAAGGCGATGCAGGAGTGGTTGGTTCGCATCGGTGTCAGACCAATTAGAATCTATCCGGGGTCACCCTGGGAAAACGGATACAACGAGAGGTTCAACGGCACCCTCTGGCACGAAGTCCTCAACGCCGAGTGGTTCACAACAACGAAACAGGCCCAAATCGTCATCAACTGTTGGCTCAAGCAATACAACCACACCCGACCACATCAGGCGCTAAACATGCGGCCACCAGTGCCGGAAACTCTAATCAGAAATGGCCCAGAACTAGGGGGCTAGACAAACAATCTGTCGCACAAAAGATAACTCATGTAGTCTTTAATAGTAAAATGAGTGGCAACAATTTTGAACGCAAATGCCGCCAAAACCATAGTCCAGAGTCCATAGACCAGTTTTCTGGGGGAGAGTTGCTAAATTGGTGCTGGATATAGATAAATTGCGGGCAGAGACGGATGGGTG
>CAXMMX010000086.1:0-7155 GCA_964194535.1 uncultured Alphaproteobacteria bacterium | reverse complement strand
GCCTTGGCTTTACCGGGCGCGGTGAAGGCATTGCCGCCCAGGCAACGGCCATGATTCAACTTGGTTAAAGGGGCTGACCCTATGCCAACCGATCTTACCGGCAATGCCGCCAACCTGCTTAACGCGTTGCGTGCGCAAGGTCTTACCCTGACGGCAGCGGAGTCCTGCACCGGCGGGTTGATCTGCGCCTGTCTGACGGAGGTTGCCGGCTCATCGGACGTGTTTGAGCGCGGGTTTGTGACCTACTCCAACGATGCCAAGATGGAATTGCTTGGTGTGCCCGAACAGATGATCGAGACGCATGGTGCTGTAAGCCCGGAAGTCGCGGGCGCCATGTGCGAAGGCGCGCTGGCCCATTCACCTGCCGACTTGGCAGTCGCGGTGACGGGCATTGCGGGACCGGGTGGCGGGGGGTCAGATAAACCAGTCGGTCTCGTGTTCATTGCCGCGGCGCGCCGGAACGGGTCCGTAATTCATCTGCGCTGCACATTCGGCGATGTGGGGCGGAGTTTAGTGCGTGAGCGTACCGTAGCGGAGGCGTTCCGCCTTGTTCGCTCACTGGTTTAACGGCCTCTTTGCAGTGCTTTTCTGAAGGCTGTTCGAAGCCAGTATTGCCCTAAGAACATTGGAATAGTCGTCTGTCCAGACGCGCCACCCGCTGTCTTGCAGCGGCTCCCATCCTTTCATGGCGCGCAGCGGTTCTAGGCGGGACCGGGTACGGGCGAAGGCCACCATTACGGCGGAGGATTTGTATGCGGCCTTGAGTTTGCCGGCATGGCCACCGTTGCGGGTGAGCGCCGCCAGAGAGAGTTCCCTGGCTGCTGCTGCAAGGACCGGGTGCAGATCCATGTTCCGGTTGGAGATGTGGAACGCGATGATGCCATTGTCGGTGAGCTTGGACAAATACATCTGCAGCGCTTCGCGGGTCAGCAGATGTACTGGAATTGCGTCCGAGGAGAAGGCGTCAAGGATGATGATGTCGTATCTGCCCCCTGGCTCGTCGCCAAGTGTCAATCTGGCGTCGCCGACGATCAGCACGGCGTTGGGCGCGCAATCAGAAATAAAATTGAATTTCTTCGGATCCGATGCCAGCCGGACCACGATCGGGTCAATTTCGAAAAACCGCCAATTTTCACCTTCCCTGCGGTAACAGGCAAGACTGCCCGTACCCAGACCAATGACACCCACATGTTTCAGGGGATGTTGGCTGCGCGCAGCTCCAATCACGTCGGCGAATGGTCCCTTCCGATGGTAGTATGTCAGCGGTTCAGGCGGGTCACTGCTGTTTGCGGTTAGTTTCTGGGCGCCGTGAAGGGTGGTGCCGTGTGTCAGCAGCCGGAATTTTCCGTCAATTGTATCAACCACCTTGTTGACGCCAAAAAAGCCGCGATAGGTTGTGCCTCTTGCAGCTTCCGATACCAGGATATTTCCTGAAATAAGCGTGACGGCGACCAGGCCCGCGAGCCTGACCGGATTGGGCCGGGCGAGAATGATGGCGGCGCCAAGCACTGTGAAAATGCCGATATAATATTTTGGCGCATCAGCAATGACCTCGATGCCACCAATCAGCTTCGGACCCGTCGCAAGCGCCAGAAGCGCCAACACCAGTGCTCCTTCACGCATCCATGTCACAGGTTTCGATGAGAAGATCCCAGGTCTGGCGAGCAGAGCCAGAACAATCATTATTGGATATTCCAGGATCGTTGAAAAAATTTGCGGTGCGATCAATCCGGTGAACAAGCCGCCAAGCGCGCCGCCGAGGGACATCCATAGATAAAACCTGGTCAAATCATTGACTTTTGGACGCCGCCGCACGAGTTCGCCGTGACACACCATGGCGCTGACGAAAAAGGCGGCTAAATGGATTGCGACGAAGATCAACCAATGCTTTCCCAGGGGGAAGTGCATGCTTACCACGAGCACTGCGATGATGATGGGCTGCAACGCCAGCATCGCCTTGTGGGGCAGGACAGGTTTGCGCTGGAAGGTAACAACGAAGGTCAGCAGGAAAAGAGCCAGCGGCAACACCCACAGGAAGGGCGCGGCGGCGACGTCGGTTGTGATGTGTGAGGTCACCGCCACCAGCAGCCCGGAAGGCACAAAAGCAAGACCCATCCAGGCGAGACATTGCGATAAAGGCGTACATCCTGAACCTGCCGTCTCAGTTGCCGTTATATGTGGTTGCGTTTGTGTTTCAGGCCGGGATATCCGCGAGACCAGCATGGCAAGGCCACTGAGGCCGACGAGCACCGCCAGCACCTTGTAGCCTAGCGACCAGAGGGCACTTTGCTGTGCCAGTGTCGCGGCGGGCTCAATCAGGACCGGATAGCTGAGCAAGGCCAGAAGGCTGCCAAGATTACTGGAGCCATAGAGAAAATAGGGATCCTGCGCGTGCCCGTGCCCGGTGCGGGCGAACCAGGCCTGGAGCAAGGGTGCGTTGCCCGCGAGCGCGAAAAAAGGCAATCCGATGGACACCGCGAACAGGCCAAGCACCCATAAATGGAGGCCCTCTTCAGGTGGGCGTGTCCACCCTTGAGCGATGCCCAGCGGAAGCACGAACATCGCCAGCATGATCACGCCCAGATGGATGATGACGGCGATCGGGGTGCGGAGCGCGCTGTTGAGCCAGTGGGCATAGGCATAGCCGCCAAGCAGTGCGGCCTGGAAGAAGCACATCGCCACGGACCAGACGGCAGGTGAACCACCGAGAATTGGCAGCACCATTTTGGCGAACATTGGCTGAACTGCGAAGAGAAGCAGTGCGCTCAGGAACAAGGTGGAGGCAAATCCGGCCAGTAACACCGGGGCCGGAATCGCCTGTGTGCGCGGCGTCTCCACATAGGCTTCCATTCGCCGGGTGTCACTCATACTGGTTCCCTACTTGGATCACCTTGCCCTGCTTGAATCACCTAGCTTGATGGCATACTCACACCAGCGGGAACGCTATCATTGCTGGATTAAAAAGCGGTTACGCTGGCCGCGATGCGTGGTTCGTAACGCCATAAACCGCGTCGGCGCGTTTCGCGAACGCCTCGGCAAATTTTCCGAACGCCTGATTGAACATAGCGCCCATTATCAGCCCCAGCGGCCCTGAATGAAATTCATAGGCGATATGAAAATCGACATCACATGCCCCCTCCCCGGCGGCGTGAAAGTCCCACTTGTTTTCCATGTGACGAAATGGGCCATCGATATATTCCACGAGAATTTGCGGCGTCTCGGGGTCGAGCGTCACGCGGCTGGTAAAGGTCTCGCTGAAAAGCTTGTAGGCAACCGTCATATCGGCGGTGAGGACTTCCTTGCCATCTATGGTCTCACGGGAACGCAAATTCAGCGCTTTGCAGAGCGGTAAAAATTCCGGATAGCGCTCGACATCGGCAACCAGCGCGAACATGTCATTGGCCGGGTGCGCGACCCGGCGCGTTGTCTGAAATGTCTTCATGGATTGGGCTTGCGCTTTCTAGCCTGCAAGGGATGCGGCGCGCGCAGCGCGCAGCCGCGCGAAATCATCGCCGGCATGATAGGATGACCGTGTGAGCGGACTTGCCGATACGAGCAGGAAGCCCTTGCCATAGGCCATACGCTCATAGGCCTTGAATTCATCTGGTGTGACGAAGCGATCGATGGCTGCGTGTTTCCGGGTCGGCTGAAGATATTGGCCGATGGTGAGGAAATCCACGTTTGCCACGCGCAAATCGTCCATCACCTGCAGCACTTCCTGCCGCGTTTCACCCAGCCCCACCATGATGCCTGATTTTGTGAATTGAGAGGGATCGCGCTCCTTCACCTGCTGCAAAAGCCTCAAGGAATGGAAATAACGCGCACCGGGCCGGACCCTGAGATAAAGCGAAGGCACGGTTTCAAGATTGTGGTTGAACACATCGGGTTTAGCGTCGGCCACGGTTTCGATGGCGCCGTCCTTGCGCAGGAAATCGGGTGTAAGCACCTCGATGGTCGTGCCCGGTGACAGTTTGCGGGTGGCGGCAATGACAGCGACAAAATGGGCCGCGCCACCATCCTCCAGATCATCGCGGTCGACGGACGTGATGACCACGTGCTTGAGTCCCAATTTGGCGACCGCGCGCCCAACATTTTCTGGTTCAGAAGTGTCGAGCGGGTCCGGCTGGCCGGTGCGCACATTGCAAAAGGCGCAGGCGCGTGTGCAGGTGTCGCCCATGATCATCATGGTGGCATGTTTCTTCGACCAGCATTCCCCGATATTGGGGCAGCCCGCTTCCTCGCAGACCGTGTGCAGCCCATTGTCACGCATGATCTTCCGGGTCTCGTTATAGACCTTTGATCCGGGCGCCTTGACCCGAATCCAGGATGGCTTGCGCAATATGGGCGTATCCGGATTCCTGAGTTTTTCAGGGTGGCGCGGGCGCTCCTGCTTCGCCATTGAGACCGTATCGAGGATCGTCACCATGGACTAAGCGTTTCCGTTCCTTAAGCCTGTAACTGCCGCCAGGTCATGAGGCACACAGTGGCACAACCCGTCGCAACGACCATTGGGCCTAGCAGTATATAGAAATTCATGCCTGCCACCGATGCGCCAATACCTCCGGTCAGCGCTCCGGCAAGACCCAGGATAAGCGCGGGTAGCAGCGCGAATTCTCCTTCGCCGGTCTTGTGCGCAACATGTGCCGCGGCAAGGCCAACGGCCACAAACATGAGGATACTGAAAATATCCATTCGGTTGTTCCTTCGCAGCCGTCCGCGTGCGCCTAACGGCTCTTGTATTTCTGCCAGACGAACAGGGTCAGCATTGCGCCTAGCGTTGCAATGACAATGCGCCCAATTAGACCATACGCAGCGATGCCGAGTACGCCGGCGATTATCCCGCCAATCACTGCGCCAACAACCCCGACAATAAGATTGGTGACCAGATCCTGCTTTTTGCCCATGAACTGAGCGGCAAGAAAACCGGCTATCAGGCCAACCACAAGAAAAATAATGAGTTCCATTTTTTCCTCCTTATGCCCTCGAATATGGGGGCGGGCTTCGTGCTAGCCGTCCGTGACGCGCCGCCAGACCCAGAGCACGATCACGGCGCCGACGGATGCTGTGAGGAGCGATCCGAGAAAACCATAAACCTGAACACCGAGTGTGGTTGCCAGCGTTCCGCCGACAAATGCGCCGGCGATGCCGACGAGCAGGTTGGTGAACAGGCCATGATCGCTGGCTGTGACTTTTTCAGCGATATAACCCGCGATGATCCCGATAAACAGCATTCCGAAAAAACCGATGCCCGGCATGCCCATTAATCCATGTGCGCCCATCTGGTTTAATCCTTCGTCTTCAAGGCTTCACTATAGAGCCCTGATTCCTGCTGCTAAATATGCATCACCCGACCGTAGGCGTCGAGGACGGACTCGTGCATCATTTCCGACAAGGTGGGATGCGGGAAGATGGTGTGCATCAGTTCAGCTTCGGTGGTCTCCAGTGTCTTTGCCACGCCATAGCCCTGTATGAGCTCGGTTACTTCCGCGCCGATCAGGTGCGCGCCCAGCAATTCGCCGGTCCTGGCATCGAAGATCGTTTTGATAAGCCCGTCCGTTTCGCCAAGGGCGATGGCCTTGCCATTGCTCTGATAGGGGAAGCGGCCAACCTTCACCTCCCGCCCCTCTTCTTTTGCCTTCTGCTCGGTCATTCCAATACTGGCGACTTGCGGCCAGCAATAGGTGCAGCCCGGTATGTTTGAGGTATCCAGGACATGAACGCCGTCCACGCCGGCAATTTTTTCCACGCACAGCACGCCTTCATGGCTTGCCTTGTGCGCCAGCCAGGGCGGGCCGGCGACATCGCCGATGGCATAGACGCCTTCGACGCCCGTGCGGCACCATTGGTCAATGACGATGTGGCCGCGGTCGACCTTGACGCCCACATCCTCCAGGCCGATGCCCTCTACATTGCCGGTAATGCCGATGGCGAGAATGACCCGCTCGACAGTGATGGTTTCGGTCTCGCCATCGCCTGATTTCAACGTCGCGGTGACGCTATCGGCGCCCTTCTCCAGCTTCTCAACCGACGTCTTGGTGAGGATTTTCATGCCTTGTTTTTCGAACGCCTTCTGCGCCAGAGCTGAAATCTCTTCATCCTCGACCGGCAGCACACGGTCCATGATTTCAACGACCGTCACTTCAGCGCCGAGCGTGCGGAAAAAACTGGCGAACTCGATGCCGATGGCGCCCGAGCCGACAACGAGCAGGGATTTCGGCATATGTTCCGGAACCATGGCTTCTTTGTAGGTCCAGACGAGCTTGCCGTCGGGTTCCAGATTGGGGAGCGCGCGCGCCCGCGCGCCGGTTGCGATGATGATGTGCTTCGCCTGCACATCGCTGATCGCGGCTCCGTCCTTACCGGTAACGCCGATGATACCCTTGCCTTTCAGTTTTGCCGCACCGTCGAAAACCTCAATTTTGTTCTTTTTCATGAGGTACCCGATACCCCCTGTCAGTCTGGCCGAAACTTTGCGAGAGCGTGCAACCACTTTCTCAATGTCAAACTCTATATTATTCGCAGACAAGCCAAATTCGTCGGCATGATTGAACAAATGAAACAGCTCCGAGCTGCGCAGAAGCGCTTTTGTCGGGATGCAGCCCCAGTTGAGGCATATGCCGCCCAGATGCTCGCGTTCGATGACGCAACTGTTCAGCCCGAGCTGGGCCGCACGGATCGCGGCGACATAGCCGCCGGGTCCGCCGCCGATGACGGCCAAGTCAAATGAGTTTTCAGTCATGTGGCCTCTCCAAAACGCGTAACTTCACAGACAAGAAGGGGTGGACGGGTTGTCCGGGTCACACCAGCATCGTCACGGGCTCTTCAATAAAGCCCTTGAAGGCGTCGAGAAGTTCAGCCCCCAGAACACCGTCCATGACGCGGTGGTCGCAGGACAGCGTGCAGCTCATCATGGTTGCTATTTCGATGCTGTCATTCTTGATGACAGGCCGTTTTTCGCCCGCACCAACCGCCAGAATGGATGAGTGCGGCGGGTTGATAACCGCGTCGAACGACTTGATGCCCATCATGCCGAGATTGGAAATCGACGTGGTGCCGCCCTGATATTCATGGGGCGCCAGGCGGCGGTTGCGCGCGCGGCCCGCGAGATCTTTCATTTCGTTGGAAATCTCCGAAAGGCTTTTCACTTCCGCATGG
>CAXMMX010000085.1:0-31672 GCA_964194535.1 uncultured Alphaproteobacteria bacterium | reverse complement strand
ACAGGCTTCACTCCTTCTCTTCTGCCGGTGAAAGAATGCGGGCGCTCACCGTTCCCTATAGCCGGACGAAATGAAACAGCAAGCACCCGCTATGCCCAGCATAAAGCGGGTGAGGCCAATGCCGGGCACTTGGGCTGAGCGTATCATAAAAGACGTGTGCTGAGGAATTGAGTGCGGGCGCTCACCAAAGCCTCGGAGGGCAGAAAGACGAGCGCCCGCCATGCCCAGCATACTGGTCCGGCTGCCGGGCACTTGGGCTGAGTGTAGCATACAGGGGCCAGCACAATGCTGGCCTCTTTTTATTTCAGCCAGTGAAAAATACAGACAGAGGAATAACTGGGTTATGAGTGGACGACTTCTGACAATTGATGACGTGCTCGAACGACTGCCGGGCGTGAGGGAGAGAAAGCTGCGCGAAAGAATCCGCAAGCTTGGATGTTATCGACAGTTCGGAAATACGCTCTTGCTTACTGAGGGGGATTTTAGGAATCTTTTAGAGGAGGCCACGCCATGCTCAAGCTCGTCAAACGCGGAAGACACTATTACCTCAGGGGGACCGTCAGAGGCCTCCAAGTCTATGAGACTACAAAGACTGAGAGCCAGGAACTCGCCGACGCGATCAGAATCGGGAGGGAGAAGGAAATCCTCGAGCGTAGTATCTATGGCCCCACGGCGACGGTAACATTTGAGGAAGCGGCGATTATGTATTGCGAGACCGCAAACCCTTCCGGAACTCAGAGCGCAATGATAATTGGCCGAAGGCTGGCTGACGGCTCTCTGAGCTGGAACCTTGTTGACGCCATCGGCAAGAAAAAGCTTTCCGAGGTAAATCAGGAATTAATGGACCGGCTGGCAAGAGAGCGTTTCCCGAATGCGGCCCCGGCAACCATACAGCGCCAGCTTATCACTCCCGTCACGTCCGTACTGAAAAAGGCAGCCAAACGGGCGTGGTGCTTAGACCCGCATTTTGAACGCCCCAAGCCTTCAGCAGGCCGGGTCCGCTGGCTTGCACCACATGACGCGCGCGCACTCTTGAGCGAATCGGCAGACCACCTGAAGCCGCTCCTCTTGTTCCTGCTAGGAACCGGCGCGAGGCTGTCAGAGGCGCTTGAACTGGAATGGAGCGACGTAGACCTGCAAGATGCCTACTGTCATTTCTGGAACACGAAGAACGGTACAACGCGAAGGGCGCTCATTCCATCTTCTGCTGTCGCCGGGTTGGCCAACCTTGGCCGCAGGGCCGGGAGAGTGTTTCTCACGCAAGAGGGCAAACCGTACGCAGACCTCAACCGGGAAAGCGGCGGACAGATAAAAACGGCTTTCAGAGGGGCTGTAAAACGCTCCGGAATAGACCCGGTGACGCCACATGGATTGCGCCACACATGGGCCAGTTGGTTCTATGCATCTTCAAAGGATGCCCTGCTGCTCAAGTCCGAGGGCGGTTGGAAATCTATCAGCCAAGTTGAGCGATACGCTCACCTCGTACCGTCGCATCATTTGGCCGGGGTCAATGAGTTCTGGGGGGGTGAACACCCGGCAATCCGTGCAGAATCCGTGCAGCCAACACAAGCAATGCAATAAGCCTAAAGATAAACAACGGCTTATGAACGCCAACCTTTTCCTTGGTAAGGGAGAGGTCCGTGGTTCAATTCCACGCGTGGGCACCAGCTTGTCGTTCAATTCGTACGCCCCTACTTCTTCACCAGCGCGTCGCGGATCTCTTCCAGCAGCTGCACCTCGCACGGCGGCGGCGAGGCTTCTTTGAGGGTTTCAAATTCACTCCCATTGAGCGCGATGAACCCGCCTCAAAAGGCCCTGGAGCGGGTTTAATGATATCCCCGCCATAAACCACACTCACCGCGCAGGGCTGGCACACGCCCTCGACAAACTATAAGCTTTCCGGTGTCGCTTTTAAGTTTTTGGCACGCAACGATACGAGTGTGACGAACGCGCATGATTGACGGCTGGATCATCATAACCGCGGCCCTGGCGTATCTGGGGTTCCTGTTCGCGGTGGCCTATTACGGCGACCGGCAGGCCCGGCCCGAAATCTCGCGCAAGGGCCGCCCGACCATCTACGCATTGTCGCTGGCGGTCTATTGCACGTCGTGGACATTTTTCGGCTCCGTGGGCTTGTCGGCCACCACCGGGTTTAACTTCATACCGGTGTATCTGGGGCCAATCATCATGTTCGCGGTGGGCTGGCCGCTCGTCATACGCATCATCCGCCTGTCCAAGACCCAGAACATCACCTCCATCGCCGACTTCATCGCCGCGCGTTACGGCAAGAACCCGACGCTCGCGGCCATCGTCACCGTGATCGCGGTGGCCGGCACGCTGCCTTACATCGCGCTGCAGCTCAAAGCGGTATCGGAGTCGGTCACGACCCTTATTCAACCCGTTGGTACGGGAGGCGATATATCCCTTACCGCATCCCCGCTCGGGGACATCGCCTTCATCGTGGCCGTCGTGATGGCGGCATTCGCAATTCTGTTCGGCACCCGCCACATCGACGCCACCGAACATCAGGAAGGCCTCATGCTGGCCATCGCAACGGAATCCGTCGTCAAGATTCTCGCCTTCCTGCTGGTCGGCGCTTATATCACCTTCGAGATGTTCGGCGGCCTCGGCCCCCTGTTCGAGCGCGCCGCGCAGAGCCCGGAAATACAGGAACTTTTCACCCGCGGATTCAATGGCGGGGCGTGGATCACCGTCACCCTCCTGTCACTCGTGTGCATTATCCTCCTGCCGCGCCAGTTCCATGTCGCGGTGGTGGAAAACAACTCGGAAAGCGAAGTCCGCCTCGCCGCATGGCTGTTCCCGCTCTATCTCATTGCCATCAATCTGTTCGTGGTTCCCATCGCCATCGCCGGGCTGCTCACCTTCCCCAATGGCGAGTTTTCAGCCGACATGTTCGTGCTGGCGCTGCCGCTTTCATCGGGCGCGC
This sequence comes from uncultured Alphaproteobacteria bacterium, assembly GCA_964194535.1. Taxonomy (GTDB): domain Bacteria; phylum Pseudomonadota; class Alphaproteobacteria; order Rhizobiales; family Methyloligellaceae; genus UBA2767. The sequence goes on along the minus strand of CAXMMX010000085.1, from coordinate 28,725 downwards.
AATTCGTAACGCTCGTCGCCTTCATCGGCGGACTGTCGGCCGCCACCGCCATGGTGATCGTCGCCACGGTCGCGCTTTCGATCATGGTCTCCAATGACCTGGTGGTGCCATTGCTCCTGCGCCGGCGGCTGCTCGATGTCGCGGAGCGGGAAGATTTGAGCGCCTTGCTGCTCAACATCCGCCGCTCGGCCATCTTCGCCATCCTCATCCTTGGCTACATATTCTACCGGATGATCGGCGATACCGTTGCGCTGGCGTCCATCGGCCTGCTGTCCTTCTCGGCCATCGCGCAATTCGCACCGGCCTTTTTCGGCGGTCTCGTGTGGCGCAGCGCAACCGCGCGCGGCGCCATCGCCGGTATCCTCGCGGGCTTTACGCTCTGGGCCTATACGCTGCTGCTGCCCGCCTTTATCAATTCAGGCCTGCTTGCCAATGACATCCTGGTCAATGGGCCGTTCGATATTCACCTGTTGCGACCCCAGGTTCTGTTCAATCTCGAATTCGAGCCCATTCCCCACGGGGTGTTCTGGAGCTTGCTGTTCAACATGGTGGCCTATATCACTGTGTCGCTGTTGAGGGCGCCTGAACCCATTGAGCGGGTGCAGGCAAATGTGTTCATCCAGAACGAGTTGGTGAGCCCGCAAACACCGGGGTTCCGCCTGTGGCGGACATCGATCACCGTGGAAGAGCTGCAAAACACCGCCGGAAGATATGTGGGCGAGGAGCGCGCCAGGCGATCATTCGAGGAATATGCCTCAAACCTGACCGAAGAGCTGCACCCCAAGGGTGAGGCAGACGTCGATCTGCTGCGCTATACCGAGCATTTGCTGGCCAGCGCCATCGGCGCGGCTTCGTCCCGGCTCGTGCTCTCGCTGCTGTTGCGCCGGCGCGCGGTCGGCATGAAGTCGGCGCAGAAGCTGCTGGACGATGCGTCCGAAGCCATCCAGTACAATCGCGACCTCCTGCAATCGGCTCTCGATCATGTGCGCCAGGGCATCTCGGTGTATGACAAGGATATGCGGCTCATTTGCTGGAACAGGCAGTTCCGCGAGGTGCTCGACCTCCCGCCTGAGTTCGGCAGGATCGGCCTGCCGCTGGACGAAATCATCCGTTACAGCGCCGAGCGTGGAGACTTCGGACCCGGCAATACCGAAGATCTGGTGTCCGAGCGCATCCACAAATTCGTTGTGACCCAGGAAACGTTCCAGGAGCGTCTGAGCAAATCCGGTCAAGTGCTCGAAGTGCGCTCCAACTCCATGCCGCAGGGCGGCATCGTGACCACTTTCACGAATATCACCGACCGGATGGAAGCGGCCGAGGCGCTGGCCCGTGCTAACGAGAACCTGGAGCGCCGGGTGCGCGAGCGTACCGCCGAACTCACCAAGGTGAACCGCGAACTGGCCAAGGCCAAGGCCAAGGCGGACGACGCCAATCTTGACAAGACCCGGTTCCTGGCCGCCGCCAGCCACGACATCCTGCAACCCCTCAACGCGGCGCGTCTGTATACGACCAGCCTGGTTGAGCGCAAAAGGCGCGGTGAAGACGGCCGGCTTATCCGCAATGTGGATGCGTCACTGGAAGCGGTCGAGGAGATTCTCGGCACCCTGCTTGATATTTCGCGGCTCGATACAGGAGCCATGAAGCCGGAGATCAGCGTCTTTCCCGTGGCCGAGCTTCTTTCGCAGCTCAAGCTCGAATTTGAGCCCATGGCCAAGGACCAGGGGCTTGAATTCAAGGTTCACCTCTCAAGCCTCTCGGTGAGCTCCGACAGACGTCTGCTGCGGCGCGTTCTGCAGAACCTAATTTCCAACGCCATTAAGTACACAGAGAGCGGCCGGGTGGTGCTTGGCTGCCGCCGCCGGCGCAAAGGGCAACTCGAAGTGCAGATTTTCGATACCGGCCCCGGCATACCCAAAGACAAGCAGAAGCTCATCTTCAAGGAGTTCCAGCGGCTGGTCACAAACAGCTCCGGAACGCACGGTCTCGGCCTGGGGCTCTCCATCGTCGAACGTATCGGCCGTATTCTCAAACATAAGGTGCGCCTCAACTCCCTGACCGAAAGCGGCTCGGTCTTTTCCGTCACGCTGCCAGTGGCCGAACCGCGCGTTGAGCGCCGCACCGCCCCTGTGCGCATTGGTGCGGGGCAAATCTCCGGATGCCGCGTCTTGTGTATCGACAATGAGCCGGACATTCTTGAGGGTATGGAGACACTGCTCGCGGGCTGGAATTGCAGTGTGTTGAAGGCGAAAGACACGCAAGAAGCGCTGGAGCTGGTGCGTGCCTCATCACGACCGCCGGAGATTATCCTCGCCGACTACCATCTCGACAAGGAAACCGGCCTCAATGCGCTCCAGGCCATCCGCAAGGAAATGGGATACGAGGTGCCCGCGGTGGTGATAACCGCGGACCGCTCACCCGAGGTGCAGGAATTGATCCGCGATAAAGGGTTGCAGTTGCTGCGCAAACCGCTGCGCCCGGCGGCGCTCAGGGCGGTTATGGCGCAATCGCGCATCCGCCAGGCGGCGGCGGAATAATCTGTAGAGCGCGCAGCTACTCAGTTGGACCCTGCCACTCCTGGCCTTCGATCTTGTTGACGGCAATAACCGCCTGAGTGCGGCTGTCAACGCCGAGTTTCTGCAGGATCGCCGACACATGGGCCTTGATGGTCGCTTCCGACACGCTCAGCTTGTGAGCGATCTGCTTGTTGAGCAGCCCCTCACTCAGCATCATCAGCACACGCACCTGCTGCGGGGTGAGCGTTGCCAGCCGCGCGACAAGATCGGTGGTCTCGTCGTCTCCGACTTCGCCGAGATCGAGATCCGGCGGGGTCCACACCTCTCCTTCCAGCACGGTCCGGACCGCTTGGCGGATGGTCTCCACCGACAGGGATTTGGGGATGAAACCCGATGCGCCGAATTCGATACAGCGGCGGATCGCGGATGGATCTTCATTGGCCGATACCACAACCACTGGAATCTCGGGATATTGCGCTCGCAGATACATCAGCCCCGAAAAGCCCTTGACGCCCGGCATGGCAAGATCGAGCAGCACCAGATCGGTCTCGGAATTTCCCTCCAGTGCACCTGACAGCCCGTCGAGCGATCCGGTTTCGGAGATTAAAAGATCACTGAATTTGTCGCTGAGCGCCTGGCGCAATGCATCCCTGAAAAGCGGATGGTCGTCGACAATAATGATACTGTAGGCGGCCATCGCGCGGCCTTTCATTCCAGGGTGGATGACACCTAGCCGGGTCAACCCTTCCCGTTTCCCTCAAGTCGCATATTATCATGACAGTGTAGATCGAAAAATTCAGCAAATCCAATGGACCAAAGGGCCTGTCTTCACAGAATGTCAAATCTGCTCCTTGCATTGCAATCTTCTTGAAGGCTTTGCTTGATGCGGCAACACTGTTAGGACCCAGACATTCGCCTGCGATCTGGCGAAGAATTTGAAAGACAAACGAAGAGATCCGTCATGATCGATGATGTGCAACGTCCGCGCTACTGGCGCCATACGCTTCTCCTAGCAGGCGGTATGGTTGCTTTAATCGTCATATGCGCCTTCATGTTGCCGTTGTTCGCAGCTGAACTCAATACGGACAGCCTTCTCGGTTTTCCGCTGGGCTATTTCTTCGCCGCGCAAGGTGTAATGATAGTGCTGATCGTCGCCGTATATTGGTCCGGCAGCCGTCAAGCGAAAACTGACCGCAAATTTGGTGCTACGGAAGATCTGTAGGCGAACCTAGAGTCCGAACCCTAAATATGTCGCTGCAAAGTCAATATCGCCCCCTGAACCCCCGGCTAGGAACGCATTACGCAATCTTCGCGAGCGCATTCCTGGCCTTGTTACTGATTCTGGCGCTGCTGGAACAGCTGGGCGCCCGCAAGCTGTGGCTGAGCCACACCATGATTGTCGTGCCATTGATTCTGTATCTTGTTGTCGCCGCCTTGACCTGGACGCTCGATCTGCACGAATTCTTCTCTGTAAGCCGGCGCATCCCCCCGGTATTTGGCGGTCTTGCCCTTGCGGTGACGGCCATTGGCGGCGTCGGGCTGTTCGCGCTTACCGGCTCCTTATTCCTCATCGGCTTTGACGCACTGGCACTGTCCATCGGCTGGATTTCCGGCTTCGCTCTGGCCGCGGTCCTGTTCGTGCCCTATTTGCGCAAAACTGGCGCCTATACGCTGCCCGGCTTCTTCCGGTTGCGCTTCAAAAGCCCGCTGCTGGGCACGGTCGGAGGGCTATTGCTGCTGCCGCCCGCGGTCATACTCCTGGCGGCGGAATTGCGCATCGGAGCTTTCGTCACATCGCTGTTCGCATCGGTCTCGTTTGAAATTGCGGTGTTCTGCGGCGCGGGGTTCATCATCGCCATCCTTGTGTTGGGCGGGCTGCGCTCGCTCACATGGACGCAGAGCGTGCAATATATTGTGGTACTGGCCGGCCTGCTGGTGCCGCTGGTCGTTGTTTCAGTGCAGGAGACCAACCTGCCAATGCCACAACTCACCTATGGCGGGCTGCTGGAACAAACTTCCATCAATGAGGTCGCCCTCGGCACGGTGCCCGCCACACCGGCCCCGATGCTGGGCGGTCTGCCTGGAGAGCGACCCGAGCCTGCAACCAAACCGTTCCTGCAGGCCTTTGGCGCGATCACACAGACCAATTTCTCGCTGCTGGTATTTTGCATCCTTGCCGGTACGGCGGTGATGCCGAGCCTGCTTCTGCGGGCCGGAACTGCGACCCATACCCTGCAATCACGGCGGCTGATGGGGTGGGGCACCCTGTTTCTCGGGCTGTTCCTGATAACCGCCCCGGCTTATGCGGTGTTTGCAAAATATCTTACCCTGCAGCAGATCGTGGGTGTCACACCATCACAGTTGCCGGGCTGGATCGACGGATTGCGGGATGCGGGCCTAGCGAATTTTTCCGACAGGAATGGCGATGGCGTGATTTCCGCTTCGGAATTGCTGATGTCGCGCGATGGTGTTGCGCTTTCGTTGCCGATCATGGCCGGACTTCCCTTTATCCTGGTGGTGTTCGCGGCCACGGCAGGTATCGCGGCAACTCTGGCCGCGGGCGCAGCCCATGCTTTTGCCGTTGGCACGACTATCAGTAATGACCTCTATCACGGCATGATCCACCGCAGCGCCACGCCCGGCAAACGGATGATCGTCGCCCGCCTGTCCATGGTGCTGCTCGCTGTCGGCGCTGCCTGGTACGTCACCACCAACGATTTCGATGTGTTGCGCGCGGCCATCTGTGCATTCTCACTGGCGGGCGCGGCTTACCTCCCCGCCCTGGTGCTGTCCATATGGTGGAAGCGCACGACCAAATGGGGCGTGCTGGCGGCGATGCTGGCGGGTGCTGGCGTGGCCGGCGCACACATGGTGCTGCAGCTTTCAGGCGGCGTCGCCCTTTGGCCGGGCTTGAGCGGTCTGCTCGCCGGAGCACTTGGCGTGCCGGCAGGACTTGTTGCAGGCACCGCGGTGAGCCTTGCCACGCCGAAACCCTCTGCTGAAATGTATGCGCTTGCCGACGACATGCGCGACCCAAGCGGCGAAGCCCTGCTTGACAAAGCCATGCGGCTGGCGCCACTCAGGAATCGGCCTGAATTGCCGGTGACGGGGCAAGTGCCGGCGCGTGAAGGTGCGCCAGATGGCTAGGAAATCCAGGCTCAGCCTCTATCCCGAGATCGCGCCCTATAACAAAGGGCGGCTCAAGGTCTCCGAACTCCACGAAATCTATTTCGAGGAAACCGGCAATCCCGAAGGCGCGCCGGTGCTCATGGTCCATGGCGGACCTGGCGGCGGATTTAATCCGACCATGCGCCGGTTTCACGACCCGGCCCATTACCGCATCATCCTGCTCGACCAGCGCGGCTGCGGCCACTCCACGCCTCATGCAGAGCTGGAACAGAATACCACCTGGGACCTGGTGGCGGATATGGAGCGGCTGCGCGAGCATCTGGGGCTGGAGAGGTGGCAACTGCTTGGCGGGTCATGGGGATCAACCCTGTCGCTCGCCTATGCGCAAACCCATCCTGAACGCGTGAGCCAACTCATTCTGCGCGGTATCTTTACGTTGCGGCGCCGTGAACTTGAATGGTTCTATCAGGAAGGATGCAACTGGATTCACCCCGACGCCTTCGAGGCCTATCTGGCGCCCATCCCCGAAGATGAACGCGGCGACATGATATCCGCCTATTACAAGCGGCTCACCAGCGATAACCGCGATGTGCGGCTTGAGGCGGCGCGCGCCTGGAGCATATGGGAGGGCACCACGCTTTCGCTGCTCCACGATGAAGAGCGGGTGAAGCATTTTGCACAGGGTGACTACGCCCTCGCCTTCGCACGCATCGAGTGTCACTATTTCGTGCATAAAGGCTTCTTCGAAACAGACGATCAGCTGATTGCCAACGCGCACCTTCTGCAGGGTATCCCCGGCATCATCGTGCATGGCCGCTACGATGTGGTAACGCCGCTCAAAAGCGCATGGGAGCTTGCTCAGGCCTGGCCGGAGGCGGAATTGAAAATCGTGCCGGATTCCGGCCATGCCATGACCGAGCCCGGCATTGTGCATGAACTGGTGAGCGCCACGCGGGCGTTTGGCCAGGAAGCCGCATCCTGAGTAAATTCTCAGCCGTCCTGCGATGACCTTTTTATCTGTCCTACCGCTTCGATATTTTAGGACCCCAAATATGTGAGTACGACCCGCCGGCGGTGCGGGGCGTCGCGGTGTTCCACCAGATACACGCCCTGCCAGGTGCCGAGCGCCATGCGTCCCTCCTGCACGGGGATCGACAGGCTGGTTGCGGTCATCATCGATCTGATGTGGGCGGGCATATCGTCGCTTCCCTCGCTTGCGTGGCGATAGGGGTGTTCGCGCGGCGCGATGCGTTCCAGTGCGTCGGCAAGATCGCGCAGCACGTCGGGGTCGGCATTCTCCTGAATGGTGAGGGAGGCCGATGTGTGGGCAATAAACACACTCAGCAGCCCCTCTCGCACACTCTCATCATGGAGCCATGCGCCGATCTTGCCCGTGATGTCGGTAAAACCGGGCCCGCGTGTCTCGAAAACCAGTGTATGGGTTGCGTTCTGCGTGACGGGGCTGATCATCTCATGGCCGTTCCGGAGAGGCATCGCCCTGCATGGATTCGGCATATTTCCTGAACCGGCGCATGATCTTCTCAAAGAAACTCATGAACTCCTCAACCTGGCTATCGTCGGGCAGCCATGATTTTGGTGCTTCTGCCTGAGGATCCAGTTGCGGTGGCGCTTCAAGCCCGCGTTTCGCCAGTTCCGCCCGCAGCTGCCGGTTCTGATTGCTCAAGCGGTCAATCTCATTCTCCAGCGCATTCCGGTCATCGGCGATACTCTTGCAGATCCAGTTCCCGGTATCTTGCATGCAATGGGAAACGGCGCCCGTTTGTGTGTCGAGACGCAACATGCCCTCGCCGGAAGGCGTCATGGTGTAGCGCCCGGATGCGGTCTGCTGCGCCATGACGGGAGCGGCAATGAGCATCACCAGCAATAGAGCAGTCACACACCGATTGCGCATTTTTCACATGTCTCCAAATGACCCGGACCGGGATTTGCAGGGACAAATCCGTGAACCCTCCCGCTTAAATTGACCGCACGAAACCCGGTTGGCAAGCCCGCGAGCCCCAAGAGCATGATCGGAACATGCTCTGAGCCGTGTCCCGAAATGACATGGGACTTAACCTAATATTTACCGGCAACTGAAACCGTGTGCACTGAATTGGTCCATCCAGTAGCTGCGTTCCGGACATTTGCCTTCTGCCCTGTTTTTTTACGCCGGGCGAAGAGTTGAATTTACAGGTCCCTCCATCATTGAGCGATGGGGGGCTATCGAAGCATCGCGCCCTCTGGAGTTGGGATGACCATAGAATCAGATGTGAGTGCCGGGGCACCGGGCCAGAGACCTCCCAAGGCCGGGAAAAAACCGGCAGGTCTCTCCGACCCTCCCGCGATCCAGATCAATATGCCCAAACAGGGCGCACCCCGGCACGCCGCAAGTCAGCCGCGCGCAAAATCAGCATCCATGGACAATATCGAAGGGCTTCTGGGCAAGCTCATGGGCCGTCTCGATGAAAGTGACCGCCGCTACACCAATGCTCTGGACGAGCTGAACCAGCGCCTCAACGATCTCTCTGATAGGGCGCTCTCTGCGCGCGGCACACAGCCCGATAACGCCAGCGCCACACTGGACAGGGTGCACGCGCAGGCTACGACTCTCGCCGCACAGGTGACTCAGGCCGGCACCGCATACAGGAGCCAGCATGGCACGCCTTTGGGTGATTTAGAGCAGCGCATGGGTAAGTTCACCGGTGCAAATGACGATGGTCCAAATCCTAATTTCGGAGATGACCGGCTCAACGAAGATTTCGCTGATGTCACCCAACGGCTGGAGCGCTCGCTCGCAACGAGCGCACCGGCAAGCGACTTTGATATCCTGACGCACCGTATGGATGAGCTGGCGCAACACTTCGACTCCGCGCTTTCCAGCAGGAATGACCTCGCGGCGCTGCAAACAATCGAATCCCAGCTGAAAGCACTCACTGCCAGCTTTTCCGACGCGCGGCAGAATTATGCCCGGGTCGAAGCCATTGAGGGTCACTTGGTGAGCCTGATGAACTGGGCGCAATCTACCGGCAGCCTTGGTAATGGCGATGGCAATAAACGGCTCGATGCAATTGAGAAAGCATTGCATGAGCTGAACGAAAATGCTCGCGAGATGGATACCCGTACGGTCGGCACGCTTAAAGCCATGAATGAAGCGCTGCACTCGCTGGCCGCCAATATCGGATCGCCCGGCGGTGCACACGATTATGGCGACGACGCCACAACCAAACACGGCACTGAACAACCGGCACAAGCCACTGCGGCGCAGCCTAGCGCGGAAGAGTTTGCCGAAATCTGGATAGATGAGCAGCCCGGGCTGGAAAAAGAGCCAGATACCTCCTCTCGCCAGACCGCGCCCAGGCCGGACCAGCTAGGGGCCACGATACCCGATTACCAGCCCGCGCCGGGCAAACAGCGTAGTGCCGGCAAAACAGCCCGCCGCGCCAGCCGACAGGGGCGTGTTGAACCAACTTTTGAGGCCGAAAACGATTTCATCGCATCAGCGCGCCGCGCGGCTGCGGCAGCGGCAGCCCATGAATCCGCACCGCGGCCTGCCAAATCCTCCAGGCGCACCAGAAAGCCCATGGCAGGCATGGTCTACGATGCGCATCCTTCCAACTCCAAACGCTCGCGGCCCATACTCGTCATTGCGGCGGTGGGGCTAATGCTTCTCAGTGCTGGTCTGCTTTATGCGCGACTGAAATCCCCATCGCACGCTCCAGTGACCGGCGCTTTGCAAAACTTTACACCTCAAGCGCCCGCATTGGTCCCCAACCAGGCGCCCAGAGCGCAAGTTGAAAAGAAACAGCATTCCGAACGCATGATGAATGCACCGGCAACGCCCGCTCAAGCTCAAGCCATCCATCCAGCGCCGCTGGCAACTCCGCCACAAGCGCCCGTTACCCGGACAAGTCAGCAATTCCCGGCACCTGCCCCAAGACCCGCGGCCGCCGTCATCCCGGCAGGGCAAGTCATTTCGACCGCCACGCTGCTGGCGTCCCTGCCACCCAATGCCGGTCAGCAGCAGATACCCGGCGTTTCGGTGGAGATTTTGGACCCCGTTACCCGTGCTCCGGCTCCGCGCTCCCGCACCCGAGCGAACACCGCTGCGCCGGCCCTGGTTCCACCCGCACAGACTTCGCCGAGACAGGCGCTGATATCGTTGCCCAAACGGGCCCCGGCTCCGGAAGCCGCATCAAAACCCGCATCAGTTAACCCCTACCCGGTTGACAGCGCTCGCGCCAACGAAGTCACTCCTGCTGCCGGCAAACGGCAAACACGCATGCCGCCGGCGCGCATTGGCCCGCACTCGCTGCGCGTCGCCGCCGCGCGTGGCGCCCCCGCAGCGCAGGTCGAAGTAGCTTCGCGCTACGCAAAGGGAACCGGCGTATCCAGGAACCTGAAAATGGCAGCTGAATGGTACACCCGTGCCGCGGCTCAGGGGTTCGCGCCCGGCCAATACCGGCTTGCCGCACTTTATGAACGCGGGCAGGGCGTGAAAAAGGATATCGGTATGGCGCGGACCTGGTACCGGCGCGCGGCCGAGCTTGGAAATGTCCGTGCGATGCACAATCTCGCGGTCCTCTACACGCGCTCCGATGGGGGCGGCGCCGATTACGTTTCGGCGAAAAACTGGTTCCTTGAAGCCGCGCGGCACGGGCTGGCCGACAGCCAGTTCAATCTGGGCATCCTTTACGAAAGCGGCCTCGGCGTGAAGAAAAATGCAGCGGAAGCCTATAAATGGTTCACTCTGGCGGCACGTCAGGGCGACATGGAAGCTAATAAACGTCGCGGTGCACTCCGGCCGAAATTGCCGGCGCGTTCCCTCTCCGCCGCAGAAAAGATTATCAAGCGCTGGAAGCCGGCAACTGTAAAAGAAGCCGCCAACCGCACAGGCCCGCCGCGTGGCGGCTGGCGTAATGCCAAGGTCAAATCGAGCCTGAATTCCGGCGACCCCGCGCTCATCGCCAGGACGCAATTTCTGCTCAACAAGCTCGGTTACGATGCCGGTGTGCCAGACGGCAAGCTTGGCCCCCAGACAACAGCCGCAATCCGCAGATTCGAGAGCCGCACAGGCATTGCCCGGACAGGCAAAGCCACGCCAACTCTGTTGCAGCAGCTCGAAGCGCTACACAGCTAGCGGCGTCCAGGCACTAACCCTTCTTCTCTAGAGTTCCACCAGACGAGACGGTTAGTTTCACAAATTAGCACAATCAACCCATTGACTTATGGTCGCGCCGGGCGTTTAAGAAGCGTCATTCAGGCATTGTCCCGACACCCGGTTATGACCGCTCGGGGTGGAAACCACCCTGTCGTGGAAAAGTTCCGCGCCCAAGGCAATGCGCACGCAAAAAAACAAGCGCCGATTAATGTTCGAGATATATCTTCCAATCGCCGAAATGTCGGTGAATCTCCTGGTCTTACTGGGGATGGGGGGCGCGGTCGGATTCCTGTCCGGCATGTTCGGAGTGGGCGGCGGGTTTCTCATGACGCCGCTGCTGATTTTTTCCGGCATCCCGCCCGCCGTCGCTATCGCAACCGAGGCCAACCAGATCGTCGCCTCTTCGGTGTCGGGCGCACTGGCGCAATGGCGGCGCGGCAATGTAGACATTAAGATGGGAACGGTGCTGCTTGTGGGCGGCATGACCGGAGCGGTAGTAGGCGTGCAATTCGTCAAGTTGCTGCGCCAGACCGGCCAGATCGACCTCATCATTTCGCTCAGCTATGTCACGTTTCTCGGCATCATTGGCTCCCTGATGTTGATTGAAAGCCTGCGCGCCATCCGCCGCGCCAAGGCGGGAAACCCCGTGTCCATGCGCCGCCCCGGCCAGCATAACTGGATCCACGGCATGCCCCTCAAGATGCGGTTCAAGCGTTCAAAACTTTATATCAGCGCCATTCCGCCTCTGCTGATCGGAACTTTTGTCGGGCTGCTCGCAGCCATCATGGGCGTGGGCGGCGGCTTTATCATGGTGCCGGCAATGATCTATCTGCTGCGCGTCCCGACCAGTGTGGTGATCGGAACGTCCCTGTTTCAGATCATCTTCGTCACGGCCATGGTCACGATCCTGCACTCCGCGACCAACCAGACGGTCGATGTGCTGCTGGCGGTGGTGCTGATGGTTGGCGGTGTCATCGGCGCTCAATTCGGCGCCAGGGCCGGCCAGCATCTCAAGGGCGAACAGTTGCGCGCCCTGCTGGCGCTGATGGTTCTTGGCGTATGTCTGCGCCTGCTGTTCGATCTTGTCGTTGAGCCGGACGAGCTGTTCAGCATCGGTCGGGCGATCGGGGGGCATTGATGAACAGACGCCTGATATTTGCCATGCTCACAGGGCTCTGGATTGCCGCTTCCGGCATGTCCGCGCTGGCCGCGCCGGTAACCGAGAAAATCGAGTCGGATATCTCATCACGCAACATCGCCATTGAATCGAATTTCACCGGCCAGAAAATCGTTATCTTCGGCACCATCGAAAACTCCCGGCAATCGGATTTCGAGCCTGGTCTCTATGACGTGGTCGTCGCTATCCGGGGCCCCAAGGAAACGATTATATCGCGGAGAAAATCACAGGTCGCGGGAATCTGGATAAATAGCAAATCACAAACATTCGCCAATGCGCCTGGCTATTATGCGCTGCTCTCGGGCCGGGAATTGAAGGACATTACCGATCGAACGACGCTGAACGCCTATGGCCTGGGTTTCGACAGCATCGCTTTCAGGCCACTCGGGGCAAAGACCTCAAGCATGGCGACCGGCGGACTGGGGGAATTCCGCCGCGCCGTTGTGCGGATCAAACAGCGGGAGGGACTCTATATCTATAACCCGGAAGGTATCGTCTTCGTCGGACGTAACCTGTTCAGGGCAACGGTCGACCTGCCAGCCAATGTCCCTGTCGGCAAATATGCTGCCGATGTCTATCTGCTGCGCGAGGGTGACGTGCTGAGCCACAACCGCAGCCACCTCACCATCGACAAGCAGGGGTTCGAGCGATTCGTCTTTTCCGCCGCGTTCGATTATCCGCTGGCCTACGGCATCATTGCCGTGATTATCGCGGTTTGCGCGGGACTGCTCGCTTCGGCCCTTACCCGGCGCGATTAAGCTTTCAGGGTCCTGACCCCAGGTCTAGTCCGTATCGCTCAGCAATTCCTGCTTCGTGGCCGGGTACACATCTTTTTGCCCCAGCATCCAGACGTGGAAATCGCCGTTCTGAAACAGCCCCGCGAAGGTCTTGTTCAGCACATTCAGCCCGCCTGCATAAACCCCGAAGGCAGGGATGACCAGCCGCACGCCATTGGAGATAAAACATTTGCACCGCACGCGCGCGCCGCGGCGGATGAGCCGGGCAGCGGGGTGCAAATGTCCGGCAACCTCGTGTGTTTTGGGGCCGCTGGAAGGGTCATACCGGAACTTGATGCCCTCAATCGTCAGCGATGGGCACACGATACCGCCCAGCCAGTCCGGCAGGTCGGGATCGTAATTTCCGGTGACCCAGTACCATTCACGGCCCTGGCGCAGAATGGAAAGCTTCTTCCTGTCCGCACGCGGCATCCGTTCTGCGGCAGCTTCATCATGTAAGCTGTCGTCCAGGACGATGACGCGGTCAGGATCATAGCTGTCCATCACGCCCGCCAGACGGCGCAATGTGGAACGCGTGTCATAAGGGGGAAGCAAACGCCCCTTCCCGGCCTTGGCCATTTTCTTCTCAAGGTACAAATTGGCGACAATCAGAGTTTTTTGCCTGGGCCAGTAGAGGGCGCCCGACGGGTCCGCGGAAAAATGTTTGCCGCACACCAGAATGTCTTCTCCGCGCTCTCCGTGAAGCGGGAGGGGAGCTTCAAATCCCATATCAGCCTGTCGCGCCATGCCGCAGTGCCTCCTTGACCCGTTGTTCCGCCGCTTCGCGTGTTCCGCCCCTGCGCTACAACCGCGAGCTGCAAGACGTTACAGAGCGCACTATGCCTGATTCGGCGCCGAACAGGTTTCGCGAATGTTGCGAGTCGTGCATACCCGGGAAGGCCAGAAAATGGCTTCGGCAAGGCTTTATCATTCAGAGCCTGATACCCGGTCAGCCGCACTCATGACTTGAAGCGCGCTGTCGCATTCCCACATTCAGTGTGTTAGGGTTCAGCTCGCTCAATGGATGCCATTAATGAGGCTGGACCCTAGGCCTGCGCCTCTCAGCGCGGTGAGCACACTCGAATATTGGGATTAGCAAGATGGAACGGTTCTTTGGCGGCAATCCGGGCGTGGTTTTCATACGTCTGGCAGTCATTTCCCTCATTGTCGGCGTGGTTTTGTCGGCCCTGGGCCTGAGCCCCTATGACATCCTGAATTCCATCAAGACGCTGCCCCAGCGCATCTACGACATGGGCTTCGGCGCCATCGAATGGGTGTTCCGCTACTTCCTGCTCGGGGCCGTCGTCGTGTTCCCCATCTGGCTGATTTCCCGCATCTTCAAGTTCGCGGGCAAGGGAAGCAGGTCTGGCTCGCTTCATTCATCCTCAGGCCGCATGGACTCATGAGCACACCCCGGGCGGGAGTATAATGTCCGCCCCTGCGAGCACCGGGGCGAAGCAGTCAGATGACCGGCTCAGCCATGGGGCTGTCCTGGCCATCGCCGTCCCCATTATCCTGGCCAATGTCACGACGCCCATAATCGGCCTTGTCGACACCGCCGTGCTCGGCCAGCTCGGCGATCCGCATTTCATCGGCGGCGTCGCCATCGGCGCGATGATCTTCAACCTGCTCTACTGGGCCTTCGGTTTCCTGCGCATGGGCACAACCGGCCTCACCGCCCAGGCCGAAGGCAGCGGCAATATGGGCGAGGTCGGCGCCACGCTGATGCGCGCCCTGCTCATTGCCGGCACGGCGGGTATCCTTCTTATTGTCACCCAGGTTCCAATTTCGGCACTCTCTTTCACGCTGATCAGCGGGTCTGAGGCCGTTGAGACCAGCGCCGCGGAATATTTCTCCATCCGCATCTGGGGCGCGCCTGCCGCGCTCGCCAATTTCGCCTTTCTTGGCTGGTTCATCGGCATGGGCCGGGCACGCACGGCCCTTGTGCTTCAGCTCGTCCTGAACGGCCTCAACGCCATTCTCGATATCTGGTTCGTGCTCGGGCTGGGGCTTGAAATAAAGGGCGTGGCCTATGGCACGGTGATTTCCGAGGTCGTGGCGGCACTCGCGGGGCTCTGGCTCGCAATAGGCATGCTGAAGCGCCGGCACATCCGCTTCGATGCCTCGCGCATTCTCGACCGAAACGCCATCCGCCGTGTGCTTGGCGTCAATGGCGACATCATGATCCGTACCATGGCGGTGATTTTCGCCTTCACTTGGTTCACGGCCAAATCGGCCGAAGCAGGTGACGTTATCCTCGCTGCCAATGCGGTGCTGATGACGCTAACCCAAACGGCCGCTTATTTTCTCGACGGCTTCGCCTTTGCCGTTGAAACGCTCGCCGGTCAGGCAATCGGCGCCCAGCGCATCAACCGCTTCCGCGACGCGGTGCGCCTCTCCACCCTTTGGGCAATATTATTCAGCACCATCGCCAGCGCCATCTTCTGGTTCGGCGGCGGCATGATCATCGATTTCCTGACCGTCAATGAAGAGGTGCGCAGCGTGGCGCGGGTGTATCTCATCTGGGCGGCCATCGTCCCCATCACCGGCGTGATGGCCTATCAGCTCGATGGTATTTTCATTGGCGCCACGCGCACCGCCGACATGCGCAACATGATGCTGCTGAGCCTGGCCGTATACATCCTGATGTGGGCAACACTGACACCACTGTTCGCCAATCACGGCCTGTGGGCGGCAATCGTGATTTTCCTGTCCTTGCGCGCGATCACGCTGGGCCTGCGCTATCCAGCCCTGGTGAGGACGTCATTTCCGGCGGCGAACACTTAACCCCACAGCGCCGCATCGGCAGGGTGAATGAGGTTGCCGTCAAACCGCATGGGGCTCTCGCGGTCCTTGGCCAGCAGAAGCGGCCCGTCGAGATCGACGATTTGCGCCCCTTGCGCGACAAGCAGCGCCGGGGCCATGGAAAGCGAGGTGGCGAGCATGCACCCGACCATGACGCCGAAACCTTGCGCCTCCGCCTCTTCCTTGAGCGCCAGCGCCTCGGTCAGCCCGCCGGTTTTGTCGAGCTTGATATTGATCATATCGTACAAGCCCTTGAGCCGGGGGAGCGATGCCCGGTCATGGCACGATTCATCCGCGCAGACGCGGACGCGGCGCTCGATCTCGCCAAGCGCCGCATCGTCGCCCGCCGAGAGGGGCTGCTCGATCATCTGCACACCGAGCGCCGCCAGTTTCGGAGCAAGATCGGTATAGATTTCCGGCGTCCAGCCCTCATTGGCATCGACGATAATCGCCACATCAGGCGCACCAGAACGCACCGCCTCTACCCTCTGCAGATCCTCAGGACCGGCGAGTTTGAGCTTGAGCAGGGGACGCGACGCGTTTTCCTTTGCGGCGATATGCATTTTTTCAGGCGTATCGAGTGAAAGCGTATAGGCGCTGGTCAAAGGCTTGGGCGCTGACAGTCCCGCCAATTCCCACACACGCTTGCCAGCGCATTTGGCATCGAGATCCCAGAAGGCGCAATCGAGGGCGTTGCGCGCCGCGCCCGGCGGAAGCGCATCCTGCAAGCCCTGCCGGTCAAACCCGCAAGCGATTGGAGGCCCGAGCTTCTCTATCTGGGCGCGAACGCTGGAGATACTCTCGCCATAGCGGGCATAGGGCACGCATTCGCCGCGGCCCCTGTGTTCGCCCTCGCGAAGTTCCGCGACCACGACTTCGGTCTCGGTCCGGCTGTCGCGCGAAATAGTAAAGGCGCCGCGAACCGGCCAGGCCTCGCTTGCAAGGTTAAGCGTGGCCATCAGGCAAGTTCGTTGATGATGGCCGCAACACCTGTGCGCACGGGATCGACTGCCGGCAGCCCGAACCGCTTGCCCATCTCTTCAAGCAAAACAAGCGCCTTGTCTTCATCAAGCCTGGATGTATCGACCGCAACGCCGGCGAAACGGACTTGGCGGTTGGTCAGGGATGCCACCTTGAGGTTGGCCTCCATACACTCTTCAAGTTCGGGCAGCGGGAAATGCGGCAGCCCGCGCATATGGGTGCGCGTTGGCTCGTGACACAGAATAAGGACGTCCGGCTGCGCTCCGTGCAAAAGCCCAGTGGAAACGCCCGCATAAGACGCATGGAACAGCGACCCCTGCCCTTCGATGATATCCCAATGGTCAGGATCGTTGGCCGGAGCAATGGTTTCGACCGTGCCGGAAATAAAGTCAGCGACCACCGCATCGACAGATACGCCTTCACCGGCGATCAGAATGCCCGTCTGACCAGTGGCGCGAAACGTGGCCTTCATTCCGCTTTTTTGCATCTCGCGTTCGATCGCGAGGGCTGTATACATCTTGCCGCAGGAGCAGTCCGTTCCAACCGGAAGCAGCCTCTTGCCCGTGCGCTTTTCTCCAGATGCCACAGGATAGGTCCCGCTCGGGTGGCGCACATCGAAGATGCTGCGCCCCAGCCTGTCGGCGGCCTGGCGCAACTCGGGAACATCCGCGAGCCGATTGTGAAGCCCGGCCGCAATATCGAGCCCGGCTTCAAGCGCCTCAAGCAGAACCTTGATCCAGGCCTTGGAAACAATGCCGCCCCGGTTGGCGACGCCCGCAACCATGGTTTGAGCGCCTGCAGTGCGTGCTTCCTCGATTGTCATATCCTTGAGGCCGGTGTCTGCTTTGCAGCCATCCATACGCAGCTGCCCGACGCAGTCGCTCTGGCGCCAGTCCTTGATCCCCTGCGCTGTCTTGGCCGCCAATTGATCGGCCGCATCGCCAAGGAAGAGAAGATACGGCTTGGAAATTTTCATCCCGCCCCCCTTTATTCTTCATCCGGTTCTGAATTTCCCAGAGACAGCAAACTATACCTGCTATTATGGTTTAGATGAAACCGGAGCCAAGCCACCCGTAATGGTACCCTTGGGGTGGCCCGTGCAAGGGGGAGCGGGTGGCTTGGAAGTGTTCAAAAACGTCCTAGAGAATTTCCAGCACATTTTCAGGCGGGCGCCCAAGCGCCGCCTTGTCGCCATTCACGACAATGGGCCGTTCGATCAGAATGGGATTGCCCACCATCGCGGTGATCAATGCCGTGTCCGACAGCGCCGTGTCCGAGAGTTCCAGTTGCTTGTAAATTTTCTCGCCCTTGCGCAGGAGATCACGAGGGCTCAGGTCCAGCTTGGCCAGGATTTCCCTGAATTCCTCGGCTGTCGGCGGGGTTTCAATATAATCGATAATTTTAGGTTCGATGTCCTTGCCGCGCAGCATGTTCAGAGTCGCGCGAGACTTCGAGCAGCGCGGATTATGCAGGATGGTGACGGTCATAACTTCTTCTTTCCATTCATGTTTTCGCGGCCCAGTCGTCGGACTTGGTGCCGATTAGATCTGTAATAAAATTCGCCCCGGCGCTTTCTATCCCGGCCAGCAGGGCTTTCTTGATCCGGTCAATAAGACCTGGTCCTTCATAGACAAGCCCGGTGTAGAGCTGGATGAGCGATGCGCCGGCTTCGATCTTGCCGAGCGCGGTTTCACCCGAATTGATGCCGCCGACACCGATCAGCGGAATCTTGCCATTGGTGAGCACATACACCTTTGCCAGCAGCCGTGTCGAGGACTCATAAAGAGGAGCGCCGGATAATCCGCCCGCTTCGTTAACATGTTCGTTGCCCTTGAGGCTGGATCGATCAAGCGTTGTATTCGAGACGATGATGCCGTCGGCGCCGTGCGCCATGAGCCGTTCGCAGATGGGTTCGATATCACCCTCGGCGATGTCGGGTGACAGCTTGACGGCGATGGGCCGGCGCGTCACGCCTGCCTCGGCCAGTTCATCGCGTTTTGCCATCAGCTTTGTGAGCAACCGATCAAGTTCCCTGGGGGCCTGCAGATCGCGCAATCCCGGCGTGTTGGGCGAGGAAATATTGACTGTGAAATAATCGGCCACGCTTGAGAGTGCCTCAAGCCCCGCCACATAGTCGGCTTCCCGGTCGGGGCTGTCCTTGTTGGCGCCGATATTCACGCCGATGATGCCGCGCCCCTTTCGCCGCTTCAGCCGCACCAGGGCTTTGCCGTGGCCTTCATTATTGAACCCGAGACGGTTGATCATTGCCTTGTCGGCGGAAAGTCTGAACACGCGTGGTTTCGGATTGCCCGTCTGGGGGTGCGGCGTCAGTGTCCCCACTTCGGCAAACCCGAACCCTGAGTCCAGGATTGCATCAGGAACGCGGGCATCCTTGTCGAATCCCGCCGCAATGCCGATCGGATTTGGAAAGTCCAGAACCCCGATTTTCTGCTCCAGACGCGGATCATCAGCTTCGCACTGACGCGGATATAATCCTGTCTCCATCGCGATCAAGGTCAGCTCATGTGCACCCTCAGGATCAAGCGTGCGCAGGAAAGGCATGGCGAAATCGGCTATCCCCGAGATCATGACGCTGTACTCATCGGAAAGACGTGTGCATCGTCACACCCAAGCGGCAGGGGTTCAACAGAGCAAACAGCATCTATTGGCAATGACCCATACAGATGCGGGAACAGTGCACCACCTCGCGAAGGCTCCCATTTGAGCGCATCGCCAAGACGCGCCACCTCTATCCCCACCAGCATAAGATCATCCTGGCCGGCGAAATGTTTTGCTGCGGTCTCTTTCACTTGGGCAGCGGTAGAAAAATGGATATAGCCGTCCTTCTCATCGATTGGCGCACCATGAAATACACCCGCCTCAACCGCCTGCTGCCAGGCGTCACGCGGTGAAATTTTATAGATGATCTTGCTCATGGGGCCCGTGTCCGGTGGCGAAGTATAGGTCATGCAACACCTGCGGCAATTGGGCAAATTTGAATGCGTGACATTATAGGCTGAAATTCCTATGTTAAGGATTAAATTCCGATTCGAGTGAAGTACTTCATTAATCACTCGGGACTGACATGAGACTTACACACCATCAGGTTTGGTCTGCAATTGACGCTCTTGCAGCGCGGTACGGCTTCTCGCCATCGGGCCTGGCGAAGAGCGCCGGGCTCGACCCCACCACGTTCAACCGCTCCAAACGGGTGACAGCCAAGGGGCGTAAGCGCTGGCCGAGCACGGAGAGCCTGTCGAAAATTCTCGAAGCCACTGGCGCGGAACTTGATGAGCTTATGGCGATGTTGCACAACGCCGGCAAGGACCGGTACGAACCGGCCAGTCCAATCCCTCTCATCGGCTTTGCGCAGGCCGGGGCCGGCGGCTTCTTCGACGATGGAGGTTTTCCTGTTGGCGGCGGCTGGGAGCAAATCCGTTTCCCCGAGGTGAAGGATGAAAACGCATATGCACTTGAGGTCTCGGGCGACAGTATGCTGCCGCTTTACAGGGAGGGGGATATCATTGTGGTTTCGCCCAATTCCGGGGTGCGCCGCGGCGACCGTGTGGTGGTGCGCACACTCGACGGCGAGGTGCTGGCAAAAATACTCATCCGCCAAACCGCAAGGACGGTTGAGCTGGAGTCCCTGAACACGGAACATTCTCCTTTGCTGCTGCCGCTCAACCGCATCGAATGGATGGCGCGCATCATCTGGGCGTCGCAATAAGTTATTTTGCTCACGGCTTTTCGGTTGGCCTACCGCCTAACGGCTATTTGAGGCCGGTGGCCTGGCTTCAATGCGCTCAAATAGCGAAGCGATAGCGCAAGTAAAAATGGCCGGCGCGCGTTCGCGCTTGCCTCGCTTTGCTCGGACTCTTTATAAAATCCAGGGCCGCAGCGCGAGCCACGCACCAAGCAGCAACAGCGCGAAAAAGAACACCTGCCTGAAGCGTTCCTCCGGCATGCGTTTTCGCACCCATGACCCCAGAACCATGCCAACCGCCGCCGGCATGAGCGCACCGGCGGACAACAGGCCCAGTTCAGTTGGCAGCATCGAATGGCCCACAAGCGCAAACCCCAGAACCAGCGTCGAAACGGAAAAGGAAATACCCATCGCCTGGACCAGCTCATTCCGGTTGAGCTGAAGGGCCTGCAGATACAGAACAGCCGGCATCACGAACGAGCCGGTAAGCCCGGTAACGATACCGGTGACAGCCCCGGCGAGCGGTGACATCCAGCGCTCATGACGGCCGGGCGCGGGCACGTTAACGAGCCAAAGAGCCAGAGCTGAATAGATGAAGATCATGACGCCAAGCATAGCGGCCATTTGCAGGGGATCAGCCCGCGCCACGTAACCGGCGCCTATCCATATCGCCGGACACGCCGCCAGCAGCAGCGGCCAGATCCGTTTCACCATGGATGAGAAATGCCCTCCTGCCAGCCCCTGCCAGACATTGGTGACAAATGAGGGAATGAGCATCAGCGCCATGGCCTCCTTGAGACCCAGCGCGATTGCCAGTAGGGCCAGCGACACCGTGGGCAGCCCCATACCGATGACGCCCTTGACGAAACCGGCCAGTACAAAAGCGGCCGCCACGATTGCTATTGTCTCGACATTCCCCATGGCAAGCGAGTGAGCGCATTGACCCGCATCAAGTCAAGCCGCTCAGGACCGTAATATGATTGCCTGCGTGAAGAAGGTTTCGCGCTCAAGCAGGCGATAGCCGGTAGCGCAAAAAAACCCGCGCTCAAAGTGCCGCCAGGCGATTGCGCAACGGGCATTCACAAAAAAGCCGCCGGGGCGCGAACCCCGGCGGCTTCAATTCAATGACTCTTACGCCGAGCTATTGGGCAATCTGGATATTCGTCGCCTGTTTGCCACGACCGCGCGGATCGTCCTCGATGTCGAAGGTAACCTTGTCACCTTCGTCGATGCTTGGAACACCAGCGCTCTCAAGCGCAGTCACGTGGACAAAGACGTCCTTGGAGCCATCTTCCGGCGTGATGAAGCCAAAGCCACGTGAGTGATTGAAGAATTTTACAACGCCATTCGTTGACATAGGGATATTCCTTTCCCGTCAGCTTACATTGGATATTAGGGAGTCCGCAGCGCCATATGGCGCAACGTTCTGCAGAGGTCTCTCAGATTTCGGGAAAGTGCGGCAGTCCATGATAGGCAGTCGTCTAACCTGATAGCTTGAGAGGGTGCGTCTATCCAATTTCTCGACGCACCGGTGGGTCAGGTATGGGGTGCCAGAGCCAGAAGTGCAAGCAAAAACAAAAACACAGTAAGCTTATAGTTGCCGGGAAGTGGTGCTGAAAAGCAACACACCATCCCATCACACTATATCTGGATGCTATGAGATGGGCACACCCTATTTCTTGCGTCTGGAGAATTCCGTCTCGCCTCCGCTGGCAAGGATATTGGCCTGCTTGACCCAGTTCTCGCGCTTGATGCGGCCCTTGAAATTCAGCGCATCGTCGGCCTTGTTGATGTCGGCGGCCTTCCAGTTGGCGATCTGCCGGTAGCGGGTAACGCCCATATTGCGCAGCTTTTTCTCGATTCCCGATCCGACGCCTGAAATCTTCTTCAGGTCATCCTTCTTCTTCGCGGCTGCCTTGTGTTTCGCCGGCGCCTTCCTGGAGGCCGGCTTGCGCTTTGGCTTTGACTTAGGCTTGACGTCGTCCACTTTTGCCCCCGCGCCACGCGCGATATAGCCAAACACGATGCCGAGCAGCAGCATCAGGACAGCACCTAAAACCAGTGTTGATGACATAACCTCAAACCTCTTGAAATGTCGTACAATTCACGTGTGCGCGGGCTGCAATGGCCCGCCGGTACGCGGCTTAAGCCTGACCCATTTTCAGGCCAATGAAAAACCCGATTATCAGTGCGGCAAACCACACCAATACGCCCTCGATTCCCATATCGGACTCCTTCTCTCGCATGATGTAAAATTGGCGGATACGCAAGACTGCCGCACCAACCCTGCCGTTACATTAAACAGAACCGTTGCGTCGTCACAGCCCCCTACTCCACCGCCTCTGCAATGGCCTTGGAGCAGGTCATCATATCCGCCGGACCGCCAAGGTCGCGGGTGCGGAGTTTCTCCTGCCCCAGTACCGTCTCGATCGCCCTGACGATAGCGCGGGCCGCCTCATCATGCCCCAGATGTTCAAGCATCATGGCCGCGGTCCAGATCTGCCCCACCGGGCTGGCTATCCCCTGGCCGGCAATGTCGGGGGCCGAACCGTGTACCGGTTCGAACAGCGAAGGAAATTTGCGTTCGGGGTTGATATTGCCGGCTGGTGCAATGCCGATGGTCCCGGTACAGGCAGGCCCCAGATCCGAGAGAATGTCGCCAAACAGGTTCGACGCCACGACCACGTCGAAGCGGTCAGGGTTCAAGACAAAGTGGGCGGCCAGAATATCGATGTGATATTTGTCCTGGGTCACATCGGGAAACTCTTTGGCCATTTCCTCCACCCGCTCGTCCCAGTAGGGCATGGTGATGGCGATGCCGTTGGACTTGGTGGCCGAGGTCAGGTGTTTTTTCTCGCGTTTTTGCGCCAGCTCGAAGGCATAGCGCAACACCCGGTCGACCCCGTGGCGTGTCATCACCGTTTCCTGCACGCAGATTTCGCGATCCGTGCCCTCGAACATGCGCCCGCCGATGGACGAATATTCCCCTTCCGTGTTCTCGCGCACCACCCAGAAGTCGATCTCGCCGGGGGTGCGCCCGGCCAGAGGCGACGGCACGCCGGGCATGAGCCGCACAGGGCGCAAATTGACATACTGGTCGAAATCGCGCCGGAACAGAATCAGCGAGCCCCACAGCGAGATGTGGTCCGGCACTGTTTCGGGCCAGCCCACCGCGCCGAAAAAGATCGCGTCATGGGTCTCGATCTGCGCCTTCCAGTCGTCGGGCATCATCTGCCCGTGCCTGGCGTAATAGTCGCAATTGGCGAAATCGAAATCGTCGAACCGCAAGTCGAGATTGTATTTCTTCGCCGCCGCCTCCAGCACGCGCAGCCCCTCGGGCACGACCTCCTTGCCGATCCCGTCTCCGGGTATCACGGCGATACGATTGGCATTGGGTGTTGCTGTGCTGACAGGCATGTAACGCGTCCCCTACTTGTCACTTCTTCACCATGGGTGTGGCGAACGGGGCGCAGGAAGTCAATCACCCGTGGCACATGAAAAACATGGTTAATCGGATTTTAACTGCCCCCGTATGAAAGTGTGGCATGGCACCGATTCCGCTTACCCGCGGCGAGCGATCCGCACTGAAAAAGCTGGTAAGACTGAAGGGTAGCTGCGAGCGGCGCCGGCTTTCATCAAAATGGTCGCAGCGGTTCATCCAACTCGGTCTCCTGCAAGACTTCGGAGCAAATACCACCTCACATTGAGAGGCCAAGTGGAAGTTTTGCGGCAGCGCTACCGGCACATTCGCCGCCGTCCGCAATCCATAACAATCACTGACACAATGCTGGACAAACGGCTGTTTGGATAAATACCCCCGCCCTCAAGCAGGCGATAGCCGGTAGGGCAAAAAACCACCCTCAAATAACCGATAGGCGGTAGGGCAAAAAACAGCGGGACCGGGATACGGCCCCGCAGGGGAGTTGGTTTTTCTGCCTCAATCAGCTCCAGTTTTTATGTCCTGGAGCTTCGCTCCATCGCGGTGCTTTTTTTACGTGAAAAGCGCGAAAGCGATGGCGGCTGCAATAATGATCACCACGAGTGACAGCCCTGTCCAGATAAGGGCGCGGGCATCAGGGGATTGAATATCCATCTGGTCCTCCAATCCGATGCGCGGGGGCCTGCTTTGACGCGGAAAGGCCCGCGACTTGGTTGTTCCGCGAGCCAAAAGCTAAAGTTTTGGCCTGGATGTATTGTACTACTTTTGTCTAATATACGCAAGTATCATGGAGAGACGTCTGCACTAATCCTTGTCGCGGTCCATCGCGTCGCGAATAAATTGGTGCCCCTCTTCCGCCTCGCCCCAGCGGACAATCTTGACCCATTTGTCCTTTTCGAGATCCTTGTAGTGCTCGAAGAAGTGGCCGATCTGGTCGATCAGGATTTCCGGCAGGTCCCGGTAAGAGGAGATGTCCCGGTAGAATGGCGAGAGATCGTCATGGGGCACAGCGAGGATTTTTTCATCCAACCCCTTCTCGTCCTGCATGACCAGAACGCCGATGGGCCGCGAGCGGATAACCGCGCCGGGCATGACCGGCACCTGGCCAACGACCAGAATGTCAGTCGGGTCGCCGTCTTCCGACAGGGTATGCGGCAGGAAGCCGTAATTGGCCGGATAGTGCATCGGCGTGTGCAGGAACCGGTCCACGACCATGGCCCCGCTGTCCTTGTCGAGCTCATATTTGATCGGAACGCCGCCCAGCGGAATCTCGATAATGGCGTTGACATCATAAGGCGGGTTCAGGCCGACGGTGATGGCTTCAATGCGCATGTTTGTCAGGTCCTCAAATAGCGAAGCGGTAGGACAAATAAAAACGTCCTCAAATAGCAAAGCGGTAGGACAAATAAAAACGTCCACTTTTATTGCGGTCCGGTGCAGCTACCAGTGTGGCTCGTGGGGGTGGCGGTACTCAAGCCTTTATTCTCGCCTTCTTCGTCATTCCCGCGAAGCCTGTCCCCGCGCAGGCGGGGAGCCGGAATCCAGAGAGGAGGTGCCACACGCATCGCTGTAAAAAATATGGGTCCTCGATCCGCGCAGATGTTCTGGCGCTACCGGCCTTCGGTCTACTTGAGCGCGAATTCGGCCTCAAGTAGCCGACAGACGATAGGCCAACAAAAACCAGCCGCCGCTTGTCGGAGATGACGTGTAGAGAGAGTCGGATGTGAGGTAAGTCAACTACCCCAAATCTTCGCCTTTCAAAACTCTCTCTATGAGCCCCCGCGTTTCCTCCACGCCGTAAAGCTCGACGAAGTTGCCGAAGCGCGGCCCCTGGCTCTGCCCCAGCAGCACCTCGTAGAGCGCGCGGAACCAGTCGCGCAAGTTTTCAAAATCATGGGCCTTGCCGACCTCGTAGACGATGGACTGGATATCCTCGCCAGATGCCCCTTGCGGCACATCGGCCAACTTCTCGTTCAGCTCGGCAAGCGCGGCGCGCTCGGGTTCGGTGGGCGCGCGGTAGCTCTTGTTCGGCTTCACGAAGTCATGGAAATAACGGATCGCGTAGCCCACCAGATGGTCGAGCAGCGGATGGTTTTCAGCGGTGGCCCCTGGCGCATAGCGCTGGATGAAGCCCCACAGCACCGATGCGTCTTCGGAGTTCGACGTCGAGACAAGATTAAGCAAGAGGTTAAAGCTGATGGGGAGTTCAACTTTGGGCGCGGCCCCCTCGTGGATATGCCACACCGGGTTGGCGAGTTGCTTGTCGGCCTCCAGCCCCGGAAAGCTTGCGAGATGGCTCAGATATTCATCGACCGCCTTGGGGATGACGTCGAAATAGAGCCGCTTGGCCTTGCGCGGGGATTGGAACATATAAAGAGAAAGACTCTCCGGCGAGGCATAGGTGAGCCACTCCTCGATGGTCAGCCCGTTGCCGCGCGACTTTGAAATCTTCTCTGCATTCTCATCGAGGAACAGCTCGTAGGAGAAGCCCTCGGGCGGCTGGGCGCCCAGTATCCGAGCGATGGCGCCGGACAGGCGCACACTGTCAATTAGATCCTTGCCGGCCATCTCATAGTCAACGCCAAGCGCAACCCATCGCATGGCCCAGTCCGCCTTCCACTGGCATTTGACCGCGCCGCCGGTGACGGGCGTTGTGACTTCGTCGCCGATTTCCGGATCAAGATAAGTAATGGTCCCCGCTTGCGCGTCGCGTGCGATCATCGGCACCTGCAACACCTTGCCGGTGCGCGAGCAAAGCGGCAGGAACGGCGAATAGGTTGCGCGGCGCACCTCGCCCAATGTGGGGAGGATCACGTCCATGACCTGATCGTAGCTCTCAAGGATCTTCAGCAGCGTCTGGTCGAAGCGCCCGGACTGGTAGCACTCAGTGGCCGAGAAGAATTCATAGTCGAAGCTGAACGTGTCGAGGAAATCCATCAGCCGGGCATTGTTGTGCGCGCCGAAGCTGTCATGGGCGCCGAACGGGTCGGGGACGGAGGTGAGCGGCTCATCGAGATGGCTGGTCATCATCTCCTGCTCAGGCACGTTGCCGGGCACCTTGCGCAGGCCGTCCATGTCATCGCTAAAACAAATAAGACGGGTGGGCCAGTTATCTTGCGTCAGCGTGCGGAACGCGTGGCGCACCATGGCCGTGCGCGCCACTTCACCAAAGGTGCCGATATGAGGCAAACCGGACGGCCCATATCCCGTCTCGAACAGAACCGTATCGGGGAGCTCCGGCAGCTTTTCAAGGCGTTTGATGAGCTTGCGCGCCTCGTCGAACGGCCAGGCCTTTGAATCTCGCGCGAGTTCCGCCGTAACTGTGTCAAACATCTCGGACATGTCGCGGAACCTATGCGGGCCGGGGGTGAGCGTCAATGAAACTCACTTCCGAGCGCAGCGAGGCAAGCGCGAATGCGCGCCGGCCGGTCGGGCCGCTCAAGCGGAGCCACCCGCCGTAGGCGGGTTTGCGTGAGCGGCAAAGAGAATCAGGCCTTGACCATATCGTCCCAATCTCTACATGTGCTCTCAGACCACACACTATAAGCAAAGCCGCTGCGGGGAGAGCCAAGACCCATGTCAAAACTGAACCACCACGAAGCGCTCGTCTATGTCATGGTCGCCATGGCCGCGGTCGACCGCACCATGACCGACGCCGAATTCACGCGCATCGGCCAGATGGTCTCGCACCTGCCGATTTTCGTAGACTTCGATATTGAAAACCTGGTGGAGAGCGCGAAGAAATGCGGCGAGATGCTGAGCGAGGCGGACAGGCTTGATGAGACCCTCAACACCATTGGCGAGAGCATCCCGGACAAGCTTCGCGCGACGGCCTATGCTTTGGCGGTCGAGGTGGCGGCCGCCGACTTTATGGTCAAGCCGGAAGAGCTGCGCTTCCTGGCCCTGCTGGGGGAACAGATGCATCTCGACAAGCTCACTATGGCGGCTATTGAACGCGGCGCCAGGGCGCGGCTGGCTATACTTTAAATCTCTTCTGCCCCGCGCGATCTGATCAGCGTGCTCGGCGTCATTCCAAGAGCCTTGCGGAAAGCGGCGGTGAAGGCGGATGCGCTTTCATAGCCGTTGGCGCGCGCCACAGCGCCTACCTGTTCGCCGCGCACAATCGCTTCCATGGCATTGTGGAAGCGTACGCGCTGGCGCCACCCGGTAAATGACAGTCCCACCTCGCTGGAGAAAAGCCTCGACAATGTACGGGGGCTGGCCCCGGC
Organism: uncultured Alphaproteobacteria bacterium; assembly: GCA_964194535.1. GTDB lineage: Bacteria > Pseudomonadota > Alphaproteobacteria > Rhizobiales > Methyloligellaceae > UBA2767. The sequence goes on along the minus strand of CAXMMX010000085.1, from coordinate 815 downwards.
TTCAGCGGCCCATTCATCCAGTGTCTCGGAGCGCGCAGGGTCATCCAGCAAGGCCTTGCACAGCCGTTTCAGGCGTTCATCGCGGGGCATGGGGATGACCAGCTGCAAATGCTTGGCACTGGCCAGTTCATCCAGTATAAGCCCGGCCAGCAAGCCGCCGCGGCCCTTTTCATCGTAAAGAACCGGTTCGGTCAGCAGCGCCAGGATGAGTGCCCGCAGCAGGCCTGATATGTCCATCACGGCCGACTTCACCGGCAGGCCGGGCGCCGCGCCCGGTTGAATGTAAAGCGTGCGCATTTCGACGCCGCCCCGCATCGCCACGCCATGCTCAAGACCGGCCGGCACATAGAGCGCCCGGTCCGGCGGCACAATCCACGCTTCGCGCGCCGTCGCAACGCGCATGACACCTTGAGTGGCATAGAGAACCTGGTCGCGCACATGGGCGTGCGGGGGAATGGTGTCGCCGGTCGAAAAACTCTTGGCCATGGCGGCAATGGCGCGCGGCACGGACTGATAGTCCATCGGGTCGGTGCTGCGGGTGGTCTCGATCATGTCATTATAAATGTGATAATTCAATAAGTTAAAGGCCTCATGGTGATGCTCGCGGGCCTTTTCTATGTTGCGTATGTTGCAAAATAATATCCTGTATTTTCAACGATTACCACAAGGTAGCGGCAGCTCCATGCAACATGGATGCAACATGAAGGCGGTATTTCACCGTCAATCTGGGTGGTGCACGATGCGTCAGCCAGTTCCGATATAATCAGCAATGATTAGTGTAGGTCAGTATGGGTTACATATTTCCAATAAGCTGA
>CAXMMX010000084.1:0-4494 GCA_964194535.1 uncultured Alphaproteobacteria bacterium | reverse complement strand
GATGTGGTCCTCGCGCGTGGCCAGTTCGTAAATCGGAATGTCGACATTCTTGATTTCAAGACGTTCGCCACCCAGAACCATTTCACCTTTTGAGAGTTTGTTCTCGTGATAAAACTCGCGCAGATAAAATGCGTGATTGGCTGCCGGCATCCGCGTTGAATCGGAATTCCAGTAGAGCAGGTCGAAGGGAAAGGGCTTCTTACCGAGCAGGTAGTTGTTCACGACATAAGGCCAGATGAGATCGCGCGGGCGCAGCATGTTGAACACCGTGGCCATGCGTGCGCCCTCAAGGTAACCGCGTTCAGCCATCATCTCCTCGAGAGCCTTGAGCTGCGTGTCGTCGATAAACACAAGCAGGTCTCCCGCCTTTGAGAAGTCGACCTGTGCCGTCAAGAATGTGGCGCTGGCAATCCGGGTGTCTCCCTTGGCGGCCATATAGGCCAATGTAGAAGCGAGAAGGGTGCCGCCGACGCAATAGCCAAGGGCATTTATCTTCTTCTGGCCCGTCGCGTCCTGGACCGCGCCTACTGCTTCGAGAATTCCTTCCTGCATATAATCTTCGAACGTTTTGTTCGCCTGCTTGCCATCAGGATCGACCCAGGAAATGACGAACACCGTGAAACCCTGCGCCACGGCCCAGGCAATGAAAGATTTTTCCGGTACCAGATCGAGAATGTAAAATTTGTTGATCCAGGGCGGGACGATCAGCAGCGGCACCTCGTAAACGCTCTCGGTTGAGGGCGCATACTGGATAAGCTGAAAGATGTCGTTCTGGAACACGACCTTGCCCAGCGTTACGGCGAGATTGCGCCCCACCTCAAAAGCCTCCAGGTCGGTCTGGCGAATCCGCAACAGATCCTTCGACTGGCTCAGATCGTCAGCCAGGTGAGACATCCCCTTGACCAGGTTTTCTCCATTGCTGGCAAGCGTTTCGCGCACGACTTCCGGATTTGTGAAGGCGAAGTTTGAAGGGGACAGTGCGCTGGTAATCTGGTTCACATAGAACTCGGCCTTGCGGCGGGTATTCTCGTCAAGCCCTTCGGCATCCTCGACCATCTCTTCAGCCCAGTTGGCTGTCAGCAAATAGGCCTGTTTCCAGAAATCAAAAAACTGGCGCTCGTTCCAGTCAGCATCCTTGAAGCGCGCATCGCCTGGCTGGGGCTTGGCCACAGGCTCCACATTTTCGCCGAGAAATCGGCGCACCGAGCGGCCCCATAAATCCGCGTAGGATTGAAGTAGCCTGCCCTGGGCGCCCACAAGTTTCCCCGGCTCGTTTGCCCATTGCCTGGCAACCAATGCGAGAACCTTTGCCGCTTCGCTTGCTTCACTCGCCGTGCTGTAGGGGCCTGACTGTCCATTTTTACGCTTCGCCAGGCTGCTGACGACCTTGCCACCTTCCTCGAGCAGCCGCGCCATGTTTTTCGCCAGCTCTACCGGCTCGTTGACCCTGTAACTTCCGGGCTCCTTATTATGGTCGGAAACGTGTTCGTTTTTACTCTTTTCGGTCATACAGACGCCCCTGGCTTCATTTATCTTTAAGTGTAGGCATGCTTTGCTCTAACTGCAATTTATGCCTGTGATCGCGCAAAGTTCATATCAGTGCAGTTTAGTGTATAGGACAAATGTGCTATCCAACGTGTAAATGTGCAATTGGCGTGGAGCATCAATAAGCATATCTCCTCACCCCGCTGCAAACGGCAAACGATGATGCAAATATTCCGGCGACTTGCACTTTGTCTGGGCTTGCTGGGCATGTGTACCGGCATTACGGGATGCGCGGTGGAGTCCATTCCCTACCCGCGCTTTGGCACGGTTAAAAAACTCAAGAACAAGATTCTTTCCCGCGAAGAGCAGGATGAAGTCATTCGTGATCTGACCGCGGAACAGGAACAACACAAGACCTCGGCGATTCGCGAGATCGAAAAAACCCAATAATCAGACCCCTGGCGTTTCAAACGCTCTTCACCACTGCTTGCATTGAGTGGTACACAACCGATGTTTCGCTTGATGCAGTTCGCGATTCCCGTCTTAACTCGTCGCAATCTGGTTCGCCCTGTTGCAGGGGCGTGCAATGTCTTTATACGGAATTGAATATTGCAGGATTTTCACAGGATTAAACGGCTTCCGCCTTATGTTTTTGAGGAAGTAAACCGCCTCAAGGCAGCAGCGCGCGCCAGTGGCGACGATATTATCGACTTCGGCATGGGCAACCCGGACATGCCGACACCGGCGCATATTGTCGAGAAACTGGTCGAGACAGTCTCCAAGCCGCGCACAAACCGTTACTCCACCTCGCGCGGCATTCCAGGATTAAGGCGCGCCCAGGCGGCCTATTATGAGAACCGATTCGGCGTAAAGCTGGACCCGGAGACGCAAATCGTCGCCACGCTGGGCTCCAAGGAAGGCTTCGCCAACATGGCGCAAGCCATTACCGCGCCCGGTGATCTGGTGCTGGTTCCCAACCCGACCTATCCCATCCATGAGTTCGGATTCATCATTTCAGGCGGCACCATCCGCCATATACCCGTCAGTACGGATGAAGAATTTTTGCGCAAGATTGACCAGGCCAGGCGTCACTCTATTCCCAAACCGATTGCCCTGGTGCTGAATTTTCCAGCCAATCCGACTGCCCTGGTCGCCGATCTCGATTTCTATTCCGAGATCGTGACCTACGCCAAGCGCCATGATCTCATTCTGCTGAGCGACGTGGCCTATGCGGAGATTTATTATGATGGCAATCCACCACCCTCACTGCTGCAAGTGCCGGGCGCAATGGATATATCGGTAGAGTTCAGCTCGCTCTCCAAGACCTATGCGATGCCGGGCTGGCGCATGGGTTTTGCTGTTGGCAATGAAAGGCTGATTGGCGCTCTGGCGCGGGTAAAATCCTATCTTGATTATGGCGCCTTCACGCCAATACAGGTCGCGGCCGTTGCCGCGCTCAACGGACCGCAGGACTGCGTGGATGATATTCGCGCCATTTATCAGGCGCGACGTAATTGTCTGGTGGATTCAATTAAGCGCGCAGGCTGGCCAATCCCCGCTCCAGCGGCGACCATGTTCGCCTGGGTGCCAATTCCGGAGCAGTATGCGGAAATCGGCTCCCTGGAATTTTCAAAATTGCTGCTTGAAAAAGCGCATGTCGCTGTATCTCCCGGCATCGGTTTTGGCGAATATGGAGAAGGCTATGTGCGCATTGCCTTGGTTGAGAATGAGCAGCGCATCCGTCAGGCAGCCCGCAGCATCAAGAAATTTCTCTCCGAACCGGTGGAGGCGATGCATAACGTAATACCTCTTGCATCGACTCGAAATCAAACGCACTGATCTCGCATCATGAGTGAATCTCTAAAACTCGGCATCGCCGGCCTCGGAACGGTTGGAATTGGCACGCTCAAACTTGTCGTCGAGCATGGCGGAAAATTTTCGTCGCGTATCGGCCAAACACTCGAAGTAAGAGCTGTTTCGGCACGTGACAGGCGCAAGAACCGCAGTGTTGATATTTCTCCTTATGAATGGTTCGACGATCCGGTGGCGCTGGCGACTTCAGACGACATAGATGTGTTCGTGGAGTTGATCGGCGGAGAGGACGGCGTTGCCAAACAGTCCATTGAGGCTGCGCTCAAGGCAGGCAAGCATGTCGTCACCGCGAACAAGGCCGTGCTCGCATATCACGGCGTGGAACTTGCGAAGCTGGCCGATGCAAACGGCGTTGCGCTCAATTTCGAGGGAGCTGTTGCCGGCGGAATTCCCGCCGTCAAGACCATCCGCGAAAGCCTGGCCGCCAACAATATCACTCGCGTCTACGGGATCCTGAACGGCACCTGCAATTACATCCTGACACGGATGCAGAAAGAAGGCCGCAGCTTTGTCGAGGTGCTTCAGGAGGCCCAGGACGCAGGTTATGCCGAGGCCGATCCGAGTTTTGATGTCGGCGGCCATGATACTGCTCACAAGCTGGCGCTTCTCACAACGCTCGCATTTGGCGTGGAGACGTCTGTGGACTCGATTTATGTAGAGGGAATCGAGTCGATTTCGCTCGCGGACATTGAGGCTGCTGACGATCTTGGTTACCGGATCAAGCTGCTTGGTGTCGCGCTTCAGACCGACACCGGCATTGAGCAGCGTGTGCACCCCACCATGGTGCCCAAGAATACAGCCATAGCGGAAGTTGATGGCGTTACCAACTGCGTTGCCTTTGACGGCGACTATGTCGGTGAAGTTGTGTTGATTGGCCCTGGAGCGGGCGCGGGACCCACTGCCTCGTCTGTTGTCAGTGATATTCTGGATATCGCCACGGGTATCATTGCACCGCCATTCGCATGGCGCACTGAAGAGCTTAAACCTTACAAGCGGGCCCGCATGCGCGCCCATGAGGGCGGCTACTATATCCGCCTTTCCGTATTCGACCGTCCAGGTGCTTTTGCGGCCATTGCAGCAAGTATGGCCAATGAAGGCATATCCCTGGAAAGCATCGTTCAACGGCGTCCGTGCACT
>CAXMMX010000083.1:0-22163 GCA_964194535.1 uncultured Alphaproteobacteria bacterium | reverse complement strand
CGATCCAGACAGAATTTCGGGCTGAAACCGGCAATTGCGTTATAGATGGTTGCCGGCATCTGATCGCGCAGCAATCGTCCAAAAACGTCCCAGCCAAGCAGCAAAAGGAAAAAAAGAAATGCGACGCTGAGAACAAAGGAGCCCACCGGTTCGCGCATGACAGCGGCGGCAAACAGTGCGATGGCATAGAAGGTCAACAGCAGTAAGGCAGCAGCCAGATAGCCTGCAAATACAACACCGAAGTCGGGATCACCGAGATAGGCAACGGTGACAAGAAACGGCGTGGTAAACGCGAGCACCAGCAGCAGCACGGCGGCTCCCGCGAGAAATTTCCCACCGACGACGCTCCATCGAGGCACCGGCAGGGTCAGGATTAATTCGATACTGCGGTCGCCCGGCTCGTCGGTCCATGCGCGCATCGCCAGTGCCGGCACAAGAATAAGTGAGACCCACGGCAGAAAGGTAAGCATGGGCCTGATAGATGCCTCATCGCTGGCATAGAAATCCGCGATCAGAAAAATGCAGGTAGCGAGAAATATCAGGAACCCGGCCTGGAAAACATAGGTGAGGGGCGAATAGATGAGCTGGCGCCATTCGTGCCTGAAGACAGCATAAAACGATCCCAGAGCAGTTGATTTATGTTCAGCGACCTGGATGCTGGCCATGGGACCATCAACTCCGTGATTCAGCGGCATGTGGTTGCGTCAGACGTTGAAATGTCGGTGCCAGACGCCCCATACGGTCAGATAATTTCTTTGGTGTGTCGTCAGCCACGATCTGCCCGTTTGCGATAATTATCACGCGGTCACAAATTTCTTCGGCTTCTTCGAGAATATGCGTCGAGAATAAGATCGCCTTATCTTGAGCAATCGACTTTATCAATTTCCGGACATGGCACTTCTGATTGGGGTCGAGCCCGTCGGTCGGCTCATCAAGGATCAGAACCCGTGGATTGTGAAGCATGGCCTGGGCAAACCAGGCGCGCTGTCTCCAGCCCTTGGAAAGCGTTCGAATTGTTTGATTCAGTGCGGCTGTCAATTTTGATTCTTCGCAAACTCGGTCAATTGCGATCTCGAGGTCTCTCCCCCACCAGCCCCGGCATTCCCCGCAATATTTCAGGAACTCGCGAACCGTAAGGTTGGGGAAGCCGGTTGCCGCCTCAGGCAGATAACCAAGTTGAGTGCGCGCTCGAAGCGTATCGCCGGTAATGTCAAATCCCGTGATACTGGCTGTGCCGCTGTCAGGCTGAAGATATCCAGTCAGTAGCCTCATGGTAGTTGATTTTCCGGCACCGTTGGGTCCGAGAAAGCCAACGACACTTCCTTGTTCGATCTCGAAAGAGACATCCTTGACCGCAACAAGACTGCCGAATGATCGGGTCAGTTTTTTTGCTTCAACCAGGACTGTCATTAAGTGCACTCAATAATCTGGCGATGATTGCAGGGTTGGGAGCTTACCAACCGGTCTGAAAGCCCACAGCGATGAATGCTGCAACGCTTGTCCACGAAACAGCATAGCCTGTTCTGAGAATGAGCCGAGCCGTGTTCGGATTGGTTGCCGAGTTTTTGCGAAGCAGATAACCGCCGGCTGTAGAAATCACCCCTCCGGCCAGGGCGAGCCCAATTATAACCTCGCGTTGAAGCAAAAAGCCGAGCGATTGCATCTGTATTAATCGCTCCGCGCGGAATATGCTTCTATAAAGTCGGATTGCTTACCGGAGCTCTTGAAGTTTTTCAGTGCCTCTTCGTGAAGAATTTCCATAGCTTCACGTTTGTATTCATAGGCTTTTGCAGAACTTAACATTTGGAATGAGCGCGGACGTTCGAGTTCGATATTGATAACTGCTCTTACATGTGCCGGTTTGTTTGACAGGACCAGAAGTCGATCCGCAAGAAAAATGGCCTCTTCAATTTCCGAGGTGACAAAGAGGTTTGTCCGGTGGTTCTTCTCAAAGATCCGGAGGAAAAACTCCTGCATAAGCTCGCGTGACATGGCGTCAAGCCCTCTAAAAGGCTCGTCCATAATCATCACTTTAGGCTGGTTGATCAGGGCGCGGGCGAGTTCGGCACGACGCTGCATCCCACCCGAAAGTTGAAGCGGAAATTTGTGCTTGAATTCGACCAGGCCAACGGTTTCAAAGAGTTTGTCGGCTTCTTCTTTTATCTGCTCCGCAGACATGTCACCCCGCAACTGAGGTCCGAAAAGAACATTCTGATAGGCAGTCTGCCACGGGATCAGCGCCGATTCCTGGAACACCACCATCCGGTCCCGGCCTGGGCCGGTGATGGGATGGCCATCAATAAGAATATCACCGCTGTCCGGGCGCTCAAATCCAGCGATAAGATTAACCAGTGCAGACTTGCCACAGCCCGAGGGGCCTACGACAGCTGTTAGTTTGCCGGGAGAAATTTCCAAGTTTAGATTGTCGAGCACCTTTTCGTGCTCCCAATCTTCCCCATAGCCCTTGCAAACATTTATCAATTCCAGTTTGCTCTTGCCGGCAATTTGCTTGTCCGCTGGCTTGCCATTGGCCTTGCCTGTTTTCCGGGCTTTTGTTCTGATGCTGGATTTCTTTTTCGCCATGGATAAATTCCCGTACTGGTGCCCCTAAAATATCCGCCGCCATGGCATTAAAATATATCCGATATACCGGATCAGGCTGCTCGAAATATAGCCAGCGATACCGATGCTGATCATGCCGACAATAACCTGAGCCAAGGTACCGCCCATATAGGAGCTCCAGATAAAGAAGCCCAGGCCACCGCCAGATTGCTGCCCGCCACCGGAAATCATCTCAGCCGCCACAACCACTTCCCAGGTGATTCCCATACCAACCGCCGCGCCGGTGAAAATGGATGGCAGCGTTCCTGGAAGAATTATTCTCCTGAAAAGATCCCATTGCGTTGCTCCCATGGACTGGGCGGCCCGCAGATATTGAACGTCGATAGTGCGCGCACCGCCAAGGACGTTGATCACGATGGTGAAGAAAGCACCAAGAAAGGTCACGAATGCGATCGACAACTCTGTTGTGGGCCAAAAGATGATTGATGCCGGTACCCATGCCAGCGGTGGAATTGGCCGCAGAATTTCAAACGGCGGAAAAAAGATATCCCGGAAATATTTGTTCACCGCCAGCGCCATGCCGAACGGGATACCGATAATCATTGCAACAAAGAAACCGAGAAAAACGCGCATAAAGCTGAGATACCAGCTTTCCCAATAGCCAGGCCGCTGCACAACCTCAACCCAGATGGCCAGAACTTCACTCGGCGGAGGTACCTTGCCGACAAACGGCACCTCAACTCCAAACCAATCCTTGGACTGGGAACCAACTTCCCAGATAAGTATGAAAAGGATGATGGACGCGAATCCACGCCAAAGGGTCTTGTTGTCGGCAAGCCTACGGAGCTTCGAGCGCTTGGCCACAACAATTGTGGTGTCGTGAGCACTCTGCACTGCATTAGTCATTCACCACTGCTCCTTGCAGAGATTATTGAATTATGTTCACGCCAATTCCCGCTCACCGGCCTCAAAGGCCTTTATCGCTTCTTCATGGACTGCTTCTTTGGCTTCCTCGACCAGGAGGCGGAATTGCTCGGAGGAGAGCAGCTTGTAGTCTCTTGGTCTGGGGATTTTAACGGAAACAATTTTCTTCGTTCTGGCTGGCCGCGTGGTCATGACCACAGCCCTGTCACCAAGGAAGATGGCTTCCTCCAAATCATGCGTAATGAAAAAGATGGTCACCTTGGTGCGGTCATACATTTCCAGCAAAGCTTCATGCATAATGGATTTCGTCAACGCATCCATTGCTCGATAAGGCTCATCCAGAAGCAATACCTTTGGATCATTTATCAGTGCTCGCACAATCTCCGCACGCCGCGCCATTCCAGATGAAACTTCGCCCGGAAACTTGTCCGCTACTTCAATCAGTCCAGCTTCGGCCAGCTTGTCGCGGGCCTTGTCGAGTGCTTCTGATTTGGACAAAATGCCTTGAACCATCGGCCCGTAGGCAACGTTGTCGAGCAGGCTCTTCCAAGGGAAAAGGGCCCCGTTCTGAAACACGACCATCCGATCAGCGCCTTGATCAGCGAGTGGTTTATCCGGCCCGCACAGCAACTCGTCATCCAGATAAATTTTGCCAGAGGTCAGCGAGTGAAATCCGGCGATCACGTTCAGAAGCGTTGTCTTGCCGCACCCCGATGGCCCCACGATCATGCAGACCTCTCCGGCCGCGATTTCCAGGGAGCAGTTGTCCACGGCCATTATATTAACGCCTTCGGGATCATAAATCTTGGTGACGTTGCGAATGGATATCGCACCGCGCCCTTTGACCGCTGGCGAAGCCGTTTTGCGAGAACTCTTTTTTTCTTTTACAGCCATTTTGGTTGAGCCTGCACTTCGCTCTATCTGCCCTCTAGGGCCAACGCCTTGACGCGCCATTGCATCATTTGGTTGCCGCTCCAGCGCACCAATGCCGAAGTGCCCCAGCCAACAAAGCCCAGAGAGATCATGGCCATCACCATGGAAACGTATTTATTCACCATATAGGAGTCCATGATCATGTAGCCGAGGCCGTAATCACCCGAGATCATCTCTGCAGCCACCAGTGAGAACCAGGCGACGCCGACGCTGATTTGCAGGCCGGTAAAAATAAACGGCATCGCTCCGGGCATGACCACATGCCAGAACACATGGTGCTTCTTGGACCCTAGGCAGCCAGCCGCGCGAAAATAGGATTCATCAATGGATTCAACGCCAAGCATTGTATTTAATGCCGTCACGAAAAACGATGCCAGCGTCGCCAGGAAGAGAATGGGTGTTTCGAACCCGGAAAACATGATGATTGCCAGCGGCACCCAGGCCAGGATTGGAATTGGCCGCAGGGTTTCGAGGATCGGGAAAGCGTAGTCCTTGAATTTACGCGACCAGCCCATAAACAGGCCAAGCGGGACGCCCAGACCGGTCGCGATGGTGAACGCGATCAAAATTCGCCGGCAACTTACATAAACGTTTTCGTGAAAATCTTCGGTGAACAGCGACGTGCCCCAAATAGGGTCATAGCTGAAGAATTCCTTGATGACTTCGACAGGCCCCGGGATTTTTTCGAACCGGGGGACTTTCCAGCCTTCAGTTAACAAATAATATGTGCCGAGCCAGAGAATGATGCCGAAAACCATCAAGTATGGAGCCGGGGTCGCAAGGTTCTTTTTCAATTGATACCATGCCAAACCCAACCCTTTCGGCGCCATATCAGTCTTGCTGACCTCATTGCCCGAAATCGCTTGATCGCTCATCCTTCTCCACTCGCTTTGTCTGAGTTTGCTGACCCGCTCAGATGATTCTCCAAAATCTGAACATCCCCATGCAATCATTCTAGTGAATGACTCCTATTCATGAAAGTCTGGAAAAATGATTTCAAGTGGCGGACCCCGGAAATGCTTTCCGGGGTCCGCAATGTTGCGTCATAAGCTCAAGCGCTTATTTTTTGAAGGCTGAATCAGGCTGTTCCTTGACTGCACCGATCGGGCTCTTAAGTCCGCGTGCTTTCAGGACCTCGCGCGCCATCGCATCCCAAACCGATTCCTTACGCAGAACCGCGGCCGGCACCACTTTGCGGCCATGCAGGAATTTGGTAGCGGCGGAAACCAGAACTTTAACCTTGTCATTGAAGATATAGTCCAGGGTAACCTTGTCAGGGCCTCCACCTATCTCTGGCGGATTTTTCCCGTAGAGCGATGCCCACAGAACCCTGCGCGACATGCCTTCGGTCTGGTCGTCCGCCATTTTGGCGATCGCACTGGCATTGTTGAGATCGGCCATAAATATCTGCGCGTCGAGTTCGGCTTCGAGCCAGCCCTTTTGCGCATCGGGACGATCCCGGATAATTTCATAAAGCATCACCAGGAAACCGGCGTCACCGCCTTCTGCCCCCTCGAAGCTCTCGCCGGACGCAGCGCGCCGGGCGATCCCGGCGAGCTGGATCTTGGAAGCTGTCGGCTCCCAGATGACGGCCGCGTCGAGCTTATTGGCCTTGAAGCTCGAGGTGATGACCTCGATATTCATATTCAGGTACTTCTTCGGCTTGATGCCCGCCTGGTCAAATGCCCACTGGCCGAAACGGTCAGTGCACGCACCCTTTGGCGCCGCGACAAGCTTGCCGTCCATCCATTTCACGGCTTCCATGCCGTTCTTGAACTTCGGTGCATCGTTTCTGACCAGGAACACGTTGCATTGCTGGCGAGACGTGCCCAGCACCGCAATCATGCGCATGTCCACCTTATCTTGTTTGGTGGTGGAAACGATTGCGGGCATGTCGCCCATATATCCGATATGGTTCTTTTCGCCGAGCAGCTTGCCGACGATCACTGATCCCTGCAGGCCGGTTTCAAATTTTACTGTTGAACCTTTGGGCAGATATTTTTTCCAAGTCTGTTGGCCATTGATCACCACGCCCGACCAGGACTCCGTGTAATAAGGCTGATAGCCGACAACCAGGTTGATAGGCTCACCAGGTTTGCCAAAACCAACCTCCGCCATAGCGGCGCCTGGCGCTGCAAATACCAAACCAGCCAGTAGAGAGTATGCACTTCGTTTTAGAAAGTTCATTGTCAACGTTCCTCCCTTTCAGTTATTTTTTTGTTCGGTAGTCCAACTGTATCGTCGGACAAACGAATTTAACCTCGCGCCCCAACACAACGGTTTCGGCGAATTGTGCCGACATGATCGCCTGTCAAAACACCAATCAACTCATGGACGCAAAGCGCTGTTCACTGAACAATAACGCACATCCAACCGGACCAGTCTCAGGCCGATACAATGGCACTTTGTGTGACAACTAGTCACGTCTCATGTGGCATCATGCCATGTTTTCGAGGGCATCTTGCAAATTGTTGCTACCAAATTCCTAATAGGTCCTGTCTATGAAAGGCATTTGCGAAGAAATTTTGAACACATTGCCCAAATGATACATTGTCGGCGCGGATGATATTCCGGCGGTATCAGCAAGCATTTGAAGGACAAGATTTTGGCGCTGTTGCATAACCAGGAGGTCTTTTGCGACCAGAGCGCGGTTAAGGCCAATCAACGGCACAACATCGCAAACGGTCGCGAGCGCGGGCAATGGGTTCATACGAGAACGTGCCGCAATGAAAGGTGATGATGAGGGCGGCTCCGCCATCTATCAGTTGTTCGAATGCGCTTCATGGAGTGTCACTGGTCTTGCCCGGCTCCATGTTCGGTTTTTATCCATCGCACGGTGCAGGTCTTGGCGCGCATAACAACCGTCTCCGTCCTGGTTGTGCCGCCCCTGACGCGAACACCCTGCAGCATGGAGCCGCTGGTGACGCCAGTAGCCGCAAACAGAAAGTCGCCAGTTGCGAGATCATCCAGAGTATATTTTTGGTCAATATCCTTGATGCCGATTTCGGCCACCCTGGCACGATGCTGATCGCTCGTCGCGTGCAACCACGCCTTCTGGTGCACCGCCAATGCCCAAATAGATGTCGATCCCCGTCTCATCCGCATTGGCGGTGTGGATAACGCCGGCAATATCACCATCGCCAATCAAGCGAATTGCGGCGCCAGCCTTGCGAACGTTTTCGATAAGTTTTGCATGTCTTGGACGATCGAGGATGCAGGCTGTTATCTCTTCAATCGGTACGCCCTTGGCTTTCGACAGCGCACTCAGATTGTCTTTAGGAGACGCATCCAGATCGACCAATCCTGGCTGAAAGCCCGGACCAATTGCTATCTTCTCCATATAGATGTCGGGCGCGTTAAGCAGGCTGTCCTTTTCGGCAAATGCCAAGACAGCCAACGCATTCGGTTCAGCTTTTGCGCAAATGGTGGTGCCTTCAAGCGGATCGACAGCAATATCAACTTCGGGCCCTTCACCCAGCCCGACTTCTTCGCCAATATACAGCATCGGAGCTTCGTCGCGCTCACCCTCGCCGATCACAATGCGGCCCCTGATGGGAAGGCGATTGAGTTCCTTCCGCATTGCATCGACAGCTGCCCGATCCGCCGCGATTTCATCACCGCATCCCCGCCACCTGGCGGCAGCAATGGCCGCGGATTCTGTTACCCGAGCGATCTCCAGAGTCAGCATCCGACTGAAGCCGGTGTCATCGTCGTTTTTCTTCGTCATTGGCGTTCGCCTATCTCCAAACCGGTATCCCCAAGTGAGATGTCAAGAGCGGCATGGTTCTCGATTATTGACCGCTTTACAACCTTTGGCTCGGAGACATGCAGCGCAGTCGAAAGGCCAAGGGCTTTTTTGGTCCCAGATGCGTGGAAGGGCCAGCGTTTCAACCAAATGATGGCGGCAATTAATTCGCATGCTCCAGGAGATGCGGGACGACGGAAAATTTCAGTCCGGCGATGACATCAAGGGTCGTGGCCCCAAGTTGTTCATTGGTACCGCAGCTAGTCCCGTTTGCGCGCCGGTGTAGATGCGGCCATTGCGGCTGGCCAAGAAGGTCACCGCCGGCGCCGATTTTGTCCAGACACAGATGATTTTCGACATCGCCCACTTCAGAAAATACATGAAGAAAATTGTCGATATGGGGCTGCACGAGCAAATCTCATTTCTGGCGGGCGTTGGCACCCTCAAGAGTACCCCCATGGCGCGGTTCCTGAATGAGAAAGTCCCTGGAATCGAGGTGCCCGAATCTTTTATCAAGCGGATGGACGATGCGGTTAAGGGGGTCGACGGGGATGACAAGGGCGCTCTTCGTGATGCCTGGCGTGTGGAAGGCATGAAGATATGCATCGAGCAAATTCAGGAAATCAGGGAAATTGAAGGCGTGGCCGGCGTCCACGTCATGGCCATTGAGTGGGAAGCAGCGATTGAACCGATTGTCGAGGGTGCGGGACTGCTGCCTCGCCCACAGCTGGCGGTTGACACCGTATAGGTCCGTCAAGGCTCACCCTGTAGAGACAAATGAACGAAAGCACCAAATATCCCAAACACGCCAAGCTGCCGAATGTGCGTCAGGTGACCCATCAGGCGGAAGGTATCAACTCCTATGAGCTGGTTCATCCCGAAGGTCACGATCTTCCCCCGTTCAAGCCCGGCGCCCATATCGATTTCTATTTCCGCGATGGGAGTGTGCGGCAATATTCGCTCTGCAACGATCCGAACGAACGCCATCGTTATCTGATTGCGGTTCTGCGTGAGTCGGATGGCCGTGGTGGGGCACTACTCAGAAGCTGGCCGACTGCACATACTTGCGTCTTGCCCGCAGTTCATAACCAGGGCTGAAAAAATGTGGACCTGCCAGGCTCTCAGACAACTCAGATATTGAGGGATTCTGGTTGGTTTACAGATGGCTCGTCGAAACAGCTGAAAGATATTGCTATCCGGGATCCACGATAAAATTGCCTTTGTTATTTTGTTCTGGTGCGAGGCGCGATAAGACAGCTCCTAAGGTCGCGTCTATCGACAAATAAAAACTTTTGATCTGGCCTTGTCTCCACAAGTAGACTTTTATTTGTTAACATGAACTCAGGAAGAATAACCGAACGCGATCGCATGGCACGTCTTGCAATGATAGGCTTGGCAATTTCGATCAATGAGGGCGCTGCACCGAAAGTGTATTCGTGTGAGCCACAGGGATAGCAGAGGAGAAAACTGAAATGCCGGCAAGGAACCATAAGCAGTGGATGGCGGATCCTAAATTGCTCCAGGGCGAATGGGTGGATAGCAGAATTTATTCCGACCCGGAAATTTACGAGGAAGAGCTTGAGAAGATTTTCAAGAAGACCTGGATTCCGGTCTGTCATGAATCGGAACTTCCCGAACCTTATGATTTCCGCACAACAACCATTGCGCGAGAGCCGATAGTCATCACACGCGGTCCGGACAAGACTGTTCGCGCTTTCCTGAATGTTTGTTCCCACCGGGGAATGATGATCGAGCGGCGGCCGTCAGGCAGCTTCCTGGAGGGGCAACCCTCTGGCAATCCCAAACGCATGACCTGCATGTTCCACGCCTGGCAGTTCGATATGAAGGGCAACTGCGTTTACATATCCCGCGAGAAGGAAGGCTATCAGGACCGTTTATGCAAGGAGGATACAGGTTTGAGACGGCTTCGTTGCGAAGTTGCCATGGGCGGTTTCGTGTGGGTGTGCCTGAACGACAAGCCGGAAAGTTCGCTGGAGGAATGGGCGGGCAAAGCATTTGAGTGCATTCGCGAGTCGATCGATGCCGAGCCGCTTGAGGTTTTCCACTATCACAAGGCGATTATCAACACGAACTTCAAGCTCTGGCACGACACCAACAGTGAATTTTACCACGACTTCATGCACTACCATAATCGTGTTACGGGTTTTAACGACGAGTATTTCGCGCGCAAGAATATCGGCTTCGAGCACGGGCATGTGAACGTGACCTCCTTCGAGGTGAACTATGACGAGTATGAAGGGTTCGAATCGCGCGAAGAACTCTCATTCCCGAAATTTCCACCAAACCAGTGGTTCATGATCGATCTGTTCCCGGGGATGAATTTCAACCTTCGCGGGTCGGCGCTCCGGTGTGATATCATGACGCCGCTCGGACCGAATAAGGTGATGATTGAATTCCGAGGCCTGGGTGTGAAATCCGACACTGCTAAGGATCGTCAGACCAGGATCGACCATCACAACTCGATCTGGGGGCCGTTTGGCCGCAATCTGCATGAAGATCTGATCGGCGTTACAGGGCAGGGCGCCACCATGCGAACCGGCACCGAGCCGCGCCGCATTCTTCACGGACGCCATGAAGATAATTTTATCCACGACGAGGTAGGTTTGCGTCACTATTACGATGAGTGGGGCAAGTGGATGAACCGCCTTCCGAGCGATCCGATGCAGGAATACAAGGCCCCAGCGGTAGCCGCAGAATAGACAAGACAGGGTCGAAGCCAGCCCGGCATCTATACACCGGAAACGGAGGGACAGTGTCTGATGACAATCCGGCCCGTACCGGCAGTTAAATTCTGAGGGTTATTCAATGAGCGCTAATGGATATGAAACCGTTGAAGCCGTCAAGGACACGATCTATCGCTCGTGCCTCCTGCTTGATGAAGAAAAATGGAGTGATTGGCTCGATCTGTGCGACGACGGCTTCAAGTATTCAATCAAGGCCTGGAGCCCCGAGATCAACTACGACATGACCTATTTCTCGGCTGATCACAATCACCTTACAACCATGACGGAACAGTTGCCGAAGCATAATACAGACCATTCGCCGCTCAAGCGGCACTTGACGGTCTACACAGTGGATGTTGACAAGGATGGCAAAACAGCAACGGCTGTAACCTCGCTGGTTGTCTATCAGAATATGCTTGATGGTGAGAAGTCCCATCTCGATGCGGGAGAAAACCATCTATTTTTGGTGGGCAAATATCTGGACAAGCTGAAGATTGAAAATGGTAAGGCGAAGTTTCTCGAACGCGAGGTCAGAATCGAAACGCGGCGGCTGGACAAGGGTTCGCATTGGCCCATTTGAGGCGGCGCGGTGGGGTCTGTAATTATACCTTACCATTTGTCTGATCTGGTGATTGGTGCGTCTTATCCTCACGGCGGTGAGGGCGTGGAAGAAAGCGGCGCGGCTTTTCCAAAACAGGCTAAGAATTATTCGGAACAATCCGGGGCAGTGGCCCGTCGGCATCTGGGAGTGGAGGTGAATGAGCTGGAAACGCATTTGCTCGGCGAATGACGTCGCCTCTAACAGTCTTAAACAATTTGATGTCGAGGGCGTCCCTGTCCTGATTGCCAATCTGGGCGATGAGTTCAGGGCCTACCCGCCATTATGCCCTCACATGGAGGAGCGGCTTGAGCAATCGGGCATCTGCGAGGGAGGCCTGTTGACCTGCTCCAAGCATCTCTGGCAGTGGGACATGCGTACCGGTGAAATGCGGGGAGAAGCGAAAAAATCGCTGCTGCTGTATGAGGTCAAGCAGGAAAACGATGATGTCCTTGTCAAAATCGAGAAGGAACTCGAATATGAATATGAAGAGGACTCAGAAGAGGACGACGACAGCTTCTGGGACTAAGCGTTTGATCCTCATTCATTTCAGACAGATCAGTGGAGCGCGGCTGAAATGAAAATTAGCGGGCGCTCCAAGACCGACAAATTCACCTTCGAATGCAAGGCCGGAGAGCGCATCCTCTATGCCGGGCTGCGCAGTGGTTTGGACCTGCCATACGAATGCGCCACAGGGACCTGCGGAACATGCAAAGCGCGCGTTCGGGAGCCGGCGACTATCAAGGATATGTGGCCCGAGGCACCAGGCAACTCTTACCTCCAACGCAAGCGCGGCGAGTTCCTGATGTGCCAGACACTCGCTCTCGCCGATTGCGAGATTTCAGTCTCCACTAAAATGAATTCGGTGCCGGACGGCTATATCCCGCTGGTTTCAACGCGAGGGAATATTGCCAACCGAAGGCTCCTTACCCATGATGTTATCGCCTTCGATATCGAGCTGGCCGGTCCTATCGAGTTCGATGCCGGTCAGTTTGTTGTGTTGAACGTTCCCGATGTGGACGGAGGCCGCGCCTATTCGATGGTCAATTACCAGCGCGCCACGAGCCACCTCGAGTTCGTTGTCAAGAAGAAGCCTGATGGCAGGTTCTCGGACTGGTTGTTCAGCTCAAAGGTCGATGGAACCGAGGCGGAAATCTGCGGCCCTTTCGGTCGCGCTATATTTCAACCTGATGAGGCCAAGAATCTGCTCTGCATTGCTGGAGGCTCCGGCATAGCCGGTATGATGTCCATTCTCTCACGGGGCTGTCAGGAAGATTATTTCAAGGATCACGGAGGCAACCTGTTCTTCGGTGTGCGCACACTAAAGGATGCCTTCTTTCTGGATGAGCTGGCGGGCTTCGTATCGGCGTTTCCTGAACAGTTGCAGGTTACGATTGCGCTGTCGGACGAAGAGGTTGATGCCGGAGAGACGCCCTACAACGGAACGCTCAATTTCGCTACCGGTTTTGTCCACTCGGTCGCCTCGGAGCGGATGTCCGGACACTATGATGATGTGGTGGCCTACGTCGCCGGGCCGCCACCGATGGTCGATGGCGCAATCAGAACATTAATTGTGGATGCAAGGTTGCCGGCGGAATTGATCCGCTACGATAAGTTCAGCTAGGCCGGCGGGAAAAATGACTGTCTATACTTCCTTTGCACGACAGGTTTTCCGGAGTGACAATGCACGCAGTAGCGAGGGTGTAAGCCCGGTGCCGCTAGACGATTTGGAGCAGGGAAATGAATGAAAACACCGCCGTTCTTGAAATACTGAAGCGGGCTAATCAGTTTGCCGGGCTTTCGGATACTACTCTCGAGGCCATCGCCGCAATTACCGTGCGGCGCAATTATGAAGAGGGCGACAGCGTCTATTCGCTCGGTGACGATGCGCGCGATATCTTTGTGGTAGCAAGTGGCCGGGTCCGGTTCTCACTCGGGGCCGGCAACCGGGCGGGCGCCTCCGGCTCGATCATGACAGAAGGGCAAATGTTTGGGTGGGCCGCGCTCATCGGCGATCGTCCCCGGCGCGTGGCGACAGCTTTATGCCTTGAAAACTCGTCTCTGCTCGTCGCCGACGGCAGCAAGCTTCTGGAAATTTTCGACCTCGATAGCGGCGCCGGCTACCTCTTCATGCACGGCCTCGCCGGCATGATCGCGAATAATTTCATGGATGTATTGTCGAACTGACCCTGCCGCAGGGTGTTCATCCCGGCTCGCGACGAAGTCTTCTGTCCCCAATCGCGCTCTACAGCCCCGTAAGTGACTGAAGATCCTTTAAAAACGACCTTTTTCAGTCGTTTAACTTGATCCATGTCAAGGCATTTTCCCTCGAAACAAGGCAGCATGTCTAGCATCGGGCAAAAGTTGTTCCGTGCCCGTGAGTCAAGCGTCAGGAAAAGAGGAAATTATGACCGAAAAAGCCTATAAACCAGCGTGCACGCCAGAACGGCCCGGGACTTGCGCCAGATGCGATATGGCCTATGACTGCCAAAGCAAGATGTCTGGACGGTTTCTGCCGTGGCCGCTTGTCGCCTTGGCCGTGATCGCGATAATGGCGTTTGTCTTTTGATTTAATCGTCCAGCGCATGGGGGCGGATTCGCGGCGAACCTCTGATCAATGAGCGTGCTGGCGACACGGCTGTAGCCTGCGGAACAAAAAAGTGCGATCGAAGCTCGACCGTTAAGCAATCCGGTTTCACTGAACGGGTTTCGCTGTTCTTTCATGACCTATCATGGGAAATATACTACACTCACAGAGTGTATTGAACTTGGGTTGTACCCGCGATGCATTTTTTAAACTATTGAAAAAAATACAGTATTTTGAAACTCGGAATGGCATAATAGACGAAACCAAAGTACTTATAGATACAATCCGCGTAGACACTATATCCAGATCCGATTAGGATGCATCATAGTGTCGCAGGTGGCCAAATCGGGCAAAAGACGTGTCCGAAACCATTGGTTGATGGGGCCGCATCTGTCCCAAGGTGCGAAGAGCTCTGGCCGCCTAAGTGACCGAATAGAACGCATGATCGACTCTTCTCTTGACGGAGGGACTGTGTTTTCCGTCAACGGGAGAGGTGTGTTTTGGAGGAATCTGAGGGGATTAAAGCTCATGACAGATGGTGGAAAACACGCCCATCTTACCTATCCCGATATCGATGAAGCGGTGGATGATGATATTCGCCGGCATATGGAAGGGATGATGCGGGCGGAGAAAAGCGTTCTCCTTGCACGTCAGCAGGAGATGGACGAATGCGAGTGCAAGGATGGCATGTTTCCCAATCCGACTACCGGGCGGCGCGCCTTTCTGCTCGGGGCCGCGGCGACTGCGGCTGCGGTTGGCACTCTACCGCGCGGAGCCAGCGCCAAGGCGCCTGCCGGAGCAATGGAATTTGAGGTTGTAGACGACCCGACCAAGGTCCAGGGACGGTTGACCAACGATGATGGCGGTTACGGTTCACGCTCACAGTTTGAATCGGAAGCGCGGTGGAGATTCCCGACCAAGACCAAGGAATCGTCCTGGACAATGACGCCACTGGGGGACGGCGAAGGCACCATTACTCCCTCTGGCCTTCACTTTGAACGCCACCATGGTGGCATTCCCACGATCAATCCGAAAAACCATAGCCTGATCGTCCACGGCATGTGCGACAGTCCGAAGAAATACAGCATGGACGATCTCAAGAGATTTCCGTCCGTCTCACGGAAGTATTTCATCGAGTGCTCGGGCAATGGACTGACCGAGTTCAAGGCGCCATATCTGAAAACGGTTCAGGGCACTCATGGCCTGACCAGCACATCGGAATGGACCGGTGTGCCGCTCTCTACGATTTTGAGCGAGGTTGGTGTCAAGGACGGCGCAGCCTGGATTCTCGCCGAGGGTGCCGACGCTGCGGTCATGACCCGCAGTGTTCCTCTTGATAAGGCGTGGGATGACGCCATGCTGGTCTATGCCCAGAATGGCGAAGCGATCCGGCCTGAGCAGGGCTATCCGCTTCGGGTGTTCTTGCCAGGTTGGGAAGGCAATACCCATATCAAGTGGCTGCGCCGGCTTGAAATTTCAGACAAGCCCTTCATGACCCGCGAGGAGACGTCAAAATATACCGACGTGCTTGATGGCGGCAAGGCACGCCAGTTCAGCTTCACCATGGAAGCAAAATCGGTGATTACCTTCCCATCGGGAGAGATGAAGCTTCCAAAGCCGGGCTTTTATGAGATCACCGGTATCGCATGGTCGGGCCGCGGCAAGGTCCGGCAGGTCGAAGTCACCACCGATGGAGGCAAGTCCTGGCACATCGCCGCTCTGGAAGGGCCAGTACAGTCAATCTGCCATACTCGCTTCCGCATCCCGTGGACATGGGACGGCAACCCGGCATTGCTAGCCAGCCGTTGTATCGATGAGACGGGCTATGTGCAGCCGACGATCGCAGAGATCAACGATGTGCGCGGCTTGAACGGCCACTCAAAATTCGCCTCGATCTATCACTTGAACGGCATCATGGCGTGGGCGGTTGGCTCCGACGGCACAGTGTCAAACGCGGCTCACAAGGTTTAAGCCGGATCAAAAATAAAGAGCTCGTGCCAGGGCTGATCAGCCCTGGCGACGAGAAGGGAGATTATCGATGCTCATCAATTGGTCCAAGACCGTTTTTCTCACAGGCTCACTTGTTGCCTTCGTGGCGGCAGCGCCTGCCTCAGCCGCAAAGTTTGACTTTGGTACAACACCAACAGCGGCCGAAATCGCAAAAATAGACATTGACGCCATGCCCGACGGGCGTGGCCTGCCGCCGGGATCAGGCACGCCGGCCAAAGGTAAAAGTGTCTATGCTAATAAATGTTTAGCTTGCCATGGAGACAAGCTCCAGGGCGTAGGCGCTACAGGTGGTGCGGCGCTCATTGGCGGGCGTGGTTCAATCGGCACGCCTAAAACCAAGAAGACCGTCGAAAGCTACTGGCCTTACGCCTCCACGCTGTTCGACTATGTCAGGCGGGCTATGCCATTTAATGAGCCTGGTTCGCTGACCAATGACGAAATCTACGCGGTTTCAGCCTACGTCCTCTCCATGGGTAAGATCATCGGAGATAAAGATGTCATGAACGCCAAAACGCTGCCTAAGGTGAACATGCCCAACAAGGACGGTTTTATTTCCGATCCAAGACCGGACGTCTTCAACTACCGCTAGAGGCTGTTGTATGAGGGAACGGGTTTACCTTTCTGTTCGAAGCAGTTTCCTCCTGGCCTCATTTGCAGGCTCAAAAATAAGAGCCCGCCTCCTTTAGGGAGGCGGGCTCTTTCTTTTAGTATAAAGAATTTGTTTAGGACGATAGCCCTTTGATCCTCATGCTATTTTCTTTTTCTCGAGCTCTTCGAGTTTGCTGTCCCATTTCATCTCTTTTGCAAATGCCAATAGCGCGTCATCTTTCATGTAAACGGTGTTTTCCGGACCTGGATAATCGCGCGATACCACATCCGCCATATAGCGCGAGATCACGTCTTCCATGATCGGAATGAGATCAGTGTAAATCCTCGAATGCCGTGGGACATGTTCCTCCCACAGATGGAAGAGGTCGGAGGAGATAATGTGGACGCCATGAGCGCGGTTGCCTGCACCTAGGCTGATAACCGGAATAGGCAATACCTCGGTTAGGTATTCGCAAACTTCCTGTGTCGTAACCTCACATAAAATCGAGAAACAGCCCGCATCGACAAATGCCATGGCGTCGTCGATCAACTCCTTTGCGCGGTCGGCGGTTTTGCCCTGGGCGATAAAGCCTCCCAGTTGAGGCATCCTCATCGGTGTGACGCCAATGTGGCCCTGAACGGGAATACCTGCCCTTACGATGGCTTCTATATGTCTGGCATGATGCCGGTTGCCTTCGCACTTCATCACTTCGGCGTTGGCTTCATGAACAAAGCGCCCGGCATTCTCGACCGCCTGCTCGGACGACACATGGAAGCTCCAGTAGGGCATGTCGACCATACGCAAGCCGTATTCGCTACCGCGGTCGATCGCCTGCGCCATCATCATCACTTCTTCGAAACTGACCGAGACTGTGCTCTGATGTCCGAACAGGATCATGCCGCCGGTATCCGACACGCATAAAATGTCCATGCCCAAGCGATCGGAGACGACTGCCGTGCGGTAGTCGTACGCCGCCAACTGGGTGATCGCCTCACCCTTCTTCATCTTACGCTGGAGTGTCCGGATCGTCACTTTCCGGCGCGGTTTTGTGTCAGACATTAGTCGCCTCCCTGAATCTTATCGAGATGGCCTTCGGATGTCAGATAGCCAGCACTAATCTGGTCCGACCGCATGAGTTGGCGACTGGATACAGAAATTTTTTGCCCCTGACGGTCCTATTCCACATTGCTTCTACTGCGACAGTTTATCGCAACGCTTTCCCCATCAACAACCGTGTTGGATATTCAATTTGGCTATCTAGGGTTTGGTGAAATCTATGATTGCGCTGGAGGTTTTGCTCTTTGCCGAAACTGGCGCCGGCTTGCTGATGGTCCAATTCAGGATCATTTTATCTCCTGGGAGATTGATCCGGCAACAAGGCAAATCGAGGGTCATTTTAAAAAACACGTCCCCAGTAGCGGAACAATATGTATGATTTTTGCCGCTTGAGTGATAGAGTTCTTCTATCAAAATTAGATTTAATGATGTTATGTTTATCAATTCCGGGGCACACCGGCATTGTGAACCCACTCAGAGTAATCCACGCAGTATGGGAGGGCGGCAATGTTTTTAAGGCAATTCAAGTATTTGCTTGCGGTGGCAGAAAAGGAGCATTTCGGTCGTGCTGCGCAGAGTTGTCATGTAACCCAACCCAGCCTGTCCAGCGGAATCAAGCAGCTTGAACATGAGCTTGGCGTTCCGATTTTTCTCCGGGGCCGCGGGCAGCGTTATTGTGGCCTGACCCCGGAAGGGCTGCGTATTGCCAGGTGGGCACGGAGAATAATTTCGCATTGCAATGCCATGCGTGATGAAATTGATCTTATGTATAACAATCTCAAGGGCAATCTCCGCATGGGTGCTATGCCGTCCATGTCCCCGGTGATGCCCCTCCTTGTCAAGCATATGCGGGAACGCCATCCCGACGTTAGCGCCGACGTCAGGTTTATCGGCATCGAGGCAATGACGCTTGGACTCAGCAATTTTTCGCTGGATGCCGCTGTCAGCTATCTGAATGATGATTCGCTCAACCACCTGAACAAGATGCCCATATACGTCGAAAAACTCAGTTTGCTGGTGGCCGACAATGACAAGTTCAAGGACCGCACATCGATTACATGGCGTGAAGCCGCCGCGCTGCCTCTGGCGATGCTGCGGGCTTCTATGCATGAACGCAAATTCGTTGATGAGACATTCAAGAAAATAGGGTGCGATCCAATTGTGAGCGTGGAATCGGAGTCGATTGTCCATCTCATGTTCCAGTCGCAATACAGCGATCTGGCGACGATAATCCCGGGCCATTTTACGCTCATGCCCGGATTGCATCCTGGCACCAAATCACTGGACCTGATTGAACCGGTTGTCAGTCAGGAGGTAGGCTTGATCTGGGCCGATGGCGACCCGATTATGCCCATGGCGAGCGCGATGGTTGAAACCGTGAAGGAAATGAGGGAATCCGGTAAGCTGAAAAACTATCTTCGGGAATTCGCCATGACCGAGACCGAACCGGTGTTAAAAGGAAACCCGGCTGCGGTGGGAATACTAGCTTAAACGCTGGGCCGCTTCTGTTCCGCCGAGATGATAGCGCCAATGAACCCGGCAATATCGTCCCCGATCATCCCGTTCTCCACGATCTGAGACCCGGTGAGTATGGCTCCGATAAAATCCTTGGTGTGCCAATGGCCAATACCGGAGATGTCGGGCAAATCCTCTGTTGTCGGACATGACAGGGGTGTGACGTAGAAATATGGCTCGCCATAATAGCCATCTCCCGGCGCTAATCCTACCCTGATGGACCGGTCATCTTTTCCAGGGTCAAGCAAAAATAATATGTCCATACCGAAGTGATGTGGCCAGCACCTTATCGGGGATGGGGTCGCTCCTGCAGGGATGTGCTTGCCGCGTACTTGATCAAGAACCGACGCAGCATTTGCGTACCAGCGTGAAAACTCCTGCAGATCGCCTTCGGCTGATTTGGCAGAATACTTCACGGCATCACCCGTCATGAGTCCTGGTATTTCAAATGGAAGATCCTTGGAAAGCCGGTCGCGATCGACTCCGCGATGGAGCAACTCTACCAGAAGCCAGGCTTCAACTTCCGCCGGCGACCGATCGTCCATCTCGAATTGATGGGATACCCGTTTGCCCTCTTCCTTGAACTGGAGAACAAGTTCCGGCAGGCGCAACTCAAGGACAAGTTTTGGAGCGATTTCCTGTGTTACCAGCGCATAGCCGTCATCCACCCAGCTCAGGCAAGTATGAGCTTCATCGGTAACCGGCTCAATGAAACTGCGCGCAATCCGAGCAAGCCATTGCGCGCCATTGTGGGCAAGAAGGCGAGCATTCCCAAGTTCGCGTGGGTCAATTCCGCCCACTGGTTGCCAGTCGATTGAAGTCATTAAATCTCTCTCCCTGAAATATATTCAATTGATTTTGGACTGCCAGAAAAGAGATAATTCCGCCTGAAAAATCTGTTTATATTTTATCATCTGCAGTTAGCGATATTCCAAGCGTAAGCGGAATATTTCGAACAAGGTCATCGAGGACCGGGCAATGAGCATCCACCACTTTCTTCAGTTTTTCCAGCTCAGCATCGCTTGCGCGGCTATCTATATATACAGTTCCGCAGATGGACTGAAATCCGGCGCAAATCTACATCCATGACATCTGCATACAAGCGCCATGTCATTTCCTGGCAGGCAGCGAGTGCGGCTAACAGCAATTCGCTCGGCTTTGGTCCGGCATTCGTCCCTGCAAAACCGAAGGGCTGATCGGAATGATTTCAAAGTCCCTGATCCGAATCTGACTCCGGAAGCTGGATTGATTCTCACTTGAGATTCTAACACTGACCGGGTTCTTGGCTGTGCCATCCTTAAGGTCGCCACCAGTCTTTTCTTAAAGTGGCTTCATCGATCTGTTGGCGCGCTCTATCGAGTCTTGGCCTTCAGCAGCTGCTTGCCCATGTTCTGTATTTACATCTTCCATGAACTAAATCTCATCAATCGCTTTGGGCTGTGAAATTCAGCCAACACCCCGCGTCGGGGCAAGATGACGCAATCACCAATTTTAGCACCACACGCGGATATTTAGAATGGTTGATTGCTAAGCATACTAGTATGATACACGCGGTATAAAATACTATTCGATAAGCTATTTCCCTGAAAAGACGATGCCTATTTACTGGACACAGCTTCTTGCCCTGGTGGCCATCGCGCTGGTTGCTGCGGTAGTACGCGGCTATTCAGGGTTTGGTTTTTCGGCAATCGTGATTGCTGGCGCATCGCTCGTTATTGAGCCGGCGGCGATTGTTCCGGCGCTGTTTATACTCGAGATTTTCGCCAGCATCCATATGCTACCAAGCGTACGCCACCAGATCGATTTTCCGACCTTCTGGCCCTTGTTTGCAGGTTGTGTTGTAGGTCTGCCTGCCGGGCAGTTTCTGCTCGTCCATCTACCGGCGGACACAATACGTGTGTGCCTGTCGCTTGGGATCCTTGTGTCGACAGCGCTGCTTTGGCGTGGCTACAATTTCGGACAGAAGATGACCCGCCCTCTCGCCTGTTTGATCGGTTTCCTGCTCGGTTTCGGCAGCGGTATGGCCTCCATGGGAGGCCTTATTGCGATGGCGATTTTTCTCGGCGTCAACTACCCAGTCGCGCAAACCCGCGCCATGTTCGTCGCCATTTTCTTTGTCATGTATATCTACGGCGTAGGGGTTTCGACCCTAAATGGTCTGATTACCCACACGACACTGTGGATTGTGCTGGTGATGTTATTGCCCTTGTTCATAGGCATTTTGCTGGGGCAAAGGCAATATCGCTCAACCACACAGGAAAGTTTCCGAAAGTTAGCTCTCGTCCTTCTTTCAATACTAGCGTCGATTGGCATTGCGCGTGTGGTACTGATTTAGGGTTCAGATCGGAAAATTGAGCAACATTCCTAGGCCTAAAACATTAGCCCAACAGCATGGTTATCCCACCTATTGGCTCAATGCGAAACCGCATCTTAAGCTCAAAATCGCGATCACCTGGATGATAATTTAAACCGGTATCAAGCGCGTTCAATCCATCCTATCAAGATATTACAGATCTCCGAGCTTATCACCGGCGCTGTCAACTTAACGATATACAGGCGCAAAGAAGCTGTGGCCGCATTCGAACGGCAATCCCTGAACGCCCTTCTTCTATTTTGTACAGATGTAGCGCTTCTTAGCTCGGGCTGATGGGTTCTTGGCCTAGTTCCTCAAGGGGCATTGTCAGAGCAAATCGGCTTGAGCCTCTTGGTGAGGTTCTTTAGCCTCCGGCAATGCAAAATCCCTTCCGTTATTTCAACTCTTCGCCCGAGGTGATCCGCCTCGCGGTGATGATGTACATCCGCTATCCGCTGTCGTTGCGGCAGGTCGAGGACCTGCTCCATGAGCGGGGCATTGATATCTGCCACGAGACGGTTCGGTTCTGGTGGAACCGGTTCGGTCC
>CAXMMX010000082.1:0-6904 GCA_964194535.1 uncultured Alphaproteobacteria bacterium | reverse complement strand
GGGACAGTGCCGGGTGCGCCATCGGTCGCACCACAATCATATTGACCGGGGTTCGCAGATGGCTCCACCTACTCTGCGACTATAGTAGCACAATGGGCATTCGACCGTGAATTCGTCCCTGAGCTGTCACGATAAGTTGTGGTCCGCTATTGATAGGGCTGATTTGGCGATGAGAAAGCCGGCCCCGTGCCCATTTCGCACTTAATGAGTCACGCTTCTCTACATGGTCGGCCTTGCGATTGCGTTGGCTGCCACAAGCATGGGTCGGATCGGGCTGGAGAGCCTCGCTTTGTGGCAGGTGGCTAATGTCCGCTTTGGGTCAAAAGCGGACATTCTGAGGGGCCATGAACTATGTCCGCTTTACCCCCGAAAGCGGACATGGATAGGGCCTCAGATGATTGCTAGAAGCGTAAAAACGCAGCAATGAGCCGCAGAAATAGAATATGGTGGGGGGGAAAATTGTTACCTCAGCGTTACCTCAGCGCGGGTTTGAGGCCCTGCTGAGGTAACAGGCCCCAGAGTAAACCTTTGTCCTGATTGGCTTTCCACGGTGTGGATATGTGACAGATGAGCAAAAACCCGCAGGTTGTATTCCTGCTGGCGGTGTAACGACTGCTCTAGCGCCGCGAGAACAGTTTCTCGATATCGGTGAGTTTCAACTCCACGTAAGTCGGGCGGCCATGATTGCATTGGCCCGAATGCGGCGTTGCTTCCATTTCACGCAACAGCGCGTTCATCTCGTCCGCTTTCAACCTGCGCCCCGCCCGCACGGAGCCATAGCACGCCATGGTAGCGCAGACGGCTTCGAGCTTCTCTTTGAGGCTCTGCGTCCCATCGCCCTGCATGATCTCGTCCGCCAGATCGCGGACCAGTCCCTGAATGTCCGTATCTCCCAATAGCGAGGGCATCTCGCGCACGGCCACGGCGCCCGCGCCGAAGCGCTCCAACACCACACCGAAGGCCTCAAGTTCATCGGCCCGCGCGGCCAGCGCTTCGGCAGCCGTTTCATCAAGCTCGACAATTTCCGGGATCAGCAGCATTTGCCGCGTCACACCGCCATTGGCAAGACCCGCTTTCATCTTCTCGTAGACCAGCCGCTCATGGGCCGCGTGCTGGTCGACGATGATCACCGAATCCTGCGTTTGGGAAACGATATAGGTGTCGTGCACCTGCGCGCGCGCCGCCCCGAGGGGTGAGTCCAGATAGCTTTGTTCCGGCTCCGCATCGCTGGCCCGGGTATCGCCGCTCGCGGGTGCAAAACTCTCAAACGGCGCTTGGGCCGCCTCCGCGAAGGCTAAAGCCGATGGTGCGGCCCTGTGTCCTGAATAGCCTTGAGGGCGTGCAGCGCCATTGCCAACCCCCGCGTAAGTGAAAGCCTGGGCGCCCAATGCGGCGCTGGCCGAGTGCCCTGCCTCTTCCAACACCTGCCGCAACGCACCGACGATCAGTCCCCGAACCGCACCGGGATCGCGAAAGCGCACTTCCGCCTTGGACGGATGCACATTCACATCGACATCGGGCGACGGCACGCTAAGAAACAGCGCCAACATGGGAAAGCGCCCTCTCGGCACCAGATCGCCATAGGCCCCGCGCACCGCACCTCCCAACAGCTTGTCTCGTACGGGGCGGCCGTTCACAAACAGGAACTGCATCATCTGGTTGGCGCGGTTGAGCGTCGGCAATCCGGCAAAGCCTTCAAGCCTCATCCCTTCGCGCTCCGCCTGCACGGGCCGCGCATCGCCCATGAAATCCGCGCCCATGATACGCCCAAGGCGCGCAAGAACCGCTTCTGTGTCCCCGGCCATGGCCGAAGGCACTCTGAACGTTGTGCGTTCCCCGCTGGTGAGCGAGAAGCCAACGCCAGGATGTGCCATGGCAAGACGTTTGACGACATCGGTGATCGCTGCCTGCTCGGCCCTCTCCGATTTCATGAATTTGAGCCGTGCCGGGGTCGCGTAGAACAGATCGCGCACTTCAACCCGCGTGCCAATGTTGAGCGCGGCGGGACGTGGACCCGTCTCCTTGCCTGCATCGACAAGGATTTCCGACCCTTCGGCGTGCCCCTGCCCCCGGCTCTGGATGGATAGTTTTGCGACAGCGCCAATTGATGGCAGGGCCTCGCCGCGAAATCCTAAAGTATCGATGTTCGATAAATTGCCGTCGGGGAGCTTTGAAGTCGCATGGCGCTGCACCGCGAGAGCAAGATCCTGGCACTCCATGCCGCAGCCATCGTCGCTCACGCTCAAAAACAAAAGCCCGCCGCCCCGCGCGATAATCTCGATACGCTCCGCGCCCGCGTCGAGCGCGTTTTCGACAAGTTCCTTCACAACGCTGGCCGGACGCTCAATGACCTCGCCCGCGGCGATACGGTTGATGAGTGATGGTGGCAGTTGGCGAACGGCCACGCTCTTTCTCCCTAATCGCGGCTTTCCAGGTTGCGCCGCGTCAAAACCTTGCCAGCCTCAACGGCGGGCTGATCGAAAGGATCAACCTCGAGCAGATACCCGCAAAGAATCACCTCCAGCATGAAATGCATCATGAGTCCGCCAAGCGTCCCTTCGTCAAGGCGTTCAATGTCGATAATGCGCACGGGCCGCCCAGCATCGATCAATGCCTGTGGAATAGCCCGCTGCTGCGCAGCAACCAGATCACCAGCGCTGCGCCCGCCGAGATAAGCAGCGCCTGCCTGTTCGGCGAGCGGGACATCGATAACCGGTCCTATTCCCCCGCATACAGTACGAATGATCGTGATCATGTGGTCGCGCGGACCATCGAGATAAAGTTGCAGGTTCGAATGCTGATCGACGGGACCCAGCGCCGCCACCGGTGTAAAAGCTTTACCGTCCTTGCCCAGACTCTCACCCGCCAGCTGCACATACCAGTTGGCGAAACGCCCGAGCCGGTCTGAATAGGGCATCATCACCTGCACGCGCGCGCCCTTGTCTTGCGCCATGCCTACACTCACCGCAGCGCCAATGGTCGGGGCAAAACTGCCCGCATCCGAGGCGGCCATGAGTTGTGAAACCACTTCCGCCGCGCCGGCCCGTATGGCTTTGGCATCAAGACCCCGCGCTAGCGCCGGCAGCAGTCCGACATTTGTCAGCCCGGCATAACGCCCGCCGATGCCCGGATGATGGTCGAGTATCGGGATCGCATGGGCCTCACACACCGTGCGCAAGCCATTCTGCACGCCATTCACCGCCGGTTCCGTCAGGGCGAGGAAAAGTTCCGGTATTTTTGCCTCAAGCCCCGCCGCCTTCACCGCCTGCAGGGCGGTAAAGAATTGCACCAGCGTTTCGGGCGTGTTGCCGGACTTGGAAATAATGATGAAGCGCGTGTGCTCCAGATCCAGGATAGAGAATGATGCCTCAAGCGTACGCGGATCAAGATTATCGTAAAACCGGGTGCGCGGACGGCGCGTCTGGTCCGAGCGTTGCTCGCCGGGGATAAACCAGCCGCCAAGCTGCGCGATCATCTGTCCGCCGAGACTCGAGCCGCCCGTGCCAAAGAATATCAGCGTCTTCGCGCCTTCGTTCAGGCGCGCCAAGGCATCGTCCGCCTCATCGATATCTTCAGTTTGTTCGGGAATGCCCAGCAGCGGCAGCGTGCCACGCTCATAATGTGTCCTGAGCTCCGCGAGAGACCCATCGAGTTTCGCAAGACGGCCTTGAAACGCGGACGGCTCAAGGCCGGCAACGCCGATGGCTGCCTCCATGCAGCCTTCGATCGACTGTACAATCGGCATGCGGTGGAACCTTAAAGGAATCACTGGGTCACGCTGCACCCTAGCAAACAGGGTCTGCTTCAGACACTCACTTTGTGGATGAGGACTTTTGGTCCAGATCCTGAATGGATCAGCTCTTCTTGGGCTTCGAGGCTACGCCCTCGGGCTTGCCAACAATTGTCACAATCAAACCATCCGCCTTCAACAGCCGTTTGGCCACGCGGCGAATGTCCTGAAGCGTCACGGCCTCGATCTTGGAGTTGCGCGTATCGAAATAATCAAGGCCCAGCTCCTCGATCTGAACCCACATCATCTGTCTGGCGATTTTTGAGCTGGTGTCGAAACGCAGCGGATAGGAACCGGTAAGATACTGCTTAGCATTCTTCAGCTCTTTCGCGCTCGGGCCCTTGTCCGCCATGCGTTTCAATTCATCCTCGATCACTTCGAGTGACTGCTCCATGGACTTGTTCTCGGTAGCCACGTTGCCGGCATAGATCGCTGCGTACCTGTACGGGGAGAGATAGCTGTAGACCGAATAGGCAAGTCCACGCTTTGAACGCACTTCTTCGGTTAGGCGCGAGTTGAAACCGCCACCACCCAGAATGTAGTTCAGCACGTAAGACGAGATAAAGTCCTTGTCCTTGCGCTTGAAACCGCCATGGCCGAAAACTGCGACCGACTGCGGTATATTCATCTCGATCACCTTGCGCTGCGGCCCCGCGGGGGGTGTGGCTTCAGCAATGGGCTTCAGGTCCGAGGACGCCGGGAGATCACCAAAAACCCGATCAAGCATAGACCCAAGCGTCTTGGCATCGATGTCGCCGACCACCGCTATCTTGAGTGTTTCCCGGGTAAAAACCTTGCGAACGAAATTAATCAGATCATCACGTCCGATGTTCGCAACCGATTCCATGGAACCTTTCACCGGCCGGGCATATGGATGGCCCTTGAAAGCCAGCTTAAACCATTCCTTCGAGGCAACCCGGCGAGGATCGTTCTGGTCAAATTTCAGACCCGTCAATATCTGCTTCTGGATTCGCTCAACCGCGTCGGCGTCAAATCTGGGCTTGGTGAGCGCCAGGTGGAGAAGTTCTGTTGCTTCCTTGCGATTGCGTGTGAGTGTCTGAAAACTGCCGGTAAACATGTCACGGCCTGCTTCGAAACTCATCCGCACCGCAAGCATTTCCTGCCGTTCCTGGAAATCGACAGACTTGAGGTCACCAGCGCCTTCGTCCAGCATGCCTGAGACAAAGTTGGCAATCCCTTCCTTTCCATCGGTGTCCTGCACTGCGCCGCCGGAAAAAGCGAAACGCATGGCAATCAGGGGCACCTGCCGGCTTTCCACAAGCCATGCCTTGATGCCGCCCCGGCTCGTCACTTCCTGTATGTTCATTTTTGCCTCAGCCGTCGTCACTGACACCATGGTCAAAATAAGCGCGGCAAGCAGCCCGCCAACGCATGCTGTGCGGTGCGTCCATCCAGTAATGTAGATCGTGAAACGTTGCATTGGGTTCACCATCATCGTTTCTAGGGTCTGTGGACAATTAATGTTATGGCGCTGGCGCAGCAACCTTAATTGTCCACAGATCCTAGGATTTGCGATCCCCATGTCCGGCCTTTTTCGCGTCTGTTTTCTTTTTTTCAAGCGGACGCAGCACACCGGTCACAGACTGGGTCATATTGAAATATTTCTTGGCCACGCGCCGAATATCCTCGAGCGTGACTTTTTCCAGCCGCTCCGGCCACTCTTCGATATCAGCGATGGTCCTGCCATTGACGAGACCCCACCCATAGCGCCGCGCCAATCGCACCTGATTGTCACCGCCATAGATATGGCTGGCCAGATAAGAGTTGCGCGCCCGTACGAGATCCTTCTGGGTGGCGCCTTTTTCAATGAATTCAGCTAGCACCGCGTCAATAGCCTTTTCTACATCAGCTATCTCAACACCGTCCGATGCGACCGCATAGACGCCAAGGTTGCCTCCATCCAACCCGCTACCGCTGAACCAGCCGCCCGCAGAGGCTGCCATTTTCTTTTCGACGACAAGGCTCTTGTAAAGTTTGCTCGTGGAGCCCGAGGCGACAATCTTCATCATCAGATCGAGCGCTTCCGCCTCACCGGGCTCGGATGAGGCATAACTCGGTGCGAGATAGGAACGCTGCACAGTTGCACGCCCTGCGCGCGGGTCATCCAGGGAGATCCTGATGGGTGCACGGTGGGGCGGCTCCTTAGGGCGCGCGGCCCGCACCCGGTCTTTGCGGGGCTTGAGTTTCCCGTAGGTCTCCCTGGCCAGCTTCCTGACTGCATTCGCCGTCACATCGCCGGCGACGACGAGAATGGCGTTATTGGGTGCGTAATAGCGTTCGTAGAAATCCGTTGCCGCCTTGCGGTCGAGCGTCCGCATTTCATGTTCCCAGCCGATGATCGGGGTGCCGTAGGGGTGAGACTGATAGAGCGCGGCGGTCATTTGCTCGCTCAGGATATTCGAGGGATCGTTCTCCACCCGAGAGCGGCGCTCTTCCAGAATGACCTTGCGCTCGGTATCGACATCCTTTTCCATCAGGCGCAAATTGACCATGCGGTCAGCTTCCATCTCCATCACCAGCTGCAAGCGATCCTTGGCCACGCGCTGAAAGTAAGACGTCGCATCCTGGCCCGTGAAGGCATTGTCCTCGCCGCCATTTCGGGCGACGATTTTCGAGAATTCACCCGGCGCGATTTTTTTTGTGCCCTTGAACATGAGATGCTCAAGGAAATGAGCGATGCCCGACACGCCTGGGCTCTCATCGGCTGCGCCGACCCGGTACCACACCATATGCGTGACAACCGGCGCCCGGTGATCGGGAATGACCACGACCTCCATACCGTTCTTCAATTTGAAATGGGATACGGACGACGCCGCGAGCAATGAATCGACAGGAAGAGCAAGAGTCATGGCAGCGGCAATAGCACAGATTGCCGTGAGACCGGCACGCCAATTTGACGGGCTTGAAATTTGTTCCAGGATCATTAGCAAGACCAAGGTTGTGTGTTTGAAGTTCAAAGATATCGGAGCGCTGCCATAGGACGTGGCTCTGATTCTCAATATGGGGGTGGCAGGCTGAGGCCGCTAGTTAAAAAACGTTTAGAATTGCGTGATTGGCGTATGGGTCGCTAATTTTTTTGGCACTCCAAGCCAG
>CAXMMX010000081.1:0-8723 GCA_964194535.1 uncultured Alphaproteobacteria bacterium | reverse complement strand
GGCCTTGTCCAGCAAAGTGCTCGTGGCTTCGCTGGCCTTGGAGCACAGACTGGTCAGGCCATGCAGGATCATTGCGCCTTCATTGCTGGGGGGTCTTCGGCAAGTGCCATGAGGCAGATCTCCGCTGGGCTGCAGGATTAGTGTGCAGCGCAGCATAAAGCCTTTATGCGCCGGGGCAATGCCCCTTTTTGAGCATGCGCGTTTACCTCTTGTTAACTATACCGGGCGCTATGCTTTTCCAAAGCAATGCGGCGGACAGCGACACGGCTCGAGACATGGCAACGACCAGAACGGCTTGGCACTTCGCCAGCGAGGCGGCGGGAATGCCTGTTTCGAAACAGGCTCTCGCCAGCCCTGTCCGGTCCAACCGGCTGCTGGTGAAACTCTGCACGGGCCTCTCCCTGCTGCTGATCCTGTTCACCTGGTTCGATATCTCGTCAATTCTTGAGTACCTTTTTTCGAGTGATACGCACTTCATGCTGCTCGCGATCGGCATATTCGTTATGCAGTTCGCGCTGTCCTGCGTGCGCTGGGTTTATATTCTCGGCGCTCAGCATGTATCGATCGGGTCGGGCAACGCGCTGTCTATTTACGGGGCCGGAACGCTCGCGAACCTGTTCCTGGTGACATCGATTGCCGGCATGTCCGTTCGTGCCGCACTGCTGGTGCGCAAAGGCGCTGGCATGTCTGGGGCTCTTGCGTCTCTCATGGCGGAGCGGATCGCAGCGATGGCCGGTCTGGGGATTTGCGGTGTCGCCGGGCTGGTATTCGTTTTCCCGCAGATACAGCGCCTTTTGGGCGAGTGGTCCCCCCTGGGCATGACTGGAGTTGCCGCCGCTGGTCTTGCCATTCTGGGAAGCGCCACATTCTTCATATTCTGGAAATTCAAAGCAACGAGAAGCTTCGGTCTCAAGGTATGGATGGCTTTTTCCTCTCCCCGTCAGGCCGTATTACTGATCTCGGTCAGCGCGCTCGTGGTCCTGCTGGGCTTTGCCGGAATGGCTGCGCTCGCCTTCGTGATGGGGCTTTCCATCGACCCGGTCTTCTTCGTGTCCGTTATGCCTGCTATTGCTCTCATCTCCGCATTGCCGATCAGCGTTGGCGGCTGGGGCGTGCGCGAAGGGGCAATGGTGGCAGGCCTGTCAATTTTTTCCGTACCCGCCGATACTGCTATTGCCCTTTCGATTTCATACGGGCTTGGAGGTCTGCTTGTCGCGTTGCTGCTTGGGGCGGTTCTGTCGCTTTTCGGGCAGGGGTCCCTCAAGGCGAACAAAAAGCTAGGGTCTGGACCCTAGATCACGCCGCGCTTTACGGAGATCACTGCCGTGAGATTGCTCCGCGCGTACCAGAACACCTTGCATCGCCTCTATAGCGATCTGGGTATCTCTTTGGCAAGTGCGGTTACCTTTTCCGGTGTCCTCGCCCTGTTTCCGTTTCTAATCTTCGTCACCGCGCTGGCCGGGTTCTTCGGCGGCGAGGACGCTGCTGAGCGGGCCGTCGCGCAATTGTTCGAAACCCTGCCCAAGGAGGTGGCTGACGCATTCGCGCCCGAGGTGCGCCGGGTGGTCGGGCAAACGCGAGGTGATTTACTGACCATCGGTTTCTTCCTGGCGCTGGTCATTTCATCCAGCGGCGTTGAAAGTTTACGCACCGCGCTCAACCGTGCCTACCGGGTCGAGGAAGACCGCTCCTTCTGGCGCCGACGCCTGCAGAGTTTTGCCTTCGTCATCGCCGGCGCCGTGGCCATGCTGATCGTTGGATTTTCGATCGTGCTGGCCCCCGCGATCCAGGAGTTCGCCGGCCACCATATCAAACCCCTTGGGACCCTCAGTGGCCTGTTCGGCAAGCTGAGGCTGTTGATCGGTACACTGGCTATGGCGGTGATGCTGTTCGCCATGCATTTATGGCTTCCGGCGGGAAAGCGGCGGCTGATGGATATCTGGTCGGGCATCCTGCACACCATGGTGCTGTGGCTGCTTGCCGGTGTCGGCTATTCGGAATATTTGGCGCGCTATAATTATTACGCGAGCACCTATGCGGGCCTCGCCAATGTGATGATCGCGCTGTTTTTCTTCTTCATCACCGCGCTCATCTTCGTGATTGGCGGGGAATTGAACCGCGCCTTTATCGAGGACCGGGACGGGCTGCCGGCAGCGCAAGCGGAGTAATGCTAAGGGGACGCTTGATCTTGTCACAAATCACGCGTCAGAATGGCCCGGAATTTATTAAACCTGTTCTAGGCCGCGCCCTTGCCCGCCTCGATCACGTCATCAAGCGTCTTGAGTCCGGTACATGGCGCATTTACCAGCACTGACATATTGCCCGGCGCGTGCTTGTTCTGCCACATGCGGGTGTGCGCCTTGGGGATTTGCGCCCAGGGGAACACTTCAGACATGCACGGGTCGATGCGCCGCTCGATCACAAGCCGGTTGGCCTGCGCCGCCTGTTTGAGATGGGCAAAATGCGAGCCCTGGATACGTTTCTGGTGCATCCACACATAGCGCGCGTCCATGGTGATCTTGTAGCCCGTGGTCCCGGCGCAGAATACTACCATGCCGCCGCGCTTCACCACGAATGTCGAGACCGGGAAGGTGGCTTCGCCGGGATGCTCGAACACGAAATCCACATTGTTGCCTTTCCCGGTAATGTCCCAGATGGCGGCGCCGAATTTGCGCGCTTCCTTAAACCACGCGCCATAGTCCTTTGAGTTCACCTCGGCCAGCTCGCCCCAGCAATCGAACTTCTTACGGTTGATGACGCCTTTCGCGCCGAGCGAGAGCACAAAATCTTTTTTGCCGTCATCGGAAATAACGCCGATGGCGTTGGCCCCAGCGGTGGCGCAAATCTGCACCGCCATTGAGCCGAGGCCCCCACTCGCGCCCCACACCAGCACATTGTGCCCCGGGCGCAGGATATGCGGGCGGTGGCCGAACAGCATGCGGTAGGCGGTAGCGAGGGTAAGCGTGTAACAGGCGCTTTCCTCCCAGCTCAGATGTTGCGGGCGCGGCATGAGCTGCTGCGCCTGCACGCGGGTGAACTGGCCGAAGGAACCGTCCGGCGTCTCATAACCCCAGATGCGCTGGGTGGAGGAGAGCATCGGGTCGCCGCCATTGCATTCTTCATCGTCGCCTTCGTCCTGGTTGCAGTGAACGACCACTTCGTCGCCCACCTTCCAGTTCTTCACCTTGGAGCCGACCGCCCAGACGATGCCCGATGCATCGGAGCCTGCGATATGAAACGGGTTCTTGTGGCCATCAAGCGGTGAGATAGGCGTTCCGAGCGCGGCCCAGACGCCGTTATAGTTGACGCCTGCCGCCATCACGAGCACCAGCACGTCGTGGCTGTCCAGTTCCCATGTCGGAACCACCTCAAGCTGCATGGCCTCTTCGGGAGGGCCGTGCCGGTCCTGACGGATGGCCCAGGCATGCATGTTTTTCGGAACATGGCCCAGCGGCGGGATCTCGCCGATGTCATAGAGGTCCTTGGTGACGCTTTCAGATTTTGTATCCTCGGCCACTTCTGCTTTACTCATGGAGTTGGCTTCTCTCTGATGACCTGCCGGGTCATCTCATGGTCTTATTGCGCTGCGATACAATACTTGTGCAAAATATGCGGCAATGCAATAAATCTTTTGCAATGCAGCAAATTCGGTGCACGGAGTTCAGGCTTGCGGGGTTCCCTGCAGATGCAAGGATTGAGAGCCATGACACTTGCCTTTGGACAACGCGGTGTGAGCGCTTGTAATACGAAGGTCGCATGCGCCATAGTCAGTGCACCTCCGGCCCAAGCTGCCGTAGCTGCGGGGCGTATTGTTCTCGCGTTCAGACCATCGGCAGCCAACGCCTCAAGGGATACATCTCATGGGCCTGGAAGCTCTTATCGCCCTGATCGTGGTTGGTTTGGTGGCGGGCTGGCTCGCCGGACAGATTATGAAGGGATCGGGTTTCGGTCTCGTCGGCAATATCATTGTCGGCATCGTCGGTGCGCTCATCGGCACCTTCGTACTGGGCGCGCTCGGCATATCGCTCGGCGCCGGGATGGTCGGCTCTATTATCTCCGCGCTTGTAGGCGCGGTCATCCTGCTGTTTGTCGTCGGGCTGGTGAAACGCTGACGCAAATCATTCGCGGAGCGCTCCCCTTGAGGCTCCAGTTCCAGGGGGAGCGGCCGTAATGCCTGAGCAGAAAAACACCCGCGACCGCCCCTGGCTGATCCGCACCTATTCGGGGCACTCGACGGCTGAGGCCTCCAACGCGCTCTACCGCAAGAATCTCGCCGCCGGGCAGACCGGCCTTTCGGTCGCCTTCGATCTGCCTACCCAGACAGGATATGACAGCGACCACATCCTGGCGCGCGGCGAGGTCGGCAAGGTCGGCGTGCCGATCTCCCATCTTGGCGATATGAAGGCGCTGTTCGAGGGTATCCCGCTCGAGCAGATGAATACCTCCATGACCATCAACGCCACCGCGCCGTGGCTGCTGGCGCTTTATGTGGCGGCAGCCGAAGCCCAGGGTGCGGATGTGTCGAAACTCACCGGCACGGTGCAGAACGACCTCATCAAGGAATATCTTTCGCGCGGCACCTACGTGTTCCCGCCTGAGCCCTCGCTCAAGCTCATCAAGGACGTGATCTGCTACGCATACACTCACATTCCGAAATGGAACCCGACCAATGTCTGCTCCTATCATTTGCAGGAAGCGGGCGCGACACCGGTGCAGGAGCTCTCCTATGCGCTGGCGACGGCGATCGCGGTGCTCGACAGGGTGAAGGCCAGCGGTGAGGTCAGTGAGGACGATTTTCCCCAAGTTGTCGGGCGCATCTCCTTCTTCGTCAATGCCGGGCTGCGCTTCATCACCGAGATGTGCAAGATGCGCGCCTTCGTCGATCTGTGGGACGAGATTTGCGAACAGCGTTACGGCGTCACCGACCCCAAGCTGCGGCGCTTCCGCTATGGCGTGCAGGTCAACTCGCTTGGGCTGACCGAGCCGCAGCCGGAAAACAACGTCTACCGTATCCTTCTGGAAATGCTTGCCGTCGTATTGTCAAAAAAGGCGCGTGCGCGGGCCGTTCAGCTGCCGGCATGGAACGAGGCGCTCGGCCTACCGCGGCCCTGGGACCAGCAATGGTCGATCCGCATGCAGCAGATCGTCGCCCATGAAACCGACCTGCTGGAATATGGCGATATCTTCGATGGCTCAAAGGAAATCGAGGCCAAGGTCGAGGAACTCAAGACCCAGGCCGGCGCAGAACTGGCGCAGATCGAGGCTCTCGGCGGCGCGGTCGCCGCCATCGATCACATGAAATCTGAACTGGTGAAGGCCAACACCGCGCGGCTAAAAACAATCGAGTCAGGCGAGCAGATTGTCGTCGGCGTCAACAAGTGGACCGAGTCCGAACCCTCGCCGCTATCGGGCGAAGCGGGCGGTATCGTCACGGTGCCGGACTCTGTCGAGCTTGAGCAGATTGCGCAGCTGAAACAGTGGCGGGCGAAGCGCGACGCTAAGGCTGCGGCGGCGGCGCTGGCAGAACTTGAGGCGGCTGCAAGCGAAAACCACAACATCATGGAAGCGTCGATCGCTTGTGCAAAAACAGGCGTCACCACCGGCGAGTGGGGCGCGTGCTTGCGCGACGTGTTCGGTGAGTACCGCGCGCCGACGGGCGTCAGTGACACGCCGTGCGCAGAAGAAGTAACGCTTGATGATCTGCGCGCGAAGGTAAAAGCGGCTTCCGGCAAGCTCGGGCGCACGCTCACCTTCCTCGTCGGCAAGCCGGGCCTCGATGGCCACTCAAACGGCGCGGAGCAGATCGCCGTGCGCGCCCGCGATATCGGCATGGATGTCGTCTATGAGGGCATCCGGCTGACGCCGGCCGAAATTGTCGATGCGGCGCAGGCGCAAAACGCCCATGTCATTGGGCTGTCGATCCTGTCCGGCTCCCACGTGCCGCTGGTGCGCGATGTCATGGCGCTGATGCGCGAGCGGGGCATGGAAAATGTGCCCGTCATCGTCGGCGGCATCATCCCCGAAGGCGATGAGAACATCCTGCGCCAGGTCGGCGTGTCGCGCATCTACACGCCGAAAGATTTCCAGCTCAACGCCATCATGAGCGATATCGTCGAGCTGGCGGGTGTGATTGTTCAGGAACCATCCTGACCCACCTCAAGCCACAGCCATAATCTTCTCCCTCACCGAAAGCACCTGCGTACAGGCCTGCGCCGCCTCAGCACCCTTCACCATGAAATGATCGAGGAAGAATTTTTGATGTTTCTCACTCTCATGGAAATGATGTGGGGTGAGGACAATCGAAAGCATGGGGATGTCGCTCTCCATCTGTGCCTGCATCAGTTCGCTGACAACCGTCTGCGCGACAAAGTCGTGACGGCAGATGCCGCTATCGACAACAAAGGCGCAGGCGACGACCGCGGCATAGCGCCCGGTTCTGCCCAACATGCGCGCTTGCAGAGGAATTTCGAACGCACCGGGCACATCGAAGACTTCGATCGTCGCGGCCGCTTCTGAAGTCCGGTCAATTTCGGCAATGAAGGCCTTGCAGGCTTCATCGACGATTACTGCGTGCCAGCGGGCCTGCACGAAGGCAATGCGCAATCCAGCCGGAGTATTTTGGGAGCTCTGATTCATTGGTTTCTCCTTTAGAGACCAGAATCAGGGCGTACGAAACGGACAACGTACCCGCGTATCAGCAGGCAGCATTACCGCACTCGTTCTCTTCCATCCGGACTGTAACCGTCGGCTTCGGATTCGCACCGAATCTGCTGACCTCTTTGAGATGAGCCTCAAAGAGCGCTCGCGGGCTTAAGCCAAGATATGCTTTTACCGCCGGTGGGGACTTCCACCCCGCCCCGAGAACATGTCCTGACCTTTTGGCAGGACGGTGTGCTTATACCGGTTTGGGATGAGGGTGTCGATGTGCTGGCCATTTCCTGCAGACCTTGTAGTGTCGCTGGCCGAAACCAAAATGGCTGGACATTCCAATGGCGCAGAAAAAGGACGAATGGGCTCCAAGCACGCTCGCGGCGCAGGCCCTGCATTTGATCGAAGAAGCCACCGGCGCGGTTGTGCCGGGGATCGAGCTGGCGAGCACCTTTGCCCGCGGCAGCAATTATGAACCGATGGGCGCTTTCAGCTATGCCCGCGACTCCAATCCGACGACTCAGGCACTCGAAAATGTGTTGACGGCTCTGGACGGCGGCGCGGAGGCGATGGCCTTCAACGCCGGCTTGGCGGCGAGCGTATCGGTATTCGAAACAGTGCGAACGGGGCAGCATGTCGTCGCGCCCCGCGTCATGTATCACGGCGGCCAGGACTGGCTGCGCCGCATCTCCGAGATCCGTGGCATCGGACTGACCTTGTTCGATCAGACACAGGAAGGTGCGCTCGAAGCAGCAATCCGCCCCTCTGAGACGGCGATTGTATGGGTTGAGACGCCGGTCAATCCCACATGGGACGTCAT
Organism: uncultured Alphaproteobacteria bacterium; assembly: GCA_964194535.1. Lineage (GTDB taxonomy): Bacteria > Pseudomonadota > Alphaproteobacteria > Rhizobiales > Methyloligellaceae > UBA2767. Next base: position 1,255 of record CAXMMX010000081.1, on the reverse strand, counting down.
CGATATAGAAGAATCCGCAAAGGCCGCGCACGGGGCCGGTGCGATCCTTTGCGTCGACAGCACCGTCGCCCCACCCTGCACGACGCGGGCGCTGGAACTGGGCGCCGATATCGTGTTCCATTCGGCCACCAAATATCTTGGCGGGCACTCCGATCTCACTGCCGGCGCGCTTATCTGCGCCGAGGCGAATGCGCTGTGGGATGAGATCAAGCTAGTGCGCAAGCTAACAGGCGGGATATTGAGCCCGTTCGACGCGTGGCTGCTGCTGCGCGGCATGCGCACGCTTTTCATCCGCTATGAACGCGCCTCGGACAATGCGATGGAACTCGCGCAGGCCCTGTCGGACCATCCCAGGGTGGCGCAGGTGCTGTATCCTGGCCTTGAGAGCCATCCGGGTCATGAGATTGCTAGCAAGCAAATGCGCTTCGGCTTTGGCGGCATGCTGTCCATCCTGGTGGATGGCGACGCGGACGCCACCAAGCGCGTGGCGAGTGCGACCCGGTTGTTCATCCCGGCAACATCTCTGGGCGGCGTGGAAAGCCTGATCGAGCATCGCAAAAGCGTCGAAGGGCCCCATAGCATCGTACCGGAAAACCTCCTTCGCCTGTCAGTCGGCATCGAGGATGTGCGCGATCTGATCGCGGATCTGGAGCAGGCGCTGGGCGCCATCTGAGACAAACAGGGAGCGCAGCATGAAACTGGTGAGCTACAGAAAAGATAACGGCGCGGCCTATGGCGTTGTGGCGCAAGGTGCGGACGGCCCGGCCGAAGCGGCTACCGCCATTCCGGTCGAGGGAGATTTCGCTGACCAATATCCGTCCATCCGCGCGGTGCTTGAGGGGCAGGCGCTGTGGGAACTTGAGAGCTGGACGCAGGGCCGCGAGGCAAGTGTGCAACTGTCGGATGAGCGTTTTCTTCCCCCCCTGCATGACGCGGAAAAGGTCATTTGCATCGGCGTCAACTATCCCAAGCGCCACCCCGTACATGGTGAAATCCCACCGCCGGAAAACATCACCATGTTCATCAAGGTTGAAGGCGGCCTTGTGGGCCACCTGGAGCCGCTGGAATATCCACCTCAAGGTCCGCGCGATTCATTCGACTATGAGGGCGAGCTGGTTCTTGTTATCGGCAAGGAAGGCCGGCACATCGCGAAAGAAAATGCGTTTGATCACATCGCCGGCTACACCATCATGGATGATGGCTCGGTGCGCGACTGGCAGAAGCACTCGGTGACCGCGGGCAAGAATTTCCATCA
>CAXMMX010000080.1:0-3031 GCA_964194535.1 uncultured Alphaproteobacteria bacterium | reverse complement strand
CTTCGCAATGCGGACGATCTCGTCCTCAAACTCCCCACCGACGACAGAGTTGACGCCAAGTCTTTGTAAATATTTCGCATTCATAGGCGCGTACAACCCGTACGCGCAGATATGGGCGGTGGGGTTTCGTTGGTGGACCGCCGAAATGACCGGCACTGCAATTCGCGTTGCCGTATGCATAGGCAAATAGAAACCCACGAACTCCGCACTCAGGACTACGTCGTGATCAAGTTTCTCTATTGCCAGATCGAATGTGCGAACCTCAAAGCCTTCCGCAAGGAGCCATGTTATCGGGGATGCCAGGCCGAAAGGTTGATGCCCCAATTCGTAAGTCGAGATGAGGACAATTCGCATTGACAGAACCTCTCCGCGGCGTGAAAAACAAAAGTGTCGATCCCGATCCTCGGTCCTGGAGCATCAGGACCAGAGTAAGTATAAATTTATCTCAATTCAAGGCGAGCGCTTTTGAGCGCTACCACATATAAATAGCCAATGTTCGCTATTGATGCTGTGGACGGCTCCTCCACCGGCATCCAGATGCCAGATTGCGGTGTCGGTTGATGCCCTGCCAATGTCCGCTTTTGGCTATTAGCGAACATTCCAGCCTATACGGTTCTATGTCCGCTTTCGGGGGTAAAGCGGACATCGTAATCGCCTCGCTGAATGTCCGCTTTTGACCCAAAGCGGACATCAGTCGTTCTCGTGATCTGCCAACCGTATTGCAGCCCGCATGGCTGTGGCTGCATAGCTTGCATCCCCGTGAATCAGAATTAGGGACAAACATCCTTCTATCAGCAACATGACTTGCCGCCCTAATTCCTGTGGATGTTGGGCTCCCAGCGCGCTCAATTCTTCAGTCAGCCATTGCTCTACGACGGCTTTGTGTTGCCGCGCGGCATGACGCGCGGGATGACCGGGAAGATCCGCCAGTTCCATCGTTAGTCGTGTAAAGCCCGATCCAAGCCACCTGGGCATGGAAGCCCATTTTTCAAGATTCTCGAAAAGTGCAGTTACCAACTCCGCCGGAGTCTCTGCCGTCTCTTTGCCCCAATCCTGGATCCGGGCGAGAGCATGAAGGTGCTGATGATCGAGTACTGCCGCAACCAATGCGTCTTTGCTCTCAAAATGATTATAAAGCGTTCGTTTGGTAACGCCCACGGCCTCGGCAATTGCATCCATGCTCACACGAGCGAATCCCTCCTTATAGAAAAGACCGTACGCGACTGTGAGGATGCGGATCTTCGTCTTGATCCCCGAACGTGCCATGCGAGAAAGTATACCGACTAGTGAATGTAAATATATCAGAATATCGCTCAGGCTTCACCAACCGTCCGAAGCCAAAGGATCACAGATGTGAGAGATTCTACCCTCATCATCAAGAATGTAGAAACCCGAGCCGTCGACGCCCCGCTGGCACGTCCGATCACAACGGCGGTAGGGACAATCCCATCGGCACCGCTGGTGTTGATAGACGTCGTGACAGAGCAGGGTGTCGTCGGACGCTCATACATATTTGGCTATACTCCGGTGACGCTTCGCCCTCTGGTTGAGCTGATCTCCAATCTGACGGAAATGCTCCGGGGAAAATCGGTTTCCCCGACTCAACGGATGCGCGAGTTCGATAGTGCCTTCAGGCTTCTGGGCAGACAGGGTCTATTGGGTATGGTGATCTCGGGGCTCGATATGGCGTTCTGGGATGCCTTGGGCCGTGCTCAGAATTTGTCTGTCGCCCGGTTGCTTGGTGGTGATGAAACCCCAATTCCCGCCTATGACAGCTTTGGTGTGATCAACCCGGAGCGGGATGTTGCTCAGATCGAAAGCTCTCTGGAGCAAGGGTTTAGGGCGGTCAAGATCAAGATCGGAAGGGGTGGTCTACAGCAGGATCTGAAAACCGTAGCGGCGGTTCGCGAGATAATTGGCAGCGATACGCGTCTCATGGTTGATTACAACCAGTCACTTACCATGCCCGAAGCGGTGCGGCGCATCAATCGCCTTGCCGAATATGATCTCCAATGGGTGGAAGAGCCGGTACAGGCTGAAGATTTGTTGGGACACGCCTCGGTCCGTGCCTCGTGCCAAACGGCCATTCAGACGGGCGAAAACTGGTGGTTTCCGGAAGATATCGCTCGTGCAATATCAGCGCGCGCAAGTGACTTCGCGATGCTGGACATAATGAAGATTGGCGGTGTGACAGGTTGGCAACGCGCCGCCGGACAAGCTGAAGGGGCATCGCTGCCAGTGTCCAGCCACACTTTCATTGAGGCGAGTGCGCACGTCCTCGCTGTAACACCCACCGCCCATTACCTCGAACATCTCGATATCGCGAGCAAAGTTCTCAACGAACCGCAGCAGATCGAGGACGGCTCGATGCGACCACGCGGACCCGGTTTGGGTATCGATTGGGATAACGATGCGGTCAATCAATACGCCCTTTAGCCTGCATCGGCATCAAAAAGTCCTGGTCCCGGGCGGATATTTAATGCCCATCGTATGGAAAAACAGGAGCAAGAACTATGAACTGGGAGGCCCGCACTCCGGGTGTGGGCCTCGTATTCTAGGGGCTGCGATGATAGTGTTCGCTAAGACAACCAGGTTGAAACCGCATGTCTGCTGACAAAACAGCAAACCGATCGGCGGCGACCAATGGCGGCCGCCCGTCCGGCACTGAGACCGCCGAGCACGAGCGCCAGTTCCGCGAAATGCTGGAGTTCAGTCCGGCGGCGCTGTTGGTCATGGACGAGGATGGCCGGCTGCTGTTTCACAACGCGCGACTGCGCGAACTGCTTGGATACGGGAAAGACGAGCTCGACCATATCGACACCCGCAAGTTCTGGCATGACCGCAAGCAGCGTTCCCAGATTATCGGTTCGCTGCGCGACCGCGGCGGGCAGCTTCTGAACGAGAAGGTAGTTTGGCGCACCAAGAGCGGCCAACTCCTAAACCTACTGCTGACCTATGCGCAGGTGGCCTATCGCGGTGGCCACGTCAGCTTCATCGGCGGCAAGCGGGTGCTGTGGGTCTACGACATCAC
>CAXMMX010000079.1:0-2254 GCA_964194535.1 uncultured Alphaproteobacteria bacterium | reverse complement strand
TGCGGCTTGAGGGAGCTGCAACCGTAAAATATTTTGAGGGACCATGACGTTCGACTTTACGTTTCGGGCGCAACTTGTATCTCGTGAACAGCGTCAGCTTTATGACTATTGGCGGTCCTGTGCCGCCATGCGCGCAATGCCGGCGCGAAGGGATCTCGATCCTGTTCTCATGCGGGACCATCTTCCCAGTATCTGCCTGATTGACATTTTCCATGGGCTCAGAGATGCCGTTGTCCGTCTCGCGGGTACGCAAATCAAGGACGTTTATGGAATTGAGCTGACCGGCAAATGCCTGGGTGATCTGGAGTGGGGTGACAGGATTGATTACTGGCGGTCAATCTATCAGCGCGTACTTGAAAGTAAGGCTCCTCTACACGGAGCTATCCAGGTAATTACTCACCCCCTTGCCAAATCAGCCTTGCTCTGAATCTATGTTGTGATGAATCGCGATGATTTGCAGAAGCTGAGCAAGCACGAGCTGATTGAGTTGGTGCTGAAGATACAGCGCCCTGGCAAAACATCTCGGACATCGTCCAGCCCGCCCTCAACGGACAAGAAGGCGCGCCGCGAGAGCGCCAAGCCGGGCGGAGCCAAGCCTGGTCACAAGGGGTATTTCCGGACGCTTGCGGCCGCTCCATGCGAGAGGATTGATCATCGCCCGGACGCATGCCCGCACTGCCGGGCGGCGCTGGATGAGGCGTTGGCTGGCGAAGTGACCGGAGAATATGACGAGATTGATCTGCCGGTATTTACCCCGGTTGTGCGCCGTCACCGGCGTCTGGCGGTGATCTGTCCTGGGTGCCGCAAGCGTGTAAGAGCGCCGCTGCCCGATGCGGCGCACGGTTCCCCTTTCGGGTCGCGGCTGCATGCTCTGGTGGTTTATCTCAAGACGTTCCAGCTGGTGTCCTTTGCCCGGCTTGAGCAAATGTTTGGCGATGTGTTCGGCTTGCAAGTCAGCCAAGGGGCGCTGGCCAACATGTTAAGGCGCAGCCACCGGCCTTTTGCAGAGAAAAAGCACCAGATCACCCGGCGCTTGCGCCAAGCCGGTATGGTGGCCTCGGACGAGACCGGCATACGCATTGAAGGTTTGAACGGCTATCACTGGGTGTTTTTGAGCGATAGGGAAGTCGTGCACGAGTCGCGTTTGAGCCGGGCCGCCCAGGTGGTGCGCGATGTGATGGCTGGCCACAAGCCCGATATCTGGCTGTCGGACGGCTATTCGGCCCAGCAGAACCATGGCCAGCGTCACCAGACGTGTCTGGCCCACCTGGCCCGCGATGTGGCCTATGGCCTTGAAGCCAGTGAAGATGATCTGCCGTTCCGGCTGAAACTGTGGCTGGACAAGGTGTTCATGGTCGCCCGCAACATCAAAACCTATGCCATGAGCACGCTGAAAGCGAAAAAGCGCGAGCTGGACAACAGCCTTGCGGATATCTTGAGCACCGCGCCCCGATGCGAAGTGGCGCAAAGCCTACGCGCTAAATTCGCCCGCGCCAGCCCGAAACTGCTGACGTTCCTGGACTTTCCCGGTCAGGTAGAAGTTACCAACAACGCCTGCGAGCGGGCGCTTCGCCCCGCTGTCATCCAGCGAAAAGTAACCAACGGCTTCCGCTCAATGTGGGCTGCCGAGGGCGACTGCGCTGTCAGAACCGTAACCGACACCGCCAAAATCACAGGCCAAACCCCGTTCCAGACCATCATCGCCACCCTGGCCTGAGCCACTCAGTCAAAAGGTGGAAATGGGGGGTGAGTAATTACACCTGGAGAGGGAAATTTCAAGTTTGACAGAAAATATTGAGACACAAGAGTGGCTGATCAGGGACAAGCAGCGACAGATCGACAGAACCGGCGATCCTGAGAGTTTTATGCCAGATATAAGAGGGCTGGAGAAAGTGATCAGCAATCTTGAGCGTCAACTCAACATAGCCCGGAATAATAAGCAGGAGGCTGAATCTGATTTACGTGACACAATTGCCAATTGGAAAAATAATGGGTGCGACACTCCAGTAAAGCCGTCCGAGGACATCTAATGATAGGAACCTCTTGCCTACCCCCGCGCCCGTACGCTCGATGCCGCGGCAAGAATGGCATCCGCGTCAAGCCCGTGATGGGCGTAGAGCTCTCCAAGAGAACCCGACTGGCCGAAATGCTCCACGCCGAGCGCGCGCACTTTATGACCGCACACCGCGCCAAGCCAGGACAGTGCTTCGGGATGGCCGTCAATCAGGGTGACAATGCCTGCATCGCGGGAAAC
>CAXMMX010000078.1:0-3544 GCA_964194535.1 uncultured Alphaproteobacteria bacterium | reverse complement strand
CTGTCCGCCTATTCGGAAAAGAAACATGTGATCGCCGCACGTGATGCTGGCGCTACCGAATTCCTGTGTAAACCGGTTTCGGCCAGAGCGCTTTACCGGCGCATCCAGAATGTTGTCACCAATCCTCGGGACTTTATTCGTACCAAATCCTATTTCGGTCCCGATCGCAGACGCTATGTGAACGCAAACTATTCAGGCGTCGAACGGCGCATGAATACGGGGACGGAACATATTGTCGACCCGAACCAGGTGATGCTTGAGGCCTAGATGGATCACGAGGGAACCATGCAACCACAGCAAACGGAGAATAGCGCGGCACAGCCCCACGAGGTTATTAAATCGGCTATCGACTTGCGCAAAAAATGTATCCGGCAGGGTGACGCCACCGACGCGGCACAACAGGCCATCGCGAATGCTGAGCAGGCTCTTGAGAAACTATCTGTCAATTTTGACGACTGGATGGAGACAGAGTTAAAACAACTCGCTGCAGCGCGGGATGCGGCTAAGGCCGCTGCTTTTTCACCCGACACACTCAACGGGCTGTTCCAAGCGGCGCACAATCTAAAGGGACAGGCAACCACTCTGGGTTATCCCTTTGCCGACGAAATATGCGCTTCTCTGTGCCGGTTGATCGATGTTTTGCCCGATAAATCGCGGCTTCCAGTGATACTGGTGGATCAGCACGTGAATGCGGTTTACGCCCTGGTCAGGGGAGGCGTAAAGGGAACTGATAATCCCAAAGCGTCAGTGCTTACAAAACGGCTGCGTGACGTCACCAACGACTTTCTGGGCCAGGAAACCTCCCGCCCCCAGATTGTTTGAGCCGGCTTGTAGAGTCAGTAAATTTTCTTGAAATTTTCTGTGCTGGCAAAGGCTGAGCCTTATGGCCCGGAATTCAATAAACCTGCTTTAGCCCCCGCTCAAACTCACTTGATTCCAGAAGTCTTTCCATAAGTCTTGCCTGAAAGAGTGCGCGCGCGAGGCCATGCGGATGGGCGGTTTGTTTGCGTTGCGCGAAGCCGATTGCTCCAGCAGTCGCGGCGCACGCGAACCGGTCTTGCGCCGCGCAGCCCGCCGCTTGACCGGTGCGGACACATGATCGTGTTTTCTGGTTTTCTGACCTGGTCCGTCCTTGGCGCTTTTCTCAGCTGCCGGCGGCTCGATGATCGTTATCCACGAACCGATGCTGCCGTTCACCGCATCGTTCCTGGTCGCCCGCGGGATATTCAGATTGTTGTGGGTCAGGGACGCAACCTTGGTCGTGTTGACCATTGGCGATCCTTTGTGGCCCAGCAAACCGACTGCCGGGGCTGGTATTGCGGCTTCGATCACCTTTGCTTCCACACCCGGTTCATTCAAAGCGGCGCCTGAGCCTGCAGGTGTCAGTTTCTGCGTGGCTGAAACCTTGTGGAGAAGCGCAGGCGAATGTTCGGGCGCCGGGACAACTGACTTAATTGGTTCAACAACGGGCTTGGCAATAGCTGGAGTACCGTTCACCGTGACGCTCGCAACTTTGAGCGATGAAGCCGTCGTGGCGGGGGTGGTCCTGGTCCCGGCAATGACCTGCTGCTTGGCGTGATCTTTCACAAGTTCATTGTAAACCTGCTTCACGGTGCGCGGGCGCCCGCGGGAATAAAAGATCGGGCGGTTTGCTCTTGCTGCCCTCGGGAAATGCCTGTCGGCACGCGCATTTGGTTTGCTGTCGGCGAGTGAAATCAAATCTGAAGCGCCGTTTGGCCCAAGGAAATGGGCGATGTAGAGTTCCCCTGGAGACGGGGCTCTCCCGATCTTGGAAGCAATGAATTCGGAATTTTGCTGCGTAAAGGCCCCTGCCATCATGGCGGAAACTTCAGGATTGTGGCGGAGCTGCAGGATTTCCTGGCGCAGCTTGCCGTTCGGAACATAGTGCCGGCCAGAGCGCGTGGTAAAAATATGCGGAGTGTATTTACCCAGGCCGAACTTGTCGCCAACCTCCTTAACCGTCTTAAGCCAGGTGTTCTCTATGAACTGGAACAGGCCTGCCGCGCTGGAGGTTTTCGCTTTTGCGCCTTGTTTGAAGGAACTCTCGCGCGCAGCCGTCTTTAAAAGGTAAGAAAAATCTGTGCCTGTCGCATGACTCGCCTTCTTGATTGCATTGGAAATGCTCAGAGGCGCAACAAGTGCAGAAACCAGGGACATATCGGTCTTTCACTTCTTTACGTACATACGGCTGACATGAGCAAAACTGACAAGCCATATACTCAAACTGAACCTAGTGAATTATGGTAAACGCGGCGTTAACTCCGGTGTCACAAATGGCCAGGGTAATTCATGGTAGAGGTGAGCATATGAGTGGTTTGCATTTCGAGGAGTTCGAAACGGGACAGGCATTCGAACATCCCATACGGCGTACAGTCACGGAGATGGACAACACTCTGTTCAGCGCCCTCACCTACAATCCTCAACCGCTGCACATTGATCGGCACTATTGTGAAACTCAAACAGAGTTCGGCCAGCCTTTGATGAACAGCTATTTCACGCTGGGGCTTATGGTCGGCATCGCGGTGAGCGACATCGCGCTCGGCACAACCATCGCCAATCTCGGTATGACCGAAGTGCGCTTTCCCGCCCCCGTCTTTCAAGGTGATACCCTGCATGTGGCGACCACTGTACTGGGCAAACGCAAAAGCAAATCCCGGCCCGACGCGGGGATCCTTGAATTTCAGCACGATGCTTTCAATCAGGACGACACGCTTGTCGCAACCTGCAAACGGCAGGTGTTCATGCGCATGAAACCGGCTGCGTGAGGTTAAAGAAGATGCGTAGCCTTCTCTTCACCCCCGGTGACAGTGACAGAAAACTTGCCAAGGGCCTCACCAGTGGCGCGGATGTGATCTTGATCGATCTTGAAGATGCGGTCGCCAGCGACAACAAGGCCGCCGCTCGTGAAAAAGTCGCAAACTTCCTTGGGCAGGAAGAGGCCCGCACGGCGCAGCCGCCTCTTTATGTCCGCATCAACGACCTCGAAACCGAGTGGGCGGTGGCCGACCTTGAACAGATCGTCCCTGCCGCACCGGCCGGCATCATGCTTCCAAAAGCGCGCTCACAGGCAGACGTCGAAACGCTTGCCGTCATGCTGGACACTCTGGAGCAAAAGGGGGGTCTTGAGGCCGGGCGCATCTCAATTCTCGTCCTGGCGCCGGAAATCCCTCAAGCGATGCTGAACATCGCATCCTTTCAAACCTGCGGGCCAAGAGTGACCGGTATTGCCTGGGGCAGTGAGGACCTCGCCACCAGTCTGGGCGCCCGCTCCAGTCTGGACGATCAGGGAGTGTATCGCGCGCCCATGGTGCTTGCGCGCACCATGTGCCTGTGTGCGGGTTCTGCGGCCGGCATCCACGCCATTGATACGGTCTATCCCGAGTTCCGCGACCTTGAGGGATTGAAGCGCAACGCCGAACAGGCTGCCGCGGACGGGTTTTCAGGCAAGCTCGCCATTCATCCTGACCAGGTTCGGGTTATCAACGCGGCCTTCACCCCAAGCGAGGATGAGGTCGCGCATGCG
>CAXMMX010000077.1:0-7188 GCA_964194535.1 uncultured Alphaproteobacteria bacterium | reverse complement strand
ACAAGCACAGCGCTCACAGCCCTTCTTCTGATCGCGGCCGGGCTCTATCAACTCACCCCGTTAAAGCACGCATGCCTTGAGCATTGCCGCTCGCCCGCAGGTTATCTTTCAAGGAATTGGCGGAATGGCCGTTATGGTGCGTTCCAGATGGGCCTGAAACACGGAACCTATTGTCTGGGTTGCTGCTGGGTACTCATGGCGCTTCTATTCGCCGGCGGCGTCATGAATCTTGTGTGGATTGCAGGACTCGCAATCGTTGTGCTGATCGAAAAGATTGTACCCTGGGGCGCTGGTTTCGGACAGGGACTAGCCGCAATCATGGTCGGCGGTGGCGTTTGGCTATTGTTGCAAGGCGCGGCATAGGCGTTACAAAAACGACAAGAGGCCACGTTTCGGGACCGCCTCTTCATATCGTATCCAAAAGAGATAGCCGTCGAAATACCAACAGCTCGAAGTCTGCTATGGGTCATAAGCGGACATAAATCACCCACCCTCACAATGTCCGCTTTACCCCCAATAGCGGACATAAACCCACATAGGCTGGAATGTCTGCTTTGTGCCAAAAGCGGACATCTGCTCATGCGACCCGTTGGCTGTCCGGGCACGGCCAACTCATCAAAATCAGGCGATCGGACGGCTGCAGAGGGAAAACCATTACAACGGTGGCGGAATTTGAGTAAGATCGCCATAGATTTGAAACCTATCTGGGAAAGGTCCAAAGTATTATTCGGACATTAAGGGGCGATGAGAGATGCCGGCTGTCACACTACCGGGTAAATCGCTGAGCACGGCCGAGGCCAGTCGGGCTGTTCATTTGGTCCGACCAAGGACAAACGGTTAGATGCCGAACGACAGCCAACCTTCACGGGTTGCTGCCGGCACCGGCCGGGCGTTTGAGGTGCCCGAGGGGCATCTCGTTGAGATCGTCTCACCCGAAGGACCGCAGGTAGCAGATACCTGGGCATTCGCATTGCCGGATCTAGACGAATTCTTGTCCACTGAGCACACTCGATCTTGCCTTGATAATCTGACCCCTTGCGTTGGAGAGGCGTTCTACTCGAATCGCCGCCGGCCGATCCTGACGTTGGTCCGTGATACCTCGCCGGGCCTCCATGATTTGCTGTTGTCGGCTTGCGATATCGGCCGCTACACGCTTTTGGGCCATCAGGGATATCACGCCAATTGCATCGACAACCTTGCCTCGGCACTGAACAAGATGGGATTGGCGCCGCCGGAATTTCCGTCCCCGGTCAATGTGTTCGAGAACGTTTCAATCGACACCGACGGGAATCTGCACATTAAGCCGCCGCTGGTGCAACCGGGCGAAAGCCTGACCCTGCGGGCCGAGATGGATCTCGTGCTGGTGGTCTCCGCATGTCCCATGGACATTGTGCTGACCAATGGCTTGGACCGGCGTCCCAAGCCGATCGATATTTCCGTAATGCCGGCGAACGAGTCGCTACGTTCGTCGGCGAAAAACACAATGAGTCTTTAAAAAAAAAAGTGGAGGACACCAATATGACAAGGCATAAAATCATTCGTTTGGCGAGACCGGTTCTACTGTTCTTTGCCGTTCTACTCCCATTCACATTTACACCGTTGGCTGGTCAGGCCGGGTCTTTGAAGGAAATTAAAAGCCGCGGCCATATGAACATCGCCACCGAGGATAACTATGCGCCGTTCGAGATCATGAAGGATGGCAAAGCCTCGGGCTTCACCAACGACGTCGTGGCGGAGTTGAAGAAGTACGCGGGTTTCGAGATCCGCCAAGACATCCTGCCCTGGTCGGGCCTTCTGGCGTCCGTGCGGGCCGGCAAGTACGACGCCGCGATCACCGGCTCTATTATCTCGGAAGAACGTCTGCGGGTGTTCGACTTCGCCATGCCGACCGCCAGCGCGCAGCATTATTATATCACGCGCAAGAAGGAAAATCGCATCAAGGGCATCAAGGATCTCAACGGCCTCACGGTCGGCGTGCAGGCCGGCAGTGTGCTGCTCTCGCGCCTTCCCGAACTTGGCGCGATGTTGGAGAAGACAGGCGGTAAGCTGGGCAAGGTTGTCGAGTACACGTCATACCCGGAGATCTACGAGGATTTGGCCAATGGGCGCCTTGATTATACAGTCAACGCGATCGTTGGCGCCAAGAACCTAATCAGTAAACGCGGCGACACCTTTGCCCTTGGCGAAGCCGTATCAGGGCCCGGATTCCATGCCTATCCGGTGCCCAAGGGTAACGAAGACCTGCTGGCATACCTGAACGGATTCATCACCCATTTGTACAAAAACGGAAAGTTGGCCGCACTGCAGAATAAATGGTTCGGCCAAGCCTTTCCCGACTTGCCCAGGCAATCGATCAAGTCGGTAAAGGAATTCAAAATGCTGACCGCAGCGAAATAAACGCCAGGCCGGTTTGCGGACGAGCGACACAAGAAGGGGAGGCAAAGGGTGACGGCAGGCGGCTTCCAGATGCTTCTGTATGGTGCATGGACCACTATCTGGATTTCGCTGATCGCCATCGTTTGCGGCGTGCCGCTCGGTTTCGGGCTCAGCCTGATCCGGGTGGCGCGGGTTCCCGTGCTTTCCCAGATTGTCGCGCTTTACGTCAGCCTGGGGCGGGCGACGCCACTGGTCACCCTGGCGCTATTCCTGTTCGTCACCTTGCCGGTTTTCGGCATCAACATCGATAAGTACACAGCCGGAGTGGTAGCGCTGACGCTGAATACCGCGTCATTCAACACCGAGGTTTGGCGGTCCGCCTACCTGGCGTTTCCGCAATCTCAGATCGAGGCGGCCCGTGCCATGGGCATGAAGCAGGGGTTGTATTTCCGGCGCATCATGTTGCCGCAAATGTGGTACGCCGCGCTGCCCTCGTTGATCAACGAAATGACCCTCTTGATAAAGGCCAGCCCGGCGATCGCGGTGATTGGCGTCGTCGATCTGACGCGGGTGACCAACCGGATCGCGGCGCAGACCTACGAGCCCTTGCCGCCAATTCTCATCGCCGGGGCCATGTACATCGTGATTATCAGCGTCCTCGTGCGGCTACAGCGGCGCCTCGAGAAGCGGGCCGAACGCTATGCGACGTGAGTGGGGCCACGGCCAATGACCGACTTTGAAATCGTGCTCAATGAATGGCCCAGGCTGGCCAGCGGATTCGGCAATACGGTTTTTCTGTTCGGGGCCTCTGCGGTCGGCGCGTTCCTGCTCGGCGCGCTCATGGTTGGGCCGCTCAGATCGCGAAACAAGATCATCCGCGTCGCTCTCCACTCCTTTGTCGACGGCATGCGCATGCTACCGTTCCTGATCTTCGTCTATCTTCTGTATTACGGTCTTCCGGCGTTCGGGGTGAAGCTCGATGCCTGGACCGCGGGGCTTCTGGGGTTAATCATCTATCACTGTGCCTATGTGGCTGAAATTCTGCGTGGCGCCTGGGACCAGCTTCCCGCCGGCCAGACCGAGAGTGCCCAAGCGCACGGGTATCATGGACTCCGGCTGATGCGCCGGATTATTCTGCCGCAGTTGTTTCTCAACTCGGCGCCGGTGTTCGGGAACCAGTTGATCTACATACTTAAGGACACCTCTTTTTTGATGATCATCACGGTCCAGGATCTGACATATGCGGCGAGTTCCATACAGTCCATGTATTTCGTTCCGCTGGAGCCATTCCTAATAGCCATGGCTCTGTACTGGGCCATCAGTCTGTCAATTGAAGGCTTGGTCCGCGTCGTCCAGGGGGCCGCGAAAGTGAGGGGTCTTGGCCGCGCCTGAACAAGCTCCCATCCTAATAGTCAATGACATCTCGAAAAGCTTTGATGGCCTCGAGGTGGTGAGCAACGTGTCACTCAAAATCCACTCCGGCGAGACGACCAGCATTCTGGGGCCGTCGGGATCCGGCAAATCGACCTTGCTGCGCTGCATCAACTGGTTGGAGAAGCCGGATCGCGGCGACGTCTACCTTGCCGGCAAACGGGTCGGGCGCAAGAAAGATGGCCAGCTCATGTCCGATGGTGAATTGGCGAGCATCAGGGCGCAGATGGGCATGGTCTTCCAGAACTTTAACCTGTGGCCGCATTTCACGGTCTTGCAGAACGTCATTGAATGCCCGGTTCACGTGCTGGGCATTTCGAAAGACGATGCGGTGATCCGCGCCGAGCTGCTGCTGGAGAAGGTCGGACTGAAGGAAAAGCGGGACGCCTACCCCTATTCCCTGTCCGGGGGTCAAAAGCAGCGCGTCGCCATTGCCCGGGCGCTGGCTATGTCGCCGACGGTGTTGCTATTCGACGAACCGACCAGCGCCCTCGACCCGGAGCTTGTCGGGGAAGTGCTCGCGGTCATGCGCGACCTCGCGGCCGAGGGCATGACCATGGTCGTCGTCACCCACGAGATGAGCTTCGCGCGAGAGGTGTGCCAGGAAGTGGTGTTCATGGACGAAGGCCAGGTGGTCGAGCAGTCAACGCCGGAGAAGTTCTTCTCCAATCCGCAAACCGACCGGGCCAAGCGCTTTCTCGCTCGCTACGAATGAGAGGGCCGGGATCAGTCGTCTGCTCCGGGTCAATGACCGAAGGAGATCCGTCATTAATAATGTGGAAATCCTGATGCTTCAGCCGGGTATCTTTTTAAACCAATCATTCGGAGGCATGCTGGACGCTTGGTTAAAGCAACATGGTGGGTGATGTTCATGCAGACAATTCATGATGAGATCGTGCCAGCCAAAAAACCTTGGTCTGGCGTCATAAAAGCCGGCGATATTTTAGTAATCACTGATTTAGAGGGCCAGCAAGCTGTCGACTTTCTTTGCTATGATGCGAACGATCCAGCCGACCGCTATTCAGCGACCAACACTGTGAAAGTGCAAGGCAATGTGTATATCGGGCTTAATACTGTGCTGTTTTCCGATGGCGGAACAGCCTTGATGACGGTCATTGAGGACACAGTAGGCAAACACGATACGGTTTATGGCTGTTGCAGCAATCCCAACAACCTTTTGCGCTATGGGGTTGAAACCACCGAGTCTTGTTATTCTAACTTTGAGGGTGCCTTGGCAGCGCATGGCATAGGCAAAGTCGCAATCGTACCGAATATAAACTGGTTTATGAGCGTACCTATTTTAGAGGATGGCTCAGCCGGTGTTGCAAATGCTGAACTAAAGCCGAACAGTCATGTCTCGCTTCGCGCAGAAACAGATGTGCTTGCAGTTTTGTCCAATTGTCCTCAGATGCACAATCCATGTAATGGCTATAACCCAAGCCCCATAAAAGTGACCGTTCAGAGAGGGTAATCCGCATCAATTCCCCCGCCAACGGTCAGTCTTACAAGGATCGGCCTTGGCAGAAGATTTGGTATAAACGGATCAATTTCCGCTAAGGGTCAAAAGCAGACATTCTGAGTGGTCGTGTTTTATGTCCGCTTTACCCCCGAAAGCAGACATTGAAGCTCTGAACTTCCGCTAAGCACCCCAAAGCAGTCGTTCCCGCGTAAGCCCTCTCACGGCAGCTAAGTGCCAGGAGCCGTCATCGCGAATGAGCGGCCGGTAAGATAGGTTGACATCAGTTCGGGAACTACGCGAAACCGCGCGGCGTGGACATCACCACCGCGGAAAAATGGCTCGCACCGGTTCTAGGTTACAAACTCTGATCGCTCCGCTTCCATCGATATTGTAAAATTCGACACGCCAACAGCGAGAAGGGCGCAAGCGCCAGACAGGCCGCGCTGAACCAGATGACTAACGCCGCCGAACCTGTAGTGTCCTGAATCCAGCCCGCAATGGCGGGGAGAACACCGGTGCCGACATAATACATTGTGTAATATAGCCCGAGACCGGTGGAGCGGCTTTTGGCCGACAGCACTTCCCCGGGCAACGCCATCACCATCCCGACGGTGAGACCCAAAACTGCAGACAAAACGACCCATAGTTCCACCGGGTCCATGACCGGGACCATCGCAATGGCGGCGGCGGCGGCCAAGCAACCGCCCCAGAACATCAAATCTTTTTTTCCCGTCCGGTCGGTCAAATAACCGCCCAACGGAATGATCACGATAAGCAGCCAGGACAGAAGGCTGATAACCAGCGCGGCGGTGGTATGGGGGATGCCCCGGTCGATCAGCATGATCGGCGCGTAGCTTGAAAAAACAACATAGCCCCCGGTGCTCATCAGCGGCCATGCGGCGCCACCAGCCAGAATGATCCAGAATTCTCGTGGATGAATCGACCATAGGGGCGGTCGTGCGACTGGATTTGGGGGCGCGGATCCGGCTTCCGCCCTCTCGTCCGGCGCGGGCAGGATCGAGACCAGGACCATGGCCAGAGCCGGGGCGGCGGCGGTCACATAGACCGCCACACGCCAGTCCGACCAGACATTGATAAAGGGCAGCAGAGACATACCGACCGCGATACCGACCGGCCAAGCGACGCCAAGTATGCTCATCGCGGTGGCCATTTCCTTGCCGACGAACCAGTCGGTGAGAATTTTGGCAGCCGGAACGGTGATGAACACCGCACCGAACCCGCCAATAATCCGTCCGATCAGCGCCGCATGAAATGTATCCCCAGACCCAAGGATCGCCCCGCCCACGACAAGGGCGATGAGCCCGATCTGGATCGTCCGGCGATCTCCAAGACGATTGGCGATCATCCCGCTGGGCAATGACAGAAGCGCGCCCGCGATCATGAATACGCCCAGCAGAATTCCGATCTGGCTGTAATCAAAATGTAATTCGGCTCGAAGCTGGGGCATCTGGGCTGCGACGGTAATGAACTGGAAGCCGACGCATGTGCGCGCCAGGAAAATGATTGCCAGGACCATCCATCTGTTCGACGGAATTAATTGCCACCGCCTGCCGGCGGTCGGGTCCGCGTCAATCATGAGCTCGGCGCGAGAAAATACATGTCTTCATTGAGTTTCGTCCCAGACGCGTTGGGAGCTAAATTCTATGTGGCACCAGCATACGCCATCTATGTCGGCGCTCACATGATGTCTAATGTCCGCTTTGGGTCAAAAGCGGACATAAATCACCTATCCGCACAATGTCCGCTTTACCCCCGAAAGCGGACATTATTCCGCACTGCATCAAATGTCCGCTTTGTGCCATAAGCGGACATTGCTCGCACAACTCAACGCGGCGATCTGCCCCGAGCGATGTACTATTCACCAAGTGTTGTGAGTCGGATGCTAAGCGGAAGTCCCGGAT
>CAXMMX010000076.1:0-6257 GCA_964194535.1 uncultured Alphaproteobacteria bacterium | reverse complement strand
GCTGGGTTCAACCGACGAGGATACTTCGCATAGGGAGGTGTCAATGATCAGCAAAATCATAGGTATTAAAATCCCAACGCGTTACGCCAATTGCTCCTTCTGCGGTCTGGCTTTTGTGATGCTCATGTTTGCCAATCTGTTACCGGCATCTGCGGCAGCCATCGGAGTTCAACCGGGTATGCTAAAAGCGCTCGGTCAGCCGGCGGCAACAATCAACTCCACCCCATCACCTGACCTTCTGCTCGTGCGTCGTGGTGGAGGCCGAACTTACCGTGGCGGCGGTGGCGGTGGCAGACGGGCCTATCGTGGTGGTGGTGGTGGCCGAAGAGCCCACCGTGGCGGTGGTGGAGGTCGACGGGCCTACCGTGGTGGTGGTGGTGGCCGAAGAGCCTACCGTGGTGGTGGTGGCGGCCGAAGAGCCCACCGTGGCGGTGGTGGAGGTCGACGGGCCTACCGTGGTGGTGGGGGCCAGCGGGCTTACTACCGTGGGCGAGGGCATAAACGCCGCCACTATCGTCGGTCGCGCGTCTATTCCAGCTATTACCCCTACTATTACGGCTATTATCCCAGCTATTATAGCTACCGTCCTTATTACGGGCGCTGTGAATTTTGGCGCCACCGTTGTGCCGCTAACTGGGGTTATGGGAATCCCGATTACTATGGTTGCATGAGATATCAAGGCTGCTACTGAATCTATCGGTGGTCGCGCACGTTATCATTCGGCCGGTTAGGCGGGCTCTGAATCCGAGAGTCCGCCTAACATCACTCAGCGAAAAATTACTCGTGCGACGCCCATATTGTCTACGGCGTGATCCTTGCCGCGATCTTCGGGCCGCCCGAATAAGAACGGAACAGTCGCAAGATGCGGTTACGACGATTTCTGTATCGTCTCGTTGGTGTGGCGCAAAAAGGTGGATTCTCCAGCTCGACGGCAAAATACGTCCGATACATCTGTAACCTTGCTGCCACCGCAGGCATCTGGTTTGACAGGATCAACAGCAGGTTCGCGCCAACAATGTGGGCGTTACAAGGAAAGGGAGATACAAGCGATGCTAAACGAACAGCAAGAGAAATGGTGTAGCGAGAGCCAGTGGAACTTTTCGGACCTCAAGGCGATATTTCTAAACTGCACACTGAAGCGATCTCCGGAACTCTCGCACACGGAAGGTCTTATCCACATCTCTCAGGCTATTATGGAAAAAAGCGGTGTTTCCGTGGAGGTCCTACGGCCTATCGATTACGACATAGCCACCGGCGTCTACCCCGACATGACCGAACAGGGATGGGAGAAGGACGACTGGCCACAGATTTATGAGAAAGTGGAAGCCGCCCATATTCTCGTCATCACGACGCCGATCTGGTTGGGTGAAAAATCTTCGATTTGCAACCAAGTCATAGAGCGGCTCTACGCCAACTCCCATATCCTGAACGAAAATGGACAATATGCATATTATGGACGTGTGGGAGGTTGCTTGATTACCGGGAACGAGGACGGCGCTAAGCACTGTGCGATGAACATACTCTATTCGCTCCAGCATCTGGGCTATGTAATCCCGCCACAGGCTGATGCTGGATGGCTTGGCGCAGTCGGGCCCGGGCCCTCATACCTCGATCCGGGATCCGGCGGACCGGAAAGCGATTTCACCAACCGCAATACGACGTTCATGACCTGGAACCTTTTGCATCTGGCGAGGATGATCAAAGATGCGGCCGGTGTACCCGCGCACGGCAATCAGCGCTCGGCATGGGAGGCTGGTTGCCGTTTCGACCATCCTAATCCTCTGTATCGTTAGGGCCAATATCAACCGGGTTTCGAGGCATTGGGCATGAACGTTCGTACGTTCCAGCGCGAGCTCGCGAGATCTCTGATTTTAGCATCTTTCTGGTGCCGCTTCCAACGCGACTTCCCAGGCACGTTTAGTTGGACGGGTTTGTAGGCAAGTTCAGCGTCTTTGTTCCAATCCTCCCGAGTAAACTCACAGGCGACAATAATCAGAGTGTAAATGTCCGCTTTGGGTCATAAGCAGACATTCTGAGGGGTCGCGTTTTATGTCCGCTTTACCCCCGAAAGCGGACATATATGATACCGGACTCAGCCCAAGTAATTGATCCCTATGATTTTTACCTCAGCGTTACCTCAGGCAGGAACGCCAAGGAACTCAAGGTAACAGGCTCCAGAGTAAACCTTTGTCCTAATTGGCTTTTCATGGTGTAAATAATTCAATGGATGAGCTAAACCAACACATTCCCAAGCTGCTGACGAGCACCGCGGGAAGCTATTTCGACGCGGCGCGGGGCAAACCGGAGTGAACACGCTTGACGATGCAAAAGTGCAGGAGGTGCTCGTGCGCGAGCATGCAAGTGCACAAGGCGATGGCGCGCGGCTGGAGAGCTTGCGCCCCGAAATCGATGCAGCGAAAGCTGCAGGCGCCTTCAGCTACGACATCTATCCGAAGGATGTGTATCTCGCCATCGAACCGGCGATGGGCGTGTTTCTCAACCTGTGCGCCAAAACCCTTGGCGCGAAAACAATTGTCGAATTCGGCACGTCATTCGGCATCTCGACGATCTATCTGGCCGCTGCCGCGCGGGATATGGGCGGCAGGGTCATCGGCACGGAACTGGAGCCTTCAAAGGCGCAAAAGGCGCGCGCCAATCTGGAGGAAGCGGGTCTTGACGATCTGGTCGACATCCGGGTCGGCGACGCCATGGAGACGCTGCAAGGGATAGCAGGCCCCGTGGACCTTCTGTTTCTCGATGGCTGGAAGGACCTCTATGTCCCGGTGGCGAAAATGATGGAACAGGGCTTGCGGCCGGGCAGCCTTGTGCTGGCCGATAACATCCACACCTTCCCGGCCGAGATGAAATCCTACCTGGACTATATCAGCCGTTCCGGCGGCCCCTACCAATCCGTCACCCTGCCCTTTGAGAGCGGGCTGCAATATTCGCTCTATTCAGGTGCCTGAGCGTGCACGCCCCCTGCCCGGCCCGAACACATTCGGGCAAGGCGGGTAATTTCTTAGCGTGTGAGCGCGCCAGCCGCGACTAGATCGCTTCATGTGGTGATGGACTCAAAACTTACGATCTAGCTCTTTGTTTGTACGTATCATTTTCCGATAACCGGATTCCACTTATCGATGATACGCACTAGCCCTTGCAGGGCTGGCCTTCGGCGCGGCAGCGCCACACACCCGCATAGCTGTCCTTGTCGCATATCATGGCGCTCTTGTCGGCGGCGTTCCAGTTGCCATATTTGCGGCCATACTCGAACACGACGAACCGCGACCAATTACGCCTGGCCTTGGACTGGGCAACAGCCTTGCTGGCATCATCGGAATCGCCCACATGCCAATGGGTTTTTCCCATCAGCACGCGGCAGATTTTGCCGTTGGAAAGTTTCATTGGAAAGTTGAAGGCCTCGGCCTGGGTCGACCCCATGATCAGCGGCAGGAATATAACCGCCGCAACCACCGCACCGGTTCTGAAAACTGACTTACGCATTACTCACACCCCAGTTGAATCTTGTTGGAGTGCTATGGTTACCGAATTTCCTAAACGAACCGTTTGCGGAAATTACTCGCCAGCTGCTGGCGCTCTGCTTTGTGAGGGTGAGGAAACACCGGCAGCGCCAGCGCGATCAGCTTTTTCCTTCTCACGCCGTGCCTTGAGCCGCGCCTGTTCTTCGAGCACGGTCTTTTTGTCTCCCGGATAACCGAATGCCGCAATCAGACGCTGCTTCGAAGTTTTCGCTGCGCGAACATCGCGGATCAGATTGCCCCATTCATTGAAAGCAATTTTTACCGGGTTGACCGACAAAAGCTGTTGCACCAGTCCATAATCGCACGGCTCCTCCTCCAGCTCTTCCTGGAAAGTGCCGAACATACGGTCCCAGATGATGAGAAGGCCGGCATAGTTCTTGTCGAGATAAACTGGGTTGCGGGCGTGATGCACCCGGTGGTGTGACGGCGTGTTCAGCACCAATTCGATAGGTCGCCAAAGCTTGCCGAACATGTCGGTGTGAATCCAGGCCTGCCAGACAAGACTCAAGGCATAGGTGGTGATCACGGCGGAGGGAGAAAAACCCACCAGCACCAGCGGCAGATGCATGAGCCAGGTTCCAACGATCAGTCCAGTCCACCCCAGCCGGAAATTCATGAACACATTCATGCGGTTGCCGGAATGATGAACCGAATGATCAGCCCACATCCAGCGGATCTCATGCTTGAAGCGGTGCATCCAGTAATAGAGGAAATCGGCGCCCAGAAACACCAGCACCCAGGACCACCATTTGGTCATGTCGAAGGTGTAGATGCGAAACTCGTAGATGAAGATATAGAGCCCGGCGAGGGCGAAGATCATGACCGGCTTGGCGATCGCCCGCCCCATGGCGATCCCGATCGAGGCGGCAGCTTCGGCTGCGCCATATTCCTCGTGACGGACGAATTTACGCCATACGATTTCGCACAGCACCAGCAGAGCGAATGCGCTCAGCAACTCCGGATTGCGGAATACAATTGAATAGGGGCTGTCGCCAAATACGTTTTCGTTCATGCAGATCCCTGAGCAAAACGGCTTCCCGCCTGTCTCACAGGATGCACCCTATCACATATAAAACGGTGCTGTGCCAGTGTCATTCGGGCACAAGTCTGAGCGAAACGTCAGCGGCAAACGCGCGCCCGGGCCGTACAGGTGTGATGCGGCAGCATATACATAATGTACCACTCGCCGCATTTGGTCCTGACCTTGCCGATACGCACCCGCTTGATGCGTTTCTCCTGCCTCCAGGCCTCTATTGAAAAAAGCAGCTTGTTTTTAGCCGTGCCCACGGCTCCGTCCGGATTGAACATGTCGGTGCCATTGTGGCTTGCCCTGAATGTATAGCAGCGCCGTGCTTCGGCGGATTCCGTCGCTGAAATCACAAATACACCGGCCAATAGCGCGGCCGACACCGACGCAACAATTACCTTACGCATTATCGCACCCCCCATAGCCATTCTGCGATCAGGGACTATAGGGGCTGAAAATTACAGGTGCGAATCATTCACCGGTAAATGTCCACAATTTATCCACAGGGTGTCAGGGCGCCAGATCGAGAGATGAACATAAGCTGCAGCTCACTGGCCGACGTTGAAAACAACACGCCCCCGCACCTTGCCTTCAACGATTTGCGGTGCAAGTTCAAGGACATCCTCCAACGGATGCGCCACGGCCATGGCCCGCAGCTTGCCAATGTCGAGATCCTTGGCAAGCCGGCTCCAGGCCTCCAGCCGGCGTTCCTTCGGCGCCATGACGGACTCAACGCCCTGTAGCGTTATGCCGCGCAAGATGAACGGCATGACGCTGGCCGGCAGATCCACCCCCTGTGCAAGTCCGCACGCGGCAACAGCCCCGTAATATTTTGTCTGGCTCAGAACATTGGCCAATGTCGAGCTGCCGACCGAATCAACCGCACCAGCCCAGCGCTCCTTGCCGAGCATGGATGCCTTGCCGGAGAATTCGTTCCGGTCGACCACCTCCTTGGCCCCCAGATATTTCAGATAATCCTCTTCTTCCGTCCGCCCGGTCGATGCCACCACGTCATAGCCAAGCCTGGAGAGAATTGCGACGGCGACGCTGCCAACCCCGCCAGATGCGCCAGTGACAAGCACCTGGCCGTCTTTCGGCTTCACATTGTGGTCCTCTAGCGCAAGCACGCACAGCATGGCGGTGTAGCCAGCTGTGCCGATAGCCATGGCGTCGGAACAATTGAACTGTTTCGGCAGCGGTACCAGCCACCCGGCATCAACACGCGCTTTTTCCGCGTAACCGCCATAGTGAGTCTCGCCCAAGCCCCAGCCATTGAGTATGACTTCATCGCCCTTCTTGTAATCAGGGCTGCCTGATGATTCGACCACACCCGCCAGATCGATGCCCGGGATCATCGGCCAGCGCCGGAAGATCGGCGCTTTGCCGGTTATAGCCAGACCATCCTTGTAATTGAGCGTGGTGTGGGTGATGCGGATGGCAACATTGCCCTCCATCAGATCGTCTTCAGTGAGTTCGCTCCAGTCCACAGACTGCCCCTCATCTGTCTTGGTCGCCAAGAGAGCTTTAAAACCCGCCATTAATTCTGCCCTTTTTTCATAGAATTAGTAATATTTCATGCGCGCGTGGCTGCTGCCATCAAGTGCAGGTGAGCAAGAGATTTTGCAAGTGTATTCTTGCCCTTGTGTTCCTCAATCGCCCGGCCCGCTGGTTTGGTACGCAAACATCCGGCA
>CAXMMX010000075.1:0-20829 GCA_964194535.1 uncultured Alphaproteobacteria bacterium | reverse complement strand
ATGGCCAGCGGCCATGAACAGTGCCGCATCAATAGGCCGAACACATGGCAGCTCCGACCAGCAGTGCGATATCGCTCAAAAAAACCCTTGCCAACACGGAGCCGTCCACACATGGCACTTAGCGGACATTCCAGCCTATGTGGGTTTATGTCCGCTTTCGGGGGTAAAGCGGACATCAATCAGGCATTAGCGCTACAACATGGCCGGGTGAACCCGGTCCGGCGGCGAGTGCCCGTCAAAGAAGGTCTTGATGTTGATGATGACCTTCTCACCCATGTCGATACGGCCTTCCAGGGTTGCCGAAGCCAGATGCGGCAGTACCACCGTCCCCTTGCTTTGCAGCAACTTGGGATTGACCGCCGGTTCATGCTCGAACACGTCAAGGCCCGCGCCCGCGATCTGCTCCTCCTCGACCATGCGCGCAAGCGCGGTTTCATCGATCACTTCGCCGCGCGCCGTGTTGACAAGATAGGCGGTTGGCTTGAGCAGTTTTAAACGCCGCGCCGACAGCAGATGGTAGGTGGCCGGCGTGTGCGGGCAGTTGATCGAGATGATATCCATCCGGGCAAGCATCTGGTCGAGACTCTCCCAATAGGTGGCCTCCAGCTCTTGCTCGATCTCCGGCGCCACCTTGTGCCGGTTGTGGTAATGAATTTGCAGACCGAAAGGCTTTGCCCTGCGCGCCACCGCCTGGCCGATGCGGCCCATGCCGATAATGCCGAGCCGCTTGCCGGTAATGCGATGGCCCAGCATCCAGGTGGGTGACCAGCCGTCCCACTTTTCTTCCGGGCTCTTGAGGTAAAGGGCGCCTTCAGCCAGCCTGCGTGGAACCGCCAGGATCAGCGCCATGGTCATATCGGCGGTGTCCTCGGTGAGAACTCCGGGCGTATTGGTGACAACGATGCCCCGGTTACGCGCTGTCTCCAGGTCGACATTATCCACGCCGGTGCCGAAATTCGCGATCAGTTTCAACTGGTCGCCAGCCTGGCTCAGCACTCCGGCGTCGATGCGGTCGGTGACCGTCGGCACCAGCACATCGGCCTTACCCATAGCAGCGATGAGCTCGTCACGGGACATGGGATGGTCATCGATATTGAGCTGCGCGTCGAACAACTCGCGCATGCGTGTTTCCACCACATCAGGCAATCTGCGGGTTACGATGACCAGCGGTTTTTTGGCACTCATCCCGCTTCTCCACTTGGTAGTGACCGCGCAGCTGTCACGCATTACTTTTAAATGACCGGAGCGTGCTAGGACAGGATAAAAGCAATCTCCGCGCGCGCGCCGCCTTGTCTATCAGAAGGGGCCGTATAAAACAAAGTGGTTTATGGCTGCTTTCGCCATGATCCGTTCATCTTTTTGCAGCAACCATGGGCGTATGAACCGGTGCGTGACTTGAATGACGCGAGAGACATACATCAGTAGCAACCAGAGCATGAATGCGATGAGACATATTCGGGCATTGCTTGGAGCCGCTGCCATTCTGGCGATGCTTGGCGCCCATGGCTCGAGCGCGCAGGAGTCCCCCCGCCAGGCGTCCGTGAAACTTGGCGCGAGCGGCCTGCAGGTGCCCCGCTTTGTTTCCCTCAAGTCGAACCGCGTCAATGTGCGCAAGGGGCCGAGCACCGAGCATGCCGTAGCATGGGTTTTCTTGCGAGCCGGGTTGCCGGTCGAGGTGATCGCGGAATTCGAGCACTGGCGTCAGATTCGCGATAGCGAGGGTTCCGAAGGGTGGGTTTTCCATGCCCTGCTCTCGGGCCGGCGCACCGCGCTTGTTATGCCGTGGATGAAAAAGATACAGTCGATTGCCCTGCTTGACAGCGCATCTGCCGGCTCTGACCCGGTGGCGCAGCTTGAACCTGGCGTTCTGGGTTCGGTGCACAAATGCGACGGCACCTGGTGCAAATTCACCGTGGGCAATTATACCGGCTGGATAGAGCAGGAACGCCTTTGGGGCGTCTATCGGAGCGAGGACGTGAAGTGAAGTGAGGCTGGTCCGGCCTATTTTTCGACAAGCCGCACAAGCACATCCACCTGGGAGACTTCCATGCCCTCGGGCAACTCCGGCAGGCCCTGTATGGTGAGATTGTCGGTCGGGATATCCATAAGGACACCTTCGGGCTCGAAGAAGAAGTGATAGTGGTTGGATGTATTGGTGTCGAAATATGTCTTCGACCCTTCGACCGCCACTTCGCGCAGCAGGCCAGCTTCGGTAAACTGATGCAGCGTGTTGTAAACGGTGGCAAGCGATACCCGCACGTTGTTGCTCAACGCTTCCTCATGCAGCCGCTCCGCCGTCAGATGGCGGTCGCCCTTGGCGAACAGGAGTTCGGCCAGTGACACACGCTGGCGAGTCGGGCGCAAGCCCGCGTCGCGCAGGACATCTGGAATATTCTTGTCAAGCAATCCGTGTGACATGACCGGTTAAATCCATATTCAACTCATGACATTCGAAACAGACATTACAGATTTCTGATCCTTCCCGCAATATGGCAGCAATGGCATGGTTGACACACCCCTTGGACAAGCCGCGACACAGGCTTTTGATGCTCTCAGGAGTGTGTTAGATAACGGGGAATTGCAACCCTTATCCGGCACCGCACACACCCGCGGGAAATATATAATGTCCGACCGTCCCTCCAGTTATGAATATGAAGATTTGCTCGCATGCGGACGCGGCGAGCTGTTCGGCGAAGGCAACGCGCAACTGCCGTTGCCGCCGATGCTGATGTTCGACCGCATTTCGAAAGTCGAGGAAGAGGGTGGCGCGCACGGCAAGGGCGTCATCGCTGCGGAGTTCGAGATAAAGCCTGACCTGTGGTTTTTTTCCTGTCATTTCAAAGGCGATCCGGTAATGCCGGGGTGTTTGGGGCTGGATGCGCTGTGGCAGATGACTGGCTTCTTCCTCGGCTGGCTCGGCGCTCCGGGAAAGGGGCGCGCGCTCAGCGTCGGCGAGGTCAAATTTTCCGGCATGATCGAGCCTACTGTCACGAAAGTCGAGTATGTGGTTGACTTGAAACGCGTGATCCGCCGCAAATTCACCCTTGGCGTCGGCGATGGTGTGCTCTTGGCGGATGGAGAGCCCATTTACCACGCCAAGGATTTGCGGGTCGGACTGTTCCAGCCGGCTGAGGAAGGGGCAGACGCGTAGGCGGTAGCGCCGTGGCTGGCGGTCCAAAAGGGTCCGGATCCTGGGCGGGGTTTTAAAAGGAAGAATTGAATGAGACGTGTTGTGATCACCGGAATGGGGATCGTATCCTCTATCGGGAACACCGTTCAGGAGGTGACGGCATCGCTGCGCGAAGCCAAATCCGGCATTGTCAAAGCGCCTCAATATGCGGAATTCGGTTTCCGGTCCCAGGTGTACGGCAATCCCCAGCTTGACTGGGAAGATGCCCTTGATCGCAAGGTTCGCCGGTTTATGGGCGAGGGCTCGGCCTGGAACTACATTGCCATGGAACAGGCGATTACCGATTCGGGCCTTGAAGATTCTGAAGTCTCGAATGAGCGCACCGGGCTGATCATGGGTTCCGGCGGTCCTTCCACAAAGGCAATCGTCTGGGCCGCCGACACAACGCGCGAGCGCGGTCCCAAAAAGGTCGGCCCCTTCGAAGTGCCGAAAGCCATGTGCTCGACCGCCTCGGCCACCCTGGCCACACCCTTCACCATCAAAGGCATCAACTATTCGATCTCATCTGCATGCTCCACCTCCGCGCACTGTATCGGTAACGGCGCCGAGATGATCCAGTGGGGCAAGCAGGACGTCGTGTTTGCGGGCGGCAGCGAAGAACTCGACTGGTCGCTGTCAGTTCTGTTTGACGGCATGAACGCCATGTCCTCGAAATTCAACGACACGCCTGCAACCGCGAGCCGGGCTTATGACGTCAACCGCGACGGCTTCGTCATCGCCGGCGGCGCCGGCGTGCTGGTCCTGGAAGAGCTTGAGCACGCCAGGGCGCGGGGCGCGAAAATCTACGGCGAGATCGCAGGCTATGGGGCAAATTCCGATGGCTTCGACATGGTCGCGCCCTCGGGCGAGGGCGCAGTGCGATGCATGCGCATGGCAATGAAGGATCTTGACTGCAATATCGACTATATCAATCCCCACGGCACCTCCACCCCTATTGGCGACATTCGCGAGATCGAGGCGATTCGCGAAGTGTTCGGCAAGGACATCCCTAAAATCAGCGCCACCAAGTCGTTGACCGGCCATTCGCTGGGGGCGACGGGGGCGCAGGAATCCATTTATTCACTGGTGATGATGAACAATGGTTTCTTGTGCGAGTCTGCGAATATCGAGGAACTGGACCCGGACATGGCCGACATGCCGATCCTTCGGACTCGCGAGGACAATGCCGATATTAACTGTGTCATGTCCAATAGTTTTGGTTTCGGCGGCACCAACGCAACACTCGTTTTCAAACGCTTCGACGGTTAACCCGTTCGGGCTTAGGGTCAGGTAACAGTATGACAGTAAGAGACGTAGCGACCCCCGGACCACTGATGGAGGGTAAAAAGGGGCTTGTAATGGGCGTCGCCAACGAT
Source organism: uncultured Alphaproteobacteria bacterium (assembly GCA_964194535.1). GTDB lineage: Bacteria > Pseudomonadota > Alphaproteobacteria > Rhizobiales > Methyloligellaceae > UBA2767. Next base: position 16,284 of record CAXMMX010000075.1, on the reverse strand, counting down.
CGGTCGATCGCCTGGGGTATTGCCCGGATTTTGGCCGGGCAGGGCGCGGAACTGGCTTTCACCTATCAGGGCGACGCCTTTGGACGGCGCGCCATTCCGCTGGCCGAATCCGTCGGTTCACCGATCATCGAAAAATGCGATGTGGAGGACCTCGCCAGCGTCGACAATCTCTTCAAGGTCATTGGTGACACATGGGGCTCGCTCGATTTCGTGGTTCATGCCCTGGCCTTTTCCGACCGCAGAGAGCTCAGTGGCCGCTACTCGGACACCAGCCGCGACAATTTTGTGCAAACCATGGTGATATCCTGTTTCTCCTTCACCGAGGTTTGCAAGCGCGCGTCGGAATTGATGAATGATGGCGGCTCCATGCTCACCTTGAGTTTTGGCGGCGCGACGCGCGTGGTGCCTTGTTACAATGTGATGGGCGTGGCCAAGGCGGCGCTTGAAGCCAGCGTGCGCTATCTCGCGGTCGATTTGGGCGCCAGCGGCATCCGCGTCAATGCGCTCTCGCCCGGTCCCATGCGGACCCTGGCCGGCGCCGCCATTTCCGACGCCCGTTCGATCTTCAACTATCAAAAAGCGCACTCGCCGCTCAAGCGTACACCGCACCTGGACGAGGTCGGCGGCGCGGCGCTCTATCTGCTGTCCGACTTGTCGGGGGCGGTCACCGGCGAGGTGCATTACGCCGATTGCGGCTACAATATCGTCTCGACGCCGGACCTCAATGCTCTCAAGCTTTATGAGGGTTTGAAGATCCCGGAAAGTCCGCCCAAAGCGGCCGAGTAGCGATACAATCGCAATAATGGCGCGGGACTGCCGGGCCGCCATGGCGGCCCGGAAACAGATAAGCTGTGCTGCATGATTGGACTTTTCGATTCAGGCCATGGCGGCCTCACCATTTTCCGCGCCCTTGTGCAGCGGTTCCCCGATTGTAATTTTGTCTATCTGGGCGATCACGCCAATGCGCCCTATGGCAATCGGGATTCGCAAGAAATTGTCGATCTGACACGCAGCGGTGTTGAGCAGCTCTACGCCAGGGGCTGCAAGCTGGTGCTGCTGGCCTGCAATACGGCCAGCGCTGTCGCCTGCCGGACATTACAGCAGGACTGGCTTTCGGGGTCTGGTTATACCGGGTGCAATATACTGGGCGTTGTCGCCCCAATGGTGGAAGCCGCAACCCAGACACCCTGGGCGGTGACATCTCCCCAATATCCGCAGAAATTCAATACCGACACCATCGCGGTATTCGGCACGACCCGAACCATTTCAAGCGGCGTCTACTCCGAGGAAATACGCAAGCGCTGCCCGAAAGTCACCGTTCTCGGGCAGGCGTGCCCCGACCTCGCCGGGGCTATCGAGATGGGCGAGGGCGGACAAGACCTCGATCAGATGGTGGCGAAATATGTCAGCCAGCTTCTGGAGCAGGCAGGCGGAGTGGCCCCGGATAGGGCCATTCTGGGCTGTACGCACTTCCCGCTCATTGAGGAGATTTTCGTCACGCATCTGCCGCCATCGACACGTATCCTGAGCCAACCGGATGTTGTGGCAGACAGCCTTGAAGATTACCTGGCGCGCCACCCCGGCTACGGCGCGGGTAAATCTTCACAACACACGCCAGCATTGCTCACCACCGGTAATCCCGATCGGGTCTCGCTCGCGCTTGAGCTGTTCTGGCCGCACGCGCACGGGTTTGAAAGCATAGGGTAATGCTGACCCATCCCGGCATGAACACCGCATGGCCGGCTAAACAGGCACGTCCTGACTTCGCGCAAAACAAAAGCGGCCCCCCGAAGGGAGCCGCTCAAATGTTCCGATAACAAGGAGTAAGGGGTTAACTCGCCTCTTTGGCTCCCTCGGTTATTTCCTTGCCCGTCTCCTGATCGACGACCTTCATCGACAGCCGCACCTTGCCGCGGTCATCGAAGCTAAGCAGTTTGACCCACACCTTGTCGCCTTCCTTTACCACATCGGTCGTCTGGTTGACGCGATGCGGCGCCAGTTGCGAGATGTGAACCAGGCCGTCCTTGGGACCGAAGAAATTGACGAATGCTCCGAAATCGACCGTTTTCACGACCGTTCCTTCGTAGATTACGCCCTCTTCGGGGTCAGAGGTGATCATCCTGATCTTGGTGAGTGCGGCGTTGATCGATTCCGCGTTGCTTGAGGCAACCTTGACCGTGCCATCGTCATTGATGTCGATCTTGGCGCCGGTTTCCTCAACCAGGGCGCGGATCACGGAACCGCCGGTGCCGATCACGTCGCGGATCTTGTCGGTCGGAATGGTGATCATCTCGATACGCGGCGCATGCTCGCCCAGATCGTCACGGGCCACATCCAGTGCCTTGGCCATCTCGCCCAGGATGTGCATCCGCCCACCCTTGGCCTGCTTCAGCGCCACCTTCATGATCTCTTCGGTGATGCCGGTGATCTTGATGTCCATCTGCAATGACGTGATGCCTTCTGCCGATCCGGCAACCTTGAAGTCCATGTCGCCCAGATGATCCTCATCCCCCAGTATGTCGGACAGGACGGCGAATTTTTCGCCTTCCTTGATCAGCCCCATGGCGATACCGGCAACTGGGCGCGCCAGCGGCACGCCGGCGTCCATCATTGACAGGGATGCGCCGCACACGGTCGCCATAGAGGATGACCCGTTGGACTCGGTGATCTCGGATACAATCCGCATGGTGTAGGGGAAGCTCTCGCGATCCGGCAGAACCGAATGCAGTGCGCGCCAGGCAAGCTTGCCATGGCCGATCTCGCGCCGCCCGGTAAAGCCGACACGGCCCGTTTCACCGACCGAGTAGGGCGGGAAGTTGTAATGCAGCAGGAAGGTCTCCTTGTAGGTGCCTTCCAGGGCATCGACGAACTGCTCGTCCTCTCCGGTGCCAAGTGTCGTTACGACGATAGCCTGCGTTTCACCGCGCGTGAACAATGCAGAGCCATGGGCGCGCGGCAGGATGCCGACTTCGCATTCGATTGGCCGGACGGTTGAAAGGTCACGCCCGTCAATGCGCTTTGAGGTTTCAAGGATCGAACCGCGGACAACGTCCTTTTCGACCGTTTTGAAGGCGCCAGATACCTGACCGGCAATCTTGCCGTCATCATCTTCAGGAACCGTGTCCGCCACAACTTTCGCCTTGGCCTCGGCAACCTTGTCCTGACGAGCCATCTTATCCGGGATCTGGTAGGCGGCTGCTAAGTCTTTTTCAGCTGCCTTGCGAACCTTGCCTTCCATCTCGGAGTTGTCCGGCTTCTCGAAGTCCCAAGGTTCCTTGGCCGCTTTTTCAGCCAGCTTGATGATGGCGTTGATCACGGGCTGCATCTGTTCATGCCCGTACATCACCGCACCAAGCATGACATCTTCGGGCAGCTCCTGCGCTTCGGATTCAACCATCAGCACCGCATCATTCGTACCCGCGACAATGAGATCGAGCTTGCTCTTGGGCATCTCGTCCAGGATCGGGTTTAGTGCATATTCGCCATCGATATAGCCAACGCGCGCACCGCCAATCGGCCCCATGAACGGAATGCCGGAAATGGTCATCGCCGCACTGGCCGCGACCATGGCGACAATGTCGGGATCGTTCTCCATGTCATGGGAAAGCACGGCGATGAGCACTTGCGTCTCATTCTTGAAGCCGTTCACGAACAACGGGCGGATCGGCCGGTCAATCAGCCGGGACGTCAGTGTCTCTTTTTCAGAGGGGCGCGCCTCGCGCTTGAAGAACCCGCCGGGGATCTTGCCTGCCGCATAGGTCTTCTCACGGTAGTCGACCATGAGCGGGAAAAAGTCGATGCCTTGCCGCGGCTCGCGGTCGGCGACCGCCGTCGCCAGCACGCTGGTGTCGCCATATTTGGCGAGTACGGCCCCATCGGCCTGACGGGCGATGCGCCCGGTTTCGAGCGTCAGCGTACGTCCGCCCCATTCAATTTCTACTTTGTGGATATCAAACATATTTATTTATCTCTGCTTTCCTTACGTGGGAATCATCTATTGGAGCCGCGCCGCCGACGGATTTCGGCCGCTGCGTCCTGATTCCCCGGACCCGTTGTTACGCGCCATATGCGCGTCCTAACGGCGAATACCCAGGCTGGTTATCAGTTTTTTGTAACGCTCCTCGTCCTGGGCTTTGACATAGTCGAGAAGCCTCCGCCTCTGGCTCACCATCTTGAGCAGACCTCGGCGTGAGTGATTGTCTTTCTTGTGAGTTTTGAAGTGTTCGGTCAGGTTGGTGATCCGTTCGGTGAGGATCGCGACCTGGACTTCCGGCGAACCCGTATCGCCTTTTCCTATGGCGTATTCGCCAATAAGTTCGCTCTTCCGCTCAGCGGCAATCGACATCGTCTAACTCCTGTTCTTTTTGAATGTATTTCCGGCCCGGCCCAGCTTGGCTTTTTGCCTTACAGGTTGAACACGCGCTTTGGCCGAAGCTCTCCGCGCTTTACTTCACCGAGCGCCACAAGCATGCCTCGTGACGTTGCATAGACAGGTCCATTAATTATCGGGGCATCACGGCCGCGCAACAGCACAACCTGGCCCCGAGTGAGTTTCGCCGCATCGTCTCCGCTTATGGCCAGCGCCGGGATGTCGTCCAGCGCGGTCTCCACGGGGGCGAGAACGGCATCAAGCCCCTCTAGACCGGCGGCACTATGGCCGATCTCCTCCAGTTTATCCAGTGAAATAGTCGCGTCTTCCTTAAAGGGTCCGACCCTCGTGCGGCGCAACGCACTGACGTGGCCAAAACAGCCCATAGCACGGCCCAAATCGCGCGCCAAGGCACGCACATAAGTGCCCTTTCCGCAGTCCGCTTCCAGCACGCAATGGTCCTCGTCCGGAATCTCGACGATCTCCAGCCGGTTTACCTGAACGGCTCGCGCACTCAGTTCAAACTCGTCACCCTCGCGGGCCAGATCATAGGCGCGAGCACCTGAGATCTTGATGGCTGAAAACCGCGGCGGCACCTGTTTGATCTCGCCTGTAAAGTCGGTCAAATGCCGCTCTATGTCAGCACGCGAAGGCCGAACATCGCTCGTCTCTACCGCCTTGCTTTCGGAGTCGTCCGTATCTGTCTGCGCGCCCCACCGCACCGTGAAACGGTAGCTCTTGATGCCATCGACGACGAATGGGACGGTCTTGGTGGCTTCTCCCAGGGCAACCGGGAGTATGCCGCTCGCCAGAGGGTCCAGCGTACCGGCATGGCCCGCCTTGGCGGCCTGAAACGCGCGCTTGACGCGCGCCACCGCATCGGTTGATGACACGCCAACCGGCTTGTCCAAGATCAGCCAGCCATGAACGGGCCTGCCTTTACGTCGTCTTGTCATGTGACTTGTAATATCCCCTGGCGTCAGCCCCGGGCCTATTCAATGTCCCTTGCCACTTCCGGCGTGCGCAACAATTCATCCATGTGTCCTGACTGATCGAAGGTCAGATCCAGTTCAAAAACCAGCTCGGGCGTATGTCTGAGTTCAACCCGCCGCGTCACCTCACCACGAATGAAGCGCTTGTGACGCTTGAGCGCGGCGACCACTTTTTCCTGGTTATTGCCGCCGAGTGGCAACACATAGGCGGTGGCGTTTTTGAGATCCGGCGAGGCGCGTACTTCCGAAACCGTCAGGGTCACCCCTTTGAGGTCCGAATCGGCAATCTCGGAGCGAAGGAAGACATCCGACAGTGCCTTGCGCAGGGCTTCACTCACGCGCAACTGGCGCTGGGTAGGGCCCCGCCTGGCTTTACCTTTGGCCATGGAATTCAAACCTGATTGAGCGGACGAAAGCGCAAAATGCGGTGAACGATGAGAAACTCAAAGCTTTAAAGATTGCGTTCGATTTCCTCGATGGTGAAACACTCGATGATGTCGCCCTGCTTGAGGTCATGATAGCTCTCAAAGCCCACGCCGCACTCCTGGCCGCCGGCAACCTCGCTCACCTCGTCCTTGAAACGTTTCAGGGTCGAGAGCTTGCCCTCATGGATGACGACATCGTCGCGGATGAGGCGCACATTGGCGCCGCGCTCGACCTTGCCTTCGGTGATGCGGCAACCGGCAATCTTGCCAACTTTCGAGATATTGAAGACCTCGAGAATTTCCGCATTGCCAAGGAAATGCTCCCTCAAGGTCGGATCGAGCAGACCTGACATGACGGCCTTAACATCGTCCACCAGATGATAGATCACCGCATAGTAGCGGATTTCCACGCTTTCTGCCTCGGCGACTGAGCGGGCCTGTGCGTTGGCACGCACGTTAAAGCCCAGCACCGCGGCTTTGGAGGCGGCGGCAAGAGCAATATCGGATTCGGTAATGCCACCGACGCCCGAATGCACGATAAGCGCCTGAACTTCCTCATTGCCGATACCCTTGAGCGAGGCATTGATGGCCTCGACCGAGCCTTGCACATCGCCTTTTATCAGCAACGGAACTTCCTTGATGGTGCCCACTTGCAACTCACTCATCATCTGTTCAAGCGACCCTTGCGGACCCATTCCCGCGGCGCGCACATCACGATCTTTGCGCTCACGATAGGACGTGATTTCACGGGCGCGCGCTTCGCTATCCACCACGGCAAACTGATCGCCCGCTTCAGGCGCAGAATCGAAACCCAGAACTTCGATGGGAATAGACGGCACGGCGCTGTCTACCTGGTCGCCCTGATCGGAGATAAGCGCACGGACCTTGCCCCAGGCCGAGCCGGCCACGACGATATCGCCGATTTTCAATGTACCGCGCTGAACCAGAAGAGTTCCTACCGGCCCGCGCCCGCGCTCAAGCTTGGCCTCGATAACCACGCCTTCGGCCGGACGGTCCGGGTTGGCTTTCAGCTCCATCAGCTCCGCCTGCAGCAATATTGCTTCGACGAGCTTGTCGAGATTGGTTTTTTCTATTGCCGAGACTTCGATCTCAAGCACATCGCCACTCATGCTCTCCACGACGATTTCATGTTGGAGCAACTCGGTCCGCACCCGTGTCGGGTCCGCGTCTGGCTTGTCCATCTTGTTGATGGCGACAATGATCGGCACGCCCGCCGCCTTGGCGTGATTGATGGCTTCCACCGTTTGCGGCATAACGCCGTCATCGGCAGCAACCACGAGAATGACAAGGTCGGTCACACTGGCGCCACGCGCACGCATCGCCGTGAATGCCGCATGGCCGGGCGTATCAATGAAGGTGACTGTCTGGCCGCCGGCGGTTTCAACCTGATAAGCGCCGATATGCTGGGTGATGCCGCCTGCTTCACCGGATACCACATTGGCCTGGCGGATGGCATCCAGCAGCGACGTCTTGCCGTGGTCCACATGGCCCATGACGGTCACCACCGGTGCACGCGGCGCCATTGATTTGGGATCGTCTTCTTCGCCAATGAAGCCTGCTTCGACATCGGCCGCGGACACGCGCTTCACGGTATGGCCGAACTCCTCGGCTATCAGCTGGGCTGAATCGGCGTCGATCACATCACCTGCCTGATGCATCTGTCCCTGACTGATCAGCGACTTGATAATGTCCACGGAGCGCTCGGCCATCCGGTTAGCCAGATCCTGAATGGTAATCGCTTCGGGTATCGTGACTTCGCGGGAAATCTTGCCCTGGATGTCGGCCGATCCGGTGGACTTTTTCTTCTGGCGTTCCTGACGGCGGCGCAGTGAGGCCAAAGAGCGCTGACGCTGCTCATCGTCAAGAGCGTTTGTAATGGTGAGCTTGCCGCGTACACGCTGCTGACCACCCTTGCGTTTGGTTGGGCGCGTTTCCTCGCGACCCTTTTTGGGGCGTGCTTCGGTACGCTCTCTCTGCTTCGTAACTTCACTCGCATCAGGCCGCCTCCGGCTGCCGGTTTCCTCTGCCTTGCGCTGTGCTTCGGCCTTGGCTTCCGCATCAATATCGGTTGCAGGCGCGGTCTTTTCGGTTTCAACCGGTTCGGCGGGGGCCTCTGCCTTCTTCTTGGTTTCGGCCGTCTTGCGCTCCTCTTCCTCTCGCTCAAAGAGCTCTTTTTCATCTGCGTTGCGTATTTTCGCTTCGCTCAAAGCGCGTGAGCGGGCATCCTTTTCCTCAGTGGAAAGGTTGCGCAGATCATCATTTGTCTGCTCCTTCGCCTCTGACGCCGCGGCTGCTTCCGCCTCGACGTCATCAGCTGAGGTGATGGTGCGCTTTTTCTTTTTCTCGACCAGGACGGATTTCGACCGGCCATGAGAGAAATTCTGACGCACGTGGCCAGCATCCACGGTCCGCTTGAGATTAAGCGTCATGGTGTGTGATCCGCGTATCGTCTTGTCGCCGGTCTCTTTTGTCTCGCTCATACGTTTTCCGTGCGTCTTGTGCTTTAAGCGGCTCAAGCAGCCGCAGTGACTGCGCTACCAGCCCGAAATTTCTCCAGACGCGCAATTGCCGATATGAATTTCCGGCTCGCCGCACCCTGCTTCAGTGCAGCATGTATCACATTTGGCCGGCCCAATGCCAAACTCAATTGCTCACAGTTAAGGCCGCTTAATATTGCGCCTGTTGTTGCCGTCCCGTTCTCATTGGCCGTCAGCAGGCGATCCAGCTTTCTGCATCCATCGGGAGATGCGTCGTTGGCATGTACCACGTAAGCTCCGCCAGCGCTTTTCAGCAGCTTCGAAACCTTATCAAAGCCGCACACTACAAGTCCCGCCTTGTTGGCCAGGGCCATGCGCTGCTGGGCATCGCGTTCCAGCAGGATTTCCACCTGATCGGCCAAGCCATCTGCTGTTTGTACCGGCTTGCGAAACCCTCTGTCAAAGACATGTAAGGCGATCGCTTTTTCAACGATTTCACGGGTACAGGTTATCCAGACACCACGCCCGGGCAATTTGGCTTTCAGATCAGGAACGGCAAACCCATCGGGATCGAGCGCAAACCGTAATAGCTCATCGGACGCAAGACGCAGGCGTGTAACGGCGCATTGCCGCTCGCTCTGGCATTTTTCGCCTTGCAAACTCCTCACCATTCCGGCCTGCTCCAAATCTGTATTCCCGAGACGGCACGCTTACGCGTCCGCGCTCTTGTCTGTGTCTTCACCCGCTGGCTTGGCTTCAGTCTTTTCAACCGGTTCCACCTGGGCGTCGTCTGAAGCCTCAACTTCCGCCTCTGCTTCTCCTTCTTCGCCTTCAGCGTCGCTTTGCAAGTCTTCTTCGGCAATCCAGCCTGCCTTGACGCGCGCCGTAATGATCATGGCTTCAGCATCGGGGCGCGCAATATTGAAATCATCGAAGAAGCCCGGCTGGCGAACCGATTCGCCATCCACCTTTTCATGCCAGCCAACAAGATCGTCCGATGCACAGCCGGCGAAGTCCTCCATTGTCTTTATTTCGTTCTCACCCAGCTTCACCAGCATCTCAAGCGTCATGCCGTCAAGTTCCAGCAGCTGGTCCTCCACGCCGAGTTTCTTACGCTTGGCATCGAGCTCCTGCTCGCGGCGCTCAAGAAATTCGCGCGCACGCGTCTGGATTTCCTGGGCAGTTTCCTCGTCGAAGCCTTCGATATTTGCGATCTCGGCAATCTCAACAAAAGCGGCCTCCTCCACCGAGGAAAAGCCTTCAGAAGCAAGAAGCTGGGCGATCACCTCGTCGACGTCTAGCGTCTCCATGAACAATTTGGAGCGTTCGGCGAACTCACTCTGACGGCGTTCGGACTCTTCAGCTTCGGTGAGGATATCGATATCCCAGCCGGTAAGCTGCGAGGCGAGGCGCACATTCTGCCCGCGACGGCCAATGGCGAGGGAGAGCTGCGTATCGGGCACCACGACCTCGATGCGCTCAGCTTCCTCGTCCAGCACGACTTTTACCACTTCGGCGGGCGCAAGACCGTTGACGATGAAGGTCGCGGCATCGGGAGACCACTGGATGATGTCGATTTTCTCGCCCTGAAGCTCGTTCACCACCGCCTGCACGCGGCTGCCGCGCATGCCGACGCACGCGCCCACCGGATCGATGGCCGAATCATTGGAAAGCACCGCGATCTTGGCGCGGCTGCCCGGATCCCGGGCCACCGACTTGATCTCCACGATGGAGTCGTAGATCTCCGGCACTTCCTGGGCGAACAGTTTGGCCATGAATTCAGAGCGCGTGCGAGAGAGGAAAATCTGCGGCCCGCGTTGCTCGCGGCGTATGTCATAAATGTAGGCGCGGATGCGGTCGCCATAGCGGAAATTCTCCCGCGGTAGCGCCTCGTCGCGCCGTACAATGGCTTCACCGCGTCCCAGATCGACAATGATGTTGCCATATTCGACACGCTTGACGATGCCATTCACAACCTCGCCGATACGGTCCTTATATTCCTCGAACTGGCGCTCGCGCTCAGCCTCGCGGACCTTCTGAACAATCACCTGCTTGGCGTTCTGCGCGGCAACACGGCCGAAATCGAGAGGGGGCAAATCTTCCGCTATATAGTCGCTCAGCTCCGCCGCCTTGTTGCGCTTGCGCGCTTCTTTCAGTGAAATCTGCGTCGCTTCCATTGTTACGGTATCGACAATTTCCAGCAACCGGGTGAGTTGGATTTCACCCGTTTCGCTGTCGATCTCGGCGCGAATCTCATTATCGGAGCCATAACGGGACTTCGCCGCCTTCTGGATCGCGTCTTCCATTGCCGCAATAACGATCATGCGATCGATCGATTTCTCACGCGCGACCGAATCTGCGATCTGCAGCAATTCCAGCTTGTTTGCGCTGACACCTATCTGAGTCATCAAAAGCCTCCAGATAATCTTCGTCTTTTGCGCCGCCCTCATCCGAGGGTTTGGCGCGTTGATATCCTATTTCACCGGTTTCTTCGCCAGCGCCTTCTTTATGGCCGCGTCATTTACCGTCAAGTTCGCCTCTTCGATCAGATCGACGCTGAGGCCGATGGTCTGCGGTTTATCATAGCCATCCAGTTCAACTATCAGGCGCAACTCACCCTCTTCAAACCCTTCGATCTCGCCCTTGAAGCGGCGGCGCCCGTCAACCAGCTCCTTCAACTCCACCTTGGCCTGATGCCCGGTCCAGTTCACAAAATCCCTTGGGCGCACCAGCGGTCTGTTCATCCCCGGCGAGGACACCTCAAGATTGTATCCTCCCGGCATCGGGTCATATGCGTCGAACACGGGCGACAATCTGCGGCTGAGCTGCGTGCAATCCTCGATCGTCACCTGACCCTCCGGGCGCTCGAACATGATCTGAACGGTGGTGCCGTCCTGCCCGGAAAGCCGCACCCGCACCAGATCAAATCCAAGTTCCTGCAAAACCGGCTTGGCAAGTTCGGCAATGCCGGCTGCCTGACCGGTTTCCCGCGTAAAACGCTCATCCATAATTATTGTCGAATACACCCATGCGCTAACGGTATTTCTAAAACCGCGCCGCGCCATGCGCCACATAAACAAAAAGAGCGGACCGGTGGGCCCACTCCTGATCAACTACCAATCCTGAGTTGCCTCTAATATACGCTGTTTTTCGTGAGGTTCAAGCAATCTCGCAACCTATTTGCGATGCCTGTTAGCGAAGGCTAAACGCGCCTGAAAATCAGATAGTGGCCTTTTCGCCCTTCTCTCAGCGCCTTTTTCTCATAGCGGGTGGGCGGCCAGTCGGCAGGGCGCTCACGCCAATCTCCGGGGCGCTTCGCCTGCCACTCGAACCCATCGCCTGCAAACACCACTTCAAGGCTGGCGCGCACATAGTCGCCAATGTCACTGGCGATCCGCAGCTCCGCACCCGGCTTCATTACACGTGCCAGAGTTTCAAGCGTTCCAGGTGAGATGAGCCGGCGCTTCTGGTGGCGCTTTTTTGGCCAAGGGTCTGGAAAGAGCACGAATACGCGCTCCACCGACCCATCCTCAAGCCAGTCAAGAACATCCCGGGCATCGTCGTCCCAGATACGGATATTGGTGAGATTGCGCGCGTCAATTTCGCATAACAGCTTGGCCACGCCGTTGATGAAGGGTTCGCAACCGATAACGCCGATATCCGGATTGCTTTCAGCCTGCGCTGCAAGATGCTCACCCCCGCCAAAACCAATCTCCAGCCAGACCCGAGAGACCGGGGATGTAAAGATGCTTGTGAGGGGCGATGGCGCGGGCGCGCTCAAATCGAGACGCAGCCCAGGCAACAGCGTATCCACCAGGCGCAGCTTTCTCGGGCTGAGAGAGTGCCCCTTGCGCCGCCCATAGGTGCGTATGGTGATATGGTCACTGCCCGTGGACATGGCCCTGAATGGCATCACAAAGGCGCGCGCGCAAGGCGCGGCGCGTCAGCTCAAAGCTGAATTTAAGGACTCAACCAGGTCAAGTTTTTCCCAGGAGAAGCCGCCATCATTGTCCGGCTGACGCCCGAAATGTCCATAAGCCGCAGAGCGTTCGTAGATTGGCCGGTTCAGCTGGAGATGTTCACGGATGCCGCGTGGGCTCAAATCCATCACCTCGGACACGATGCCTTCAATTTTCCGATCATCGAGCTTGCCGGTTCCATATGTATCGACATAAATCGACAGCGGCTTGGCCACGCCGATGGCATAGGCGACCTGAAGCGCACATCTGTCCGCCAGACCGGCTGCCACGATATTCTTGGCCGCATAACGCGTGGCATAGGCGGCTGAACGGTCCACCTTGCTCGGGTCCTTGCCCGAGAAAGCGCCACCGCCATGAGGCGCCGCGCCGCCATAGGTATCGACAATGATCTTGCGGCCCGTGAGGCCCGCATCCCCGTCCGGCCCGCCAATGACAAAGCGTCCTGTCGGGTTGACGTAGAATTCTTCCTCCGGGCACATCCAGCCCTCAGGCAAGACCTGTTCGACAAAGCCGCGCACGATCTCGCGCACCTTCTCGAGCGACGCGTCCTCGCTATGCTGGGTTGAGACCACAACCGAATTTGCTCCTACAGGCTTGCCGTTTTCATATTTGAGCGTGATCTGGCTCTTGGAGTCCGGCCCCAGCTCCGGTGTCGTACCGGCGTGGCGGGCTTTGGCCATCTCCTGCAGAATGCGGTGGGAGTAAAGAATGGGCGCCGGCATAAGCGGCTCGGTCTCATTGCAGGCATAGCCGAACATGATGCCCTGATCGCCCGCGCCTTCGTCCTTGTCCTGATCCTCGCTTGAATCAACGCCCTTGGCGATATCGACCGACTGCTCATGCACATGAACATTCACTTCCGCATTCTTCCAATGGAAGCCGTCCTGCTCATAGCCGATCTCGCGCACGCACCGGCGCGCAGCATCCTCCATCACCTCTGCGGTAACCTCGGCTGGGCCGCGCGTCTCACCAGCCAGGACGATGAGGTTGGTCGTGGTCAGCGTCTCAACAGCGACGCGGGATAGCGGGTCGGCCTTGAGATACAGATCGACAATTGAATCGGAAATTCGGTCGCAAATCTTGTCAGGGTGTCCCTCGGACACAGACTCACTGGTGAACAAATAACTTTCTCGGGTCACGGCCCCCCCAATACGCAAAGCGGTTGTTCTGGAAGTTCGGCTTTCTTGCAACCTTTGAAGGCCGCGTCAAGCGAGCGTAACTTTAGCCCGTGCCGCTAGCCCGAATTGTTGCTGCGTCCAAGCGAGCGGACCAGATCGATGATCGATCTGCGCACACTGGAATCTGTTACCTTGATAAAGGCCCGGTTGAGCTCCAGACCGTCACGTGTGTTCAGAAATTCATACAGAAAAGCAGCAGTGTCCCGCTCCGCCATCCCGAGATTGGTAGATATCTCCGCAGACGGCATGCCTTCGAAAAAGAACTGAACGGGCACATCAAGCACTTGCGATAGCTTAAACAGGCGACTTGCACCGATCCTGTTGACGCCTTTCTCGTATTTCTGGATTTGCTGGAAAGTTAAACCCATGCTGCCGCCCAGCTTTTCCTGGCTAAACCCGACAAGCATGCGGCGTAATCTCACACGGCTTCCGACATGAATATCGACAGGATTTGGACTTTTCTTTTTATTTACAAGTGACTTGTCAGCCCCAGAAATAACCTCGATCTTATCCATCGACTATATCCAATCAGTGTCCTTTTGCATCTGACATTACCAATCAGTGTTTAAAAGTGATTCTGACATATGAATCACTTTTATGGACTGACACTGGCATCGTCAAGATGGCATCGGCCCGGGATGTCGTTGATATAATTGAACGTTCTATCAAGTCCATTGAGCATGCCACCTATATAGCTAATAAACACCCGGCAAATCAGTCTTTTCCCAAGAAACGCCATGCTGAAACCAAAATGATCAACAGCATGAGAAATATGTAACCGCCCCAATTCACAAATACGTTGCTTGGTGCGGCGCGCGGCAATCCGCTGTCCAGTGCAGTGGATGCATTACGAGGCAATCTGGCAACGATACGGCCAAGTGAGTCTACGACAGCTGTTATACCATTATTTGCTGCACGTACCAGTGGTAGGCCTTGTTCAACTGCACGTATACGTGCGTGATGAAAATGCTGGTGTGGACCGGCGCTATCTCCAAACCAGGCATCATTGGTCAGGTTCAGCATCCACCCTGGCGTGGGGCCAATCTCGCGTATGGCGCCCGGGAAGATGATTTCGTAACAAATAAGCGCGATAAACGGCGGAATATTGGGCGCAACCATCAGCCGGAAACCGCTGCCTGCAGAAAAACCGCCGCGCAACCGGGCGAGTTGTTCGAGCCCGATCGACTCCAGCGCATCCTGGAATGGAAGATATTCTCCAAACGGCACCAGGTGCACCTTGTCGTACCGGGCGAGCAGTTGCGACATATCGTCCATGACGAACAGGGAATTGAAAACGTGCACACGGTCCGTTTGCCCGCCAGCGGCTTTGCGTTCTCTTTTCGCCCGCGCCGCGCCGGTGATAAACACGGAGCCTGAAGGCATCATGGCGGATATGGCATTCAGCGCCTCGGGCGTCTCCTCAAGCAGGAAGGGAAGCGCGGATTCCGGCCAGATGAGATGGGTCACACCTTTGATTTTCCCGTCCGCTGCCCCCTTGCGGCTCACACGTAAATGTTTCTGAAAAATCGCCGCACGGTTTTCCGGTTTCCATTTATCTTTTTGCGGAATGCTCGGCTGCACAAGCCGGAGACGAACGCCGTTGACAAACTGGGTGTCGTGCGCCTGCAACCGCAAATGCCCCCACAATGTTCCGCTGGCGAGGACAAGCGCCATGAGGATGGGAGTGCCAAAACGTTTTGCACTGGAGGACGCGCGCATCCCGTCCACGGCCCAAACCGCGGCTGGAGATGAAAATATCAGCACCGCAAACAGCGTCAGGCCATTCACACCGAACACCGACGCCCATTGCATCATGGCGTCCGTTCCTGTGAGCGCGTAGCCAGGCACATTCCAGGGAAAGCCAGTCAGGATTTCCCCGCGCAGCCACTCGCTCACACCCAGCGAAATTGCAAGCGCGAAGAGGCGCGCCGGGCCAGGCCGCCACATGGGGCCTGCAATCACCGCCGCGGCCGCGAAAAAAAGCGCCAGCCCCGCAGGCATCAATGTGACTGCGACAGGCAGCAGCCAGGCGAATATGTCTGCCTCGACCAGAAAGGCATGCCCGATCCAGTAGAGTCCGGCGAGGAAATATCCAAAGCCGAACGCCCAGCCGACCCTTGCCGCGGCTGTGAGTTCATCCCTCGAAACACGCCAGCTTCTGCCAGCAGAGGAAAAGCACCCGTCCAGAAGCCACACCAGAACAGGGAAAGTCGCCAGCATCACCGGCCAGAAATGGTACGGCGCCATGGCAAGCACCGAAGCGGCGCCGGCAAAAAAAGCGGCCCCCATCGCGCGCCAACCCGACAAATTGCTCAAGGTGAGGACGAGGCGCTGCATGAAAATAAGGGTCCGGATCCTTGGTCTTTGGTTCAAGACTGGCCGGTGGCGCTGTTGCGGTGAATTTTCAGTTTCTTGATGCGCCGGGCATCGGCGTCCAGCACCTCGAATTCAAGCCCGCTGTCATGGCGCACCAGCTCGCCGCGCACCGGCACACGCCCGGCCAGCGTAAATACCAGGCCGCCGAGCGTATCCACATCTTCTTCTCTGTCCGAGGGCAGCAGTAAAAAGCCCAGGCGCTCCTCCAGATCTTCGATGGGCACGCGGGCATCGGCAATCAGGCCTGCTTCAACATCGTCAACAATAAGAGGCGCATCGCTCCGGTCGTGCTCATCCTCGATTTCACCAACGATCTCTTCAACAAGGTCCTCAATCGAAACAAGCCCGTCGGTTCCGCCATATTCATCCACCACCAACGCCAGATGAATATGAGTTGCTTGCATCCTGAGCAACAGATCGAGACCTGACATGGAGGGTGGTACGAACAGCACTTCGCGGCGGATTT
>CAXMMX010000074.1:0-5537 GCA_964194535.1 uncultured Alphaproteobacteria bacterium | reverse complement strand
GAACGCCTCGATGAAGGCCAGCGCATCTACAAGGCGATTGGCGATGCCGCCCCGGCATTCGGGATGATCGGCACCATCGTCGGGCTGGTACAGATGTTGAGCAACATGGAAGACCCCTCCACCATTGGACCGGCCATGGCTATCGCCTTGCTGACGACGCTCTATGGCGCGTTGATCGCCAACCTGATCGCGCTGCCCATTGCCGACAAACT
Organism: uncultured Alphaproteobacteria bacterium; assembly: GCA_964194535.1. GTDB lineage: Bacteria > Pseudomonadota > Alphaproteobacteria > Rhizobiales > Methyloligellaceae > UBA2767. The sequence goes on along the minus strand of CAXMMX010000074.1, from coordinate 5,325 downwards.
CTCCACCAAGGGCAAGCTTGTCGAAGTCGCCCAGACACTGACCATCGACGGCGTAATGCAGCTAAGCGCGGGAAAGAACCCGAGCCTCATCCGCGAAATGTTACACGCCTATCTGCCCGATAAGGCGCGTGCGCAATTGGCGGAAACCGAGCTGGCTGCGGCAACTTAAATAAAGGCACTGGGTGCCGAACCAGGCAATAAGCGGATACATCAATGGCCAGAAAACCCAAGACTCCCAATGGTGGTGTCCCCGATTGGATGGTTACGTTCGCTGACCTGATGATGATCCTTGTGGTGTTCTTCGTTTTGATTATTTCATTTTCGATCCAGGACAAGGAAAAGCTCCAGGTTGTTGCGGGCTCCATGCGCGAGGCGTTCGGTATCAAATATGAGGAACGCAAGGCCGGCATGATCGAGAAGGAAGGCTCGCCAATACGCGACTTTGTAAAACGGGTTTCGCCTGTTGGGCGCGAGATGGACTCCGACTTTGCCGAGAAGAGCCACGATCTGCGGCGCAAGCAGGGCCCGGAAGCCAATACCCACGATATTGAAAAGACCAATATCGAGCTGCCACGCCATTTTGCCGTCGCTGCCGCATCATTGCGCCAGGCATGGCGGGAGCTGCCCGAAATAACCGAACTTTCCAACAATATTCAGGTCGAGGAGACGCCGGAGGGGCTGCACATCCAGCTGGTCGACCAGGAAGGCCGTTCCATGTTCCCGCGAGGATCGGTCAAGCTCTATGAGCGTACGAGAAAACTGCTGGCGAAGATGGCGCCGGTGTTGAAGGGGTTGCCAAACCGTATTCAGATCACGGGTCATACGGATGCTGCCCGGCTCTACAACAAACCGGGCTATACATTGTGGGATTTGTCCGCCGACCGGGCCAAGGCCGCGCGCCGCATTCTCGCCGAGAACGGCTTGCCCCACGACCGTTTCCATTCAGTCACCGGCCGCGCTGACGCTGAACCGCTGTTCCCAGAAGATCCGTTCCTGGCATCGAACCGGCGTATATCCATTCTGGTGATGTCGGAAGCACCGCCCTTCCCGGTAGACCACAAGCCCGAGGCCATCAGAAAACGGCGTTAGAGCGGGTGGCGTGGAAGTATTCGAAAATGCGTTAGCCGTTAGCCCTGGCCTTATTCAGGCTCGACCATGAGCGTGGCGCCGTCAGTGCCGATCACCTTCACGCGCGTGCCTTGCGCCGCATCGGGACCTTCCGCGCGCCACAGCGTATCGCCGATCTTGACTTTGCCGCGACCGTTCTCGATGGCGTCCGAGACCAGATAGGATTTTCCCACATGCTGCTGTGCGCGGCGATTGAGAAGCGGGCGATCGCGTTGTGCATCATCGGTGCGAAGGAATTTACGCGCGGTCAAAACCGCCGCCAGTGACAGGGCGGCGAACAGTATCAGTTGCCATTGCCATGCCACGTCGAACAGGAGCGCCAGCGCACCGACAATTCCCGCGGCTATGCCGAACCAGATCAGGAATATGCCCGGCGCCAGAAGCTCAAGAACCAGGAACAGCCCGGCGAGTATAAGCCAGTTCCAGGCGCCAAGGCTCAAGAACAATGAGGATACTTCGTTCATGGTGAGTATGGCCTTCCCATTAGCTCTTTGATCTGGGCACCGAACCGCGGGACGATTTGCCACCGCCTGAATCCCCGTCACCAAAGGCTTCGCGGGTCAATTCTGCGATGCCGCCCACCGCACCGATCACGGATGCGGCCTCGAGCGGCATCATCAGCACTTTCTGGTTGGGGGATGTCGCCAGCTCCTTCAGGGCATCGATATAATTGTTGGCAACGAAATAATTGATGGCCTGAATATTTCCCGAGGCGATGGCATCGGACACCATCTGGGTCGCCTTGGCTTCGGCTTCGGCTTGACGCTCGCGCGCTTCGGCATCCTTGAAAGCAGCCTCGCGCCGGCCCTCGGCGGCAAGGATCTGCGACTGTTTATCGCCTTCGGCTTTGAGAATTTCCGATTGCCTCTCGCCCTCTGCTATCAGGATTTCCGCGCGCTTGTCGCGTTCCGCCTTCATTTGCCGGCCCATGGCCTCGACCAGATCGGACGGAGGATTGATGTCCTTGATCTCCACGCGCGTCACCTTCACGCCCCAGGTCTGCGTCGCGTCATCGACAACCTTGAGCAGCCGGTGGTTGATTTCATCGCGCTGGGACAGCAACTCGTCCAAATCCATCGAGCCCATTACCGTACGGATATTCGTCATGGTCAAATTCAGGATCGCATTCTCCAGATTGTTGACCTCGTAGCTCGCCTGCGCCGCGTCGAGAACCTGGTAGAAGGCGACCCCGTCGACCTGCACCATGGCGTTATCCTTGGTGATAATCTCCTGGCTGGGAACGGAGAGCACCAGCTCCATCATGTTCATCTTGTGCCCGATCCGGTCGATATAGGGGATGATGATCCCAAGGCCGGGGGTCAGCGAGCGCGTAAAACGCCCGAAACGCTCGACCGTATAGTTGTAGCCCTGCGGCACCGTCTTCACGCCGGCAATGATCGTGGCCACGATCAGCACGACGACAACGAGAACGAAAATATCAAAACCGAACATTGAAGACCTCCTAAAATGAATCCACGGTCAGTTCCGGGATGAATTCGTAGTTATATCTAAGACATGGCAGCACGTAATATAAGGGTGCGGGCCAGGTAATGTGGACGAAACACCCGTATTCAAGCTCAATCAGACACGCCTCTTCGAGCCTCGCCAGCCAGGCCGAGAAGATTAACAGAACGGTTGATGAGTTCCTGGAACAGGTGGCCGCCGCGTGAGTGTCAACCCGGCATTCACACGAAACAGCAACGACCAGGCAAATTCGCCTGGTCGTTTTTGTTTGGCCGTAATTTTTGACCAAGAAAAGGTCTAGCCGCGATTCCTTCGGGGCTTGATGCGCAGGGATTGCCAGAAGTCAGCCCATTTGGCCTTTCGATCAGCCCGGCGCTGCGCTTGCGACAAACACCTTTCACTCTGAGCATTTTTGGAATTTTGCGCGCAGAAGAAAAATGCTTCAGCAGGCGCGGATGGCGTCAAAGCGACCGAACCTACAAAACCGAGTGCGGCAACTGCGATAATGGTTTTCTTCAACATGGGTTTTCTCCATGATTGCCATGTGATAGCCACCTCGAATTCAATGCTACCCTTGAAAGTCGCAATCACCAATATCTTTATGCGCTGTTGGATAACGTAAACGGTACAGGCGTTCGGGTTTGAACTTCTTCATTTACGCCTTTGCGCGTCCGCGGCACCGGTGCTATTGAGCGCTTCCATGAGCACCGCGAAAACCACACCGCTGTCGCACATCCGCAACTTCTCGATCATTGCGCATATCGACCACGGCAAATCGACGCTCGCCGACCGCATGATCCAGCATTGCGGGGGCTTGAGCCCGCGAGAGATGAAAGAGCAGGTGCTGGACAGCATGGAGCTTGAGCGCGAGCGCGGCATCACCATCAAGGCGCAGACCGTGCATCTCGACTACACCGCCAAGAACGGCGAGGCCTATGCGCTCAACCTGATAGATACGCCGGGCCATGTGGACTTCGCCTACGAGGTGAACCGGAGCCTCGCCGCCTGCGAGGGCTCGCTGCTGGTGGTCGATGCGAGCCAGGGCGTCGAGGCGCAGACGCTGGCAAATGTCTACCACGCGCTCGACGTCGACCACGAGATCGTGCCGGTGCTCAACAAGATCGATCTGCCCGCGGCCGAACCGGACCAGGTGCGCCGGCAGATCGAGGACGTGATAGGCCTTGATGCGTCTGATGCGGTTGAGATTTCCGCCAAGACCGGACAGGGCATCGAGGGTGTGCTCGAAGCCATCGTCACGCGCTTGCCCGCGCCTGAGGGAGACGTGGACGCGCCGCTCAAAGCCATGCTGGTGGACAGCTGGTACGACCCGTATCTCGGCGTGGTGGTGCTGGTGCGCGTTATCGACGGCACCTTGCGCAAGGGCCAGAAGGTCAAGCTGATGTCCACGGACGCGGTACATCTCGTTGACCGGGTCGGCATCTTCCGCCCCAAGCAGGATTTGACCGGCGTGCTGCATGCGGGCGAGATCGGTTTCTTCACCGCGGCCATCAAGCAGGTCGCCGATACCCGCGTCGGCGACACGGTGACCGACAACAAGATGCCGTGCGCGCAGGCCCTGCCCGGCTTCAAGCCGGCGCAACCGGTTGTCTTTTGCGGCCTGTTCCCGGCGGACGCGGCCGACTTTGAGGATTTGCGCGAGGCAGTCGCCCGGCTCCGGCTCAATGACGCCAGCTTCTCCTACGAGATGGAAACATCCGCCGCGCTCGGCTTCGGCTTCCGCTGCGGGTTTCTGGGCCTGCTTCACCTGGAGATCATCCGCGAGCGCCTGGAGCGCGAATTCGACATCGATCTCGTCACCACGGCCCCTAGCGTTATCTACCGGCTGCATCTCACCGACGGCACCGTGGACGAGCTGCACAACCCCGCCGACATGCCGGACCCGGTGAAGATCGACCATATGGAAGAGCCGTGGATCAAGGCGACGATCCTGGTGCCCGATGAATATCTCGGCTCCGTGCTCAAGCTGTGCGAGGACCGGCGCGGGCGCCAGAGCGAGCTCACCTATGCGGGCACGCGCGCCATGGCCGTCTACGAGTTGCCGCTGAACGAGGTGGTGTTTGATTTCTACGACCGGCTGAAATCGATCTCGCGCGGCTATGCCTCGTACGACTATGCGCTCACAGACTATGCCCAGGGCGATCTGGTGCGCATGTCGATCCTCGTCAATGGCGAACCGGTGGACGCGCTCTCTATGGTGGTGCACCGGGACCGGGCGGAGTCACGCGGGCGCGCTCTGTGTGAACGCCTCAAAGACCTCATCCCCCGGCACATGTTCAAGATCCCGATTCAGGCGGCGCTGGGCGGCAAGGTCATCGCCCGCGAAACCATCGGCGCGCTGCGCAAGGACGTGACGGCGAAATGCTATGGCGGCGACGTGACGCGCAAACGCAAACTGCTCGACAAGCAAAAAGCGGGCAAGAAACGCATGCGCCAGTTCGGCAAGGTGGATATCCCGCAGGATGCGTTTATCGCCGCGCTGCGGATGGATGGGGATTAGGGGGGAATGTCCGCTCATGCCCCGAAAGCGGACGTGCCGGGAGAAGCCGTTTTACGTTCGAGAATAGCCAAAAGGCGATGTGCGCTTTCGGGGGCAAAGCGGACATACATCGCGACCATGCTCAATGTCTGCTTATGACCCAAAGCGGACATTTGCGACGGCGCATTCGGCCCTGCAATGGGGCAATTCTGCCACAGGCTACAGAAAAGTAATGA
>CAXMMX010000073.1:0-37099 GCA_964194535.1 uncultured Alphaproteobacteria bacterium | reverse complement strand
CCTTGACTATCCGATGTCGGGGCGGAACCCTCTTCGGCATCTGATACAGGAGCGGAGACATCTTCTTCTGAGTCAGGAGCAGAGACATCTTCCGCAATTTCGTCATCAGATAGCTCAGCGGATTGAAGGACAAGCAGGCTGGAAACATCGATTCCGCGCGCTATGGCCGATGTGACCTTGCCATGCAGGTTGGCGGGCGGTGCTTCGCCAAGTTCCACCGCCTCAATTGCCACCCTTACCCTTGCCTTGTGTGCAGGGCTGTCCGCACTTTTTCCGTTGACGGCTTCTGCATTTGTAGAATCGTGTTGAGGGCGACCTTTGAAGGCGTGGTGTGCCCCCGTGATATTTCCAACGCCAACTGGTGCGGGCATAATCATACTCCATACATAAGCTGAGTGTATTACGCCCAATCATGGTTAATAAAATGCTACGATCCGGCGCTTGGATGGTAATCGCATGGAAGGAGATTCGAATGTCAATCAGTCGGCACTTGTTGACCTCTTTCATGGCTGGAATGGTGTTCTTCTCTGCTACTGCCACTGAGGCGAAAGGGCCGAAGGGGCCGAAGGGCAATCAGGGCAAAGGGCCATCATTTTCCACGGGGACATCCCAGGGGCAAGGCATTCAGGGTGGTGGCTGGACACCACCACCTGGCTGGACGCAAGGCAAGAAACAGGGCTGGGATGAGCAGATGGTGCCGCCAGGCTTTGAGAACGGTAACAAGCAGGGATGGCAAACGGAATCCCTGCCGCCTGGTCTTCAAAAAAAGCAGTAGCGGTGCCAAGGAGACGGGTGTCAGATAGCGCCAGCAAACCACCGATGCAACCCCGCCCAGTTAGCCGAAGCCCAGCGACTAGCGCGGGAGTGGAAGCCGAAGAAGTAGGGTCAGCATTGCGCTGGCCCTTTTCTTATGGGGAAAAGGTGCGGGCGCTCAAGGACCTTGGGGTGACAAGGAGCAAACAGGAGCGCCCGCCATGCCCAGTTTCCTCGCGAGTGGAGAAAGTCCACCCCTGGGCACTTGGGCTGAGCATAGCACAAGAGGGTCAGCTTCGCGCTGGCCCTTTTCTGCTGGTGAAAGGATGCGGACGCCGTGAAATATGATGAGTGCATTTGCCACCCAAATTGCCACCCAAAACGCCAACACAGGGCAATACTAGGCAATATGAGGCAATCTCTCTTTGCTGGGAAACCCCGAGAAAACGGGGCCTTTTAATACTGCTTTCCACAGGATAATACGGCTTCCTCAGGTTATGGTAAACGCATCCTTAACCGTGTTCGCCTTAGGCTCACCCCGACAACGGTAGTGCGTATTTGCATGGTCCCGCAAGGGTGCCGTGAATTCATGCTGTTCGAGGTGGTGCCCACGTGCCGCGCCTGAGGAAAATCCAGTTCGTACCCTTCTTGCTCGCAGCTCTGGCAGCGGCGGCATTTGTCCCCATGCCTGCATGGGGACAGGGCGCGGGCCTGCTCAATCAGCCGCAGGATCCGGACGCTGAACTGGACTGGGATGCAGAAGATTTGGAACTCAACGGTCTGCGAGGGATCCTGGGTCCTGATCGCGACATTGAGGCAGGTAATGCCGGGCAGGGTCTGATTGGCGCTGATGGTTTGCGCGCCGCATTACCTGACACGGACACAGCCAATCCAGACAATATACGCAGGCAGCCCGGCGATGAATTGAACCGGAATGCTATATTGAGGGACCAACAGCTGCGCGACCCCGACGCGGTGGATGAAACGGCTCTGGATCAAAATATAGAGGAAGACCCATATGCGGCGCTCGGCATACGGGCGGGGAGCTTCCTGCTGTTTCCCGAAGTCACCGCCGATACCGTCTATACCGATAATGTTTTCCAGTCCGCCGTCGTTAAGGAAGGCGACTGGTCTGTTGAGCTTGCCCCCTCTCTGGCTATCCGGTCCGACTGGAGCCGCCATTCGCTTGAGTTTACGACGCGTGCTCTACGCAGCTACCACGATCGTTTTCAGACTGAAGAAGACAAGACCTTCTCCGCGGGTGTCGCGGGTCAATTCGATATCCGCCACAGGACCAATCTGGTGGCGGATGCAAATTACACCGAGTATCTCGAGGATCGATCCTCCAATGATCTTCCCACAGGTACGGTTGAGCGGCCGAAGATACGCAATCGTGATGTGTCGCTCGAAGGCAATCACGCCTTTAACCGTGTTTCGCTGACCTTGCGGGGCGAAATCGAGGAGGAGGCATATGGCGAGAGCATTCTCATTGACGGAACAGTCGAAAATAATGCCGACCGGGATTTTACCGAACGCCGCCTGACCGGGCGTGTCGCTTACGAATTCCGCCCCGATGTCGCCGCCTTTATCGAGACCAGCGTTAATGAGCGCGAATTCGATGAAGTGGTCAACCGCAATGGCAGGCTGAATAGCTCCAAGGGCTACGACATGCAGGGCGGGTTGTCCTTTCAGCTCACGGGCAAGCTGACCGGCGAGGTGAGTGCCGGCTATGCCATTCAAAAGCCCGACGATACCTTGCTTGAAGACCTGGACGGGCTGATAGTGAACGCGGCCCTGGAATGGCAAGTCACCGGTCTGACAACCCTGCAATTTGACGCGTCCTCTTATATAGATGAATCAATCGATGCCGATTCCACCGGATCGCTTGTCACTGCGGCAACCGTTTCGGTTGAACATCGCCCGCGCCGGCACATCGTGCTTGGAGCGTCATTGGGCTATGAACATGATGAGGATTCCGGGGCCGGCGAGCTCGATCAAACATGGCAGCTGGGCCTCACCGGCGAATACTTTATCTCTCGCTCTGTAGCGCTCACCGCTGGTTACGACTACGAGAAGAACATCGAAGACGATTCTGCTGACAACTACTCTGTCAATGAAGTCCGATTCGGCGTGCGCGTGAGGCGGTAAAGACACCTCAAATCATTTTCCGAAGTTCCTCAAGAAGGGCATCGCGCAAATCGGCACGCTGGAGTGCGAAGCTTGTATTGGCTGTTTGGAATCCGAGCTTTGAGCCGCAGTCGAAGCTCCTGCCCTCATATTCCACCGCTGTGAAAGTCTGGCTCTGACGCAGTTTGATCATGGCGTCGGTGATCTGAATCTCTCCACCTGCGCCGCGCTCTTTCGCATCAAGAATATCAAAAATTTCCGGCTGCAGCAGATAGCGACCCATGATGACAAGATTTGAGGGCGCGGTCCCGGGCGCGGGTTTTTCAACCATCCCTTTAATCCGGTGGCTGCGCCCTTCTGAGCGTTCAATATCGACGATGCCATATTGATGGGTACTTTCTTCGGGGACCTCTTCAACCGCCACCACGTTCCCCCCGGTTTGTTCATAGACCTCCAACAACTGACCCAGACAGGTCTTGCCATCAGACTGGACCAGTACGTCCGGCAGCAGCAGGGCGAAGGGTTCATCCCCGACCAGGTCGCGCGCGCACCACACCGCGTGGCCAAGCCCGAGTGGCTCCTGCTGGCGGGTGAAGCTGATCTGGTCCGGGCCCGGCAGTCCCGCGGACAGGCGTTTGAGTTCATCTTCCTTGCCGCGATCCCTGAGCGTTTGTTCCAGCTCGATCTGCCTGTCGAAATGATCCTCGATAACGCCCTTGTTGCGCCCGGTGACGAAGATGAAATGCTCAATGCCCGCGGCGCGCGCCTCATCCACCACATGCTGGATGACGGGCTTGTCGACAACGGTCAGCATTTCCTTCGGCATTGCCTTGGTTGCGGGTAGAAAACGGGTGCCAAGCCCGGCAACAGGGAATACGGCCTTACGGATCGGTGCGGTCATCGGGTCACCATTTGGTTACCAAGAAAGCAGTGTATCTGCCGTCCTTACGCTCATTAAACCTCTATGCCTTATCACTCGGGAGTTGCGAAATACTTATTTGCGGGTCAGGCGGGTCATATTCATGAGTGTTCTGGTTACGGGCGGCGCAGGTTATATCGGCAGCCACATGGTGCACGAGCTGCGCGATACGGGCCAGCGGCTCGTGGTTCTTGACAATTTATCGACCGGGCACAGCTGGGCCATTCCGGGCGATGTGCCGTTTGTCACTGGCGATATCTGCAACCAGAAGCTTGTGGCGTCGATCATCCAAGATTACTCGGTGAAGGCCATCATTCACTTCGCCGGTTCGATCGTCGTGCCGGATTCCGTCACCGACCCGCTCGGCTACTATCACAACAACACAGTGAAATCGCGCGATCTCATCGCCTGCGCCGTCTATAACGGCGTGAAGAAATTTATCTTCTCTTCCACCGCCGCAGTCTATGGCATGCCCGAGACGAGCCCGATCAACGAACAAACATCCATGTCGCCGATCTCGCCTTACGGGTCATCGAAGATGATGACCGAGATCATGCTGCGCGATTGCGCCTCGGCTCATGATTTCAACTATGTGGCGTTGCGCTATTTCAACGTGGCTGGCGCCGACCCGAAGGGACGCTGCGGCCAGTCCACGCCAAATGCAACGCATCTCATCAAGGTTGCGGTACAGACGTCGCTGGGCCAGCGCCCCTGTCTTGAAGTCTTCGGCATGGACTATCCCACCCCGGACGGCACTTGCGTGCGCGACTATATTCACGTCTGCGACCTGGCGCGGGCCCATTCGGCCGCACTTGAGTATTTGCGCGACGGCGGCAAATCGCAAGTCCTGAATGCAGGATATGGGCACGGTTTTTCGGTTCTGGAAGTTATCGAGGCAGTCAAAAAAATATCGAAAACCCATTTCAAGGTTCAGATGGGCGAACGCCGAGCGGGTGATCCCGCCGATCTCGTCTCGGATGCCAGGCTCCTGCCCGAACTGCTGGGATGGAAGCCCGAATATGACGATCTGGAGACCATCGTCGCGCACGCCTTTGAGTGGGAGAAGCATCTTTGCATGATGAAGCAGGCCTCTTGAGAATACCGCTCGCCAAGGGCCTGAGTTCACTCGCCGATCAATTCCGCACTTGAAATACGCGCCGCACTCGCGCAACTTTCACCCCCGATGAAAAGAAAAATGAGCATCTGGGCCGCGTGCGCGCTTGTGTTGTTCACGCTCGCCCCAACCGCCAGCGCGAAGAGCGGAACGGCCGCGTACCGCGCAGCGGTCGATCTGCGCTTTGGTGAGTGGCTCGAGGGACTTCGGGCCGAGGCCATTTCCAAGGGAATTTCCGGTGAAACCTTCACCCGCGCCATGAAGGGCGTGAAACTCGACTGGAAGCTGCCGGACCTCGCGCCGCCCGATTTGGGCGAGGGACAACCCGCCCGTCCGAGGGCGGAAAAAAAGGACCGCCAGAAACAGCAGGCCGAGTTTGACCGCCCGGCGCGTTATTTCCCCACCAAAGGACTGGCCTATGTCACCAAGCTGGGCCGTGAAAATCACGTTCGCTGGAAGGACACCCTCAAGGCGATCGAGAAACAATATGGCGTCGAGAGCCAGATCGTGCTGGCCATCTGGGGCCGCGAGACCGCTTACGGCAAGGCCAAGCTGCCCCATTATGCGGTGCGCGCGCTCACCACGCAGGCCTTTATGGGGCGGCGCACGCAAAAGTTCCGCGAGGAACTTCTGCTGGCGCTCGGTATCCTGCAGGAGGGCCATATTACGCGCGAGGGTATGCGCAGCTCCTGGGCCGGCGCCATGGGCCACACGCAGTTCCTGCCTAGCGACTTCCGGAATTACGCGGTGGACTTCAACGGCGACGGACGGCGCGACATCTGGGGCACCATCCCCGACGCGCTGGCGTCAACGGCGAATTTCCTCAAGCATAATGGCTGGCAGAAGGGCAAGGCCTGGGGCTATGAGGTGCGCCTGCCCGACGGCTTCGATTGCACCCTGGAAGGCATCACCAATACGCAGCCACTCAAGGCGTGGCTTGATCTGGGGATTACCCGCACATTTGATCGCAAATTCCGCCCTGACCGGTTGACGGAAATGGTCCATCTGATGGCGCCCGCAGGGACGCTTGGTCCTGCATTTCTGGTGCTGGATAATTTCGAGGTGTTCCGCGCCTACAACAAGGCAGACCTCTACGCGCTCTATGTGGGCCATGTGGCCGACCGTATTCGCTTTGCCGGGAATTTCGAGAGCGGCTGGTCGCGGGTTCAAAGCTTCAGCCGCGAGGAAATGAAACGGCTGCAAACGGCGAGCACGCAAGCCGGGTTCGATGCGGGCAAGGTCGACGGATTGATTGGTTCCAAAACCCGCTCGGCCATCGGAAAATGGCAGCAGAAGCTGGGTCACAAGGTGACATGCTATCCGCCGCGCTCACTGCTGAAATCCGCGCCCCCGCTGCAGAACTGACCTCGATGACGCGCCGTCCACAGACCGCAATTCTGACAGTTGCCGCGATGGTGCTGGTGCTGGGCGGTTGCGCGGGTGGCGGCAATCGTCCGGCATCAACGAGCCAGGAGGGCGTTGCCCGTGTCGCTCTTACCCAGGCGCAAAACAAGGTTGTCGAGGACGGCGTCAGGAAGATGGTTGAAAATAGCGACGCGCAACTCAAAGCCGTGACCGCGACCCGTAATGCTTCGCTGACCGGCGTTCATGTGTGCGGTTATGTGATGTCGAACGACGCGGGCGGCAAGGACGGGCCGGATTTGCCCTTCTATGTGGAACTGCGCGAGGCGGAGGGCAAGCCGGTCGCGGAGCGCGGCCAGGTGGGAACCGACCCGTCGAAACGCTCCAAGATAAAATTCGTGTGCAGGCAAAATGGGTGAGGCGTGCGATAATATCCGGGGCCATGTTCTTGGGAACATGTATAGCCGGGCGGTATGAAAACCGGTTTTGAGGCGAGCATTTGTGAAACATTTCATTCTTGCAACAGGGATTTTGACCGCGAGCGCCGGTTTCGCAAATGCCCTTTCGGAAAACTGGGCCAAATGCACGGGCAATGATACCGCACAGGCGATCGACGGATGCTCGGCCATCATCAAACAGGGCCGCGAATCGTCCACCAATCTGAGCATCGCTTACAACAATCGCGGCAATGCACTTTCCCACCAGGGGGAATTTGAGTCTGCAATCAAGAATTTCAGCGAAGCGATCAAGCTCAATCCGAAGCTCCGGCAAATTCGCTATAACAGGGCCAAGGCATATGCCGGCAACTGGCAGAACAAACTTGCCCTGGCGGATTATGATTTTGTCTTGAAGGGCAGTTCCGATGATGCGGACGCCTATCTGAACCGGGGCAATATACACGCCGATCTCAAGGACGTGAAAGCGGCTATCGATGACTATAACCACGCCTTGGATCTGCGTCCGAATTACAATGCGGCCTTCTACAACAAGGGCAAGCTCAAGCTGGAGTATGACCAGTATCACGGGGCCACGACCGATTTTGATTCAGCGCTGAATATCAATCCTTCCGATGCCGAAGCCCTGAATGGAAGAGGCCGTGCCAGCCTGGGCATCGGTCTTATAAGCCGGGCGATTTCGGACTTTGAAAAAGCTATCAAGCTGGCACCGGAATTTGCTGAAGCCTTTGCCGGCCGGTGTGCTGCATTTTTACGGCGCGGCCGGATAGATGATGCGATCGCGGACTGTAACACCGCCCTGGGCCATGCCCCCGATTTGGCCTACGCATATCGCAATCGCGGCCAGGCCCTGGCGGAGAGAGGCGACCATTCCAGCGCCATTGCGGACTTCGATGCCGCAATCAAGCTCCGCCCCGCTGATGCACAAACATACAAGGACAGGGGGCTCTCGAATGAAAAAGAAGGTCATTTAGCCAAAGCCGTAAGAGACTATTCAGAGGCCATTCGGTTAAACCCGAAGGATAAGGATGCGTATAATCTACGCGGACGTGTCTATGCGAAAAATGGAGAGGTGGATCTGGCGTTGGAAAATTTTGAAAAGCGCTATGAACTCGGTGGCCGGACCGTTGTCCTGAATGCGCAAAGCTATCTTTGGGACAAGGGGCATTATCGCGGCAAAATCGACGGCGTCTATGGCGATGATATGCGACAGGCCTTGAGATCCTGTATCAGCGACCCGAATTGCTAGGGTTTGATTGGCTCCGAACCGGATCTGATTGGTTCTGGGCCTCAGGGGTGTTCGCGGGCTGAAGGGCGTTCCTGGGCTGAGGGGCGCTCTTGGGCTCGTCGCTCCACAGCCCCAACTTGTCTTTCTTGGCGGCGGAGAGCGAGGCGGCATATGCGGTGGCGTTGTCAGCCGAGGGCTGCCCCCAGCCACGCCGTACCACCCATTCGTTGATGTCCTTGCCCGCGACCTTGCAGTGGCCCGAAACCTCGGTTTCCGAGATTTCCTCGACCAGGTTGCAAACGACGGCGCGGCCCCGAATGAAGCGCCTCAGGGCATATTTGCCCCACCTGCCGCAATCCCAGCTCTTGCCGGATGCATACTTGCATTTGGCTTTGGCGCTGAGCGAGTCGATGCCCGCCAGTACGATAATCGTCTCGTCGGCCTTGAGCCTGCCCGTCCCTTGCGGGATGACCCGCCGGAAACGCACCGTCTCACCCGCGGATAATGACTGCTGCTTCTCCTGCTCTGCGGCCTGACGGCTGGTCTCGACCTCGTATGTTAACTGGCGTCTTTTTTTCGTGCTTTTGCCGGGCTCCTTGGCCGGGGCAGATGCAGGTGAAGCAGGCGGGGATGGCGCCGGCGTGGCGGCCGGCGCCGCAGGTTTGGGTTTCACCAGTGCCGCGGGTTGGCGTTTTTTCTCAGTCTTGGGTTGAGGAACTGCCCGAGCCGAAGGTTTCAGCTTCACTTGCGATGCTGGCTGGCGTTTTTTCTCAGGCTTGGGCTCAGGCTTGGGCTCAGGCTTGGGTTCAGGGACTGCCTGTGCCGCTGTTTGCGGATTTGACGCCGCTAACGGTTCCGGCTTGGGTCGCGGCTTAATCAATGATTTCAACTTGGGCAATGGTTCGCGCTTGGGCCGTTCCTCCACCAGGGCTTCGAGAGCTTGCTTGGCAATCGGCGAGGGTTTTGCGGCAGGTTTTGGTTTTGCCGCCATCCGGGGTTTGGTGGCAGGGGGGGCAGCCGGCGCTTGCGGAGGCTCGGGTTTCGCCGGTGGCGATGGGGCCGCCGGCGGCGCCGATGCAATTTTTTCCGGCAAGGTCACCGCGGGCACCAGCGTTATATAAGGCGCTGATCTTCGCGCGTCTCGCTTGCGGGTGATATTTTTCGCCGGGTCACCTCCTCCGCTGAAAATGGCGGGTATTCCCGGTCCCAGCATCACCCATGCGCCAATGGCGGCAACCCCCGTCACGAGCGTGACGATCATCATGGTGATGACTCTCATGCCGCACATCCGGTCTGAATTGCGGGCAGGCGCTCAATAATTTGAATATTTGAGGGAGACATGCGTTTCTCACTTAACTGCATCTGCCACATCTGCTGCACCTGAGCGTGCCGATTCTTGGCGCCATTTTTTCAAGAATTTATACGACGAACCAGACCCCTGTCCATTTTGCGGACGCCGTACGGCATTGCAACCTGACATGCTGTCAGGCCGTCTCCTTCTCCATTGGGTCGCCTCGCCACCGCTAGGCCCCGCTCCTGAGGGCTGATAGTCTCCCGCGATTGATTCGGGCAAGCAATGACATGAGACCCATGCGCATGGCACCACGAGTTCTCTCATATATTCTTACCCTGACGCTCATCGCTGTGGCTTTACAGGGTCTGCCGGGTGCGTCACCTGCCGCTGCCGCCAGCGCGGCGTTCGAGCGCTGGGTCGATAAGCTGTGGCCGCAGGCGAAGAAGAAAGGCGTCTCGAAAAAAATGTTTCGCCGCGCCTTCAAGGGCGTCTCGCCCGACCCGGAGGTGCTGAAACGCGCCGAACATCAGCCCGAATTCGTCAAGCCGATTTGGAAATATCTGGAGGGCGCCGTCTCACCCAGGCGTATAGAGAATGGCCGCAAGATGGCGCGCAAATACCCCCGGCTGTTGCGCAAGATCGAGGCGCGCACCGGCGTGGACCGCTATATCGTGCTCGCCATCTGGGGCATGGAGACGAGCTACGGCTCGTTCATGGGCAAGGATAGCGTCATCCGTTCGCTGGCCACGCTCGGCTTTCAGGGCTCGCGAAAAAAATATGGCCGTGTCCAGCTCCTGGCAGCCCTGCAAATCCTCCAGCGCGGTGATATCACGCCCGCCCGGATGACAGGCTCGTGGGCCGGCGCCATGGGACACACCCAGTTCATCCCGACCACCTATAATGCACATGCGGTTGATTTCACCGGTGATGGCAAGCGCAATATCTGGGGATCGATACCCGATGCGCTGGCCTCGACCGCCAACTATCTCAAAGTCTCCAAATGGCGTTCCGGCGAGACCTGGGGCTACGAGGTGGTTTTACCCAAGGGCTTTAATTACGCGCTTACCGGGCGCAAGCGCGTGAAGACGCTTGAGCAATGGCAGGGGCTGGGGGTGCTGCGCGCCAAAGGCAAAGACTTTCCCCGGCCCGGTGATCGCGCGGCAATTATTCTTCCCGCCGGCGCCAAGGGGCCGGCATTCGCCGTCATCAATAATTTCCACTCCATCCTGCGCTACAACAATGCCACCGCCTATGGGCTTGCGGTGGGACATCTGGCTGACCGGATCCGTGACCCCGGCGCGGGCGGGTTCGCCAGGCCCTGGCCGGTGGAATATCTGCCGCTGGCACGCACCGAACGCTTTGAGTTGCAGCGCCTGCTTGCGGCGCGCGGGCTGCTGAAGGGCGAGGTTGACGGCGTGCTCGGGTCGCGAACGCGCGCCGCGGTGCGCGCCTATCAGAAGGCAAACGGCATGGCCGTGGACGGGTATCCAAGCACCGTTGTCCTGAAACATTTGCAGCGTGGTGGGTGAATATACAGGCCATGTCCCTCTGTGGATAACTTGGCCGTGCCATCACAGCGCCATAACATTTTGTCACAACGGGACAGAAATTCATGGTTTGGAAAGCATTATCGGGCACCAATTGGAGCATATGTGAATTGGTGAATTCGCCAGGACTCGATAGCACTATCCCGCACCGTGATGTCGCGTACGGCCAGAGGGAGGCCGAAGAAGTAATGCCCAGTAATGTGTATACGCAGCGCCTGAGTATGGTTCAGAAATTCCTGCAAATAACGGCGGTGCTTGCCCTGTTTCTTGCAGGGCTTGCCGTAATCCTTCCCGTGGCCCAGGCGCAAGGGCTCATGCATTTTTCAAACAGCTATATGACGCCGTTTCCCGAAGCGAACCGCTACCGGCTCTACGTGTTCGGAGATTCGCTGGGCGATGGCATCTGGGCCGGCCTTTACCGCGCCTTCAGGCCGGACGGAAATATCGACGTCGTGAAAAAGTCGCGGGTCTCAACCGGGTTCGTGCGCACCGATTATTTCGATTGGAACAAGCGTCTTTCGGGCATTCTCAGCATCGAGAAGGTGCATATCGCCGTCATCATGGTCGGTGCCAACGACATGCAGCCCATTCGGAAGGGCAAAGCAAAGAAGTGGTACAAGATCGACTCGGCTGAATGGCGCGACGTCTACTCCAAGCGTATCGACCGCTTCATCAAGCGCCTCAAGAAGTCGAACGCGGCCGTCTACTGGGTCGGCCTGCCCATCATGCGCTCGGCCAAGCACAATAATCAGATGCAGGTGATGAACGAGATTTTCCGCGAGCGCGCATTCATAAACGGCGTGAAGTTCGTCGATACCTGGAACGGCTTTGCCGACCAGTTTGGCCGTTACAGCGCATTTGGTCCTGATCTGAATGGCCAGGTGGGCCGCCTGCGCGCAGGCGATGGTGTGCATTTCACCATTCGCGGCTACCGCAAGCTTGCCCATTTCGTGGAGCGGGAAATCCGGCGCGACATGCGTCAGGCGCGTTCCGAGCGCAACATTCCGCTGGCCGGCAACGAAACCGAACAGACCCGCGCCATACGCCGCAAGGGGCCCCCACAGAAAATATCCCAGCGCCAGTCGAACCTGGACAAGCCTAAAAAACTAGCCGGCCGGCCGGCGCCCAAAGTCAAAGCGCAAAAAAAAGCAGTGGCCAAACGCGTTGTTGTCAATCGTGACCCCGGAATTTCCGAAACCGTCATTGCGCTGCCCTCCGCCGACAGCACGGTTGCCGGTATCTTGCTGCCGCGGCCGAAGATTTCGCAGGCCGCGCTGAGCACGCTCGGCACAAATTATACGCCGCAAGGCGAGGTGATTGCCCGGGAACTCGACAGCGGCGTCACGGCGCTCGCGTCGATTTCACCGATCAGCGACAGCAACCTGGCGGCGGCCCAGCGGCGTCTGCCGCTGTCGCAACGACCTTATTTCCGAGTGCTCATCAAGGGTGAGAAATTGCAGGCAAAGCCGGGCCGTGCGGATGATTTCAAATGGCCGAGAGGTTGAACGAAACAGGATTTTTTTCGTCTTTCTAGTGTGCGGTGTGTGAAGCGTAAGATGCGGTGCCAGAGAATTGCCAACAGCGCAGAGGCGTACCAGCCTGCTCGCGCTCCCCGATACGGAACATGGATATTTGTTCCCCTGATGTCGCTCGCCCTGGCGGGATGTCTCGATGGGGAGGGTGACAAGCGCCAGGCGGAAAGTGGCTCTGGCAAATTCCCCACAATCAATGAGCAGATCGACCGCTCCATGAAGGGCGACCGTTTGCTGGCATCGGAAGCCCGTCCTCGCAGGTCCCTGGCCGAGGCGCGTGCGGTGGCAAATCATGCACTTCACGGCGGTGTGCCCCTGGCAAAATTTTACCGCGCCCTGGCCGCTCTCCAGTCGGGGCTGGACCGCGAGCCTGTCACCATCCTGCATCTGGGGGACAGCCATATCGCGGCTGACAATTTCTCTGGTGATCTGCGGGCGTTGTTCCAGGCGCGTTTTGGCAATGCGGGCCGCGGCATGATGATGCCGGGGTTCCCGTTTCCCTATTACAAGGCGCGCGGTGTCTCCTTCGAACGCAAGGGCAAGTGGAAAGTCGCCAACAGCTTCAGGAACGATCCCGGCGTCTACGGGTTGAGCGGTGTCAGCCTGAATACGCGCGAGGAGGGGGCGCGTCTGAGCCTCACCAGCCAGGAGGGGGCTTTCGAATGGGCCGAAGTGTCATTTCTGACCCAGCCGCGAGGCGGCGAGGTAGAGGTAACTTTCGGCGGTGTGCGGCGCAGCGTCGCAACGGGCGCTGCTGAAAAGAGCATCAAGCGCGTGCGTATCGAGCGCAAGGGGCGCGAACTCAACGTGGTGACGAAGGACAAGGGCACGGTCTCGATCACGTCCTGGGCCGTGGGGCAGAACAGGCCGGGCCTGCGTTACGTCAATTTCGGCATCCCCGGCGCCACCGCCGACACCCCGGGGCGGTGGGACAAATCATTCGTGGAAGATGAACTGGTACATCTCAAACCGTCCCTGATCGTGCTGGGATACGGCACCAATGAGGGTTTCAACGACGATCTGGACCCGCAAGCCTATGAGGCGCGCGTCACGGCCCTGGTGGCGCGGCTGAAGAAACATGCCCCGCAGGCGAGTGTTCTTATTCTCGGCCCGCTGGACAGCGCACGTTTTCCGCGTTTCGCGCGCGCCAGGGACAAGGACGCGGCATCCTCAGCGCCGTGCCGGGCACTGAGCGGGGACGAGGTGCGCGATTATGCCCGTTTGAAAAAATCCAGATCCAAACAGCTGGCGCGCTGGCATGCGCCACCGAAGCTCGCCCTTGTGCGCGCTTCTCTCAGGCGCGTGGCGCAAACACACGGCGCATACTTTTGGGACTGGTCGTGGGTGATGAATGGCCCATGCGGCATACATGCATGGACACAAACCCAGCCGCCACTCGCGGCAAGCGACCATGTGCATTTGAGATCGGCAGGCGCGAAGCGGTCGGCGGCTGCGTTCTTCAAAGACGTGATGGCGGGCTATGATGCCCATGTGAGGCTGGCCAGCCGTTAGGCGGGCAAGGACAGTGCAGGCCAGTGCTGGCCTGTCATTAAGTGAGTAGGGTACCGAGTAAGGCTGATGCTGTTTCCAACACTCGATTTTGCGCTGTTCTTCCTGGTCGTGTTCGGCATCAGCTGGGAAATGCGCCACCGGCCCGAGCCGCGCAAGGTGTTCCTGCTCGGTGCGTCATATTTCTTCTATGGCTATTGGGACTGGCGTTTCACGGCGCTGCTCGCGGGAAGCTCGCTGATCAACTATGTGGCGGGCCGGCTCATCGGAATGAGCGCGAATGAGCGCGAACGCAAGCTGCTGCTGGGTGTGGCGGTGGTGCTCAATCTCGCCATCCTCGGCTTCTTCAAATATTACGGCTTCTTCCTGGACCAGCTGGCGGAGATGCTCCAAACAGCCGGACTTGAGCGCGACCTGCCGTTCCTGGAAATTATTTTGCCCGTCGGCATCTCCTTCTTCACATTCCAGGGCATCTCCTATGTGAGCGATGTTTACCGGCGTCAGATCGAGGCGGTTGATTCACCCCTTGATGTATTCCTCTACATCTCCTTCTTTCCACAGCTCGTCGCTGGCCCGATTGTCCGCGCGGCTGATTTCCTGCCCCAGCTCAAGGCGGAACCGAGGCTGAACCGCTCGCTGGTGAGCCTTGGTATCTTGCTCATCCTGCTTGGGCTGTTCAAGAAGATGGTGATCGCCAATTACCTGGCGGGCGAGCTTGTGGACCAGGTGTTCTTCGATCCCTCGATGTATGCCGGGCCCGACCTGGCGCTCGCCATCTACGCCTACGCGGTGCAGATCTATTGCGACTTCTCCGGTTACAGCGATATCGCCATCGGCGTCGCGGCGCTGCTGGGGTACCGCTTCAGGTGGAATTTCAACCAGCCTTACCGGGCGGTGTCGCTGAGGGAGTTCTGGCGGCGCTGGCACATTTCCTTGTCGCAATGGCTGCGCGACTATCTCTACAAGCCGCTCGGCGGCGGGAGAGGGGGCAGCTTTCTCACCTACCGCAATCTGTTCCTCACCATGGTGCTGGGCGGCATCTGGCACGGCGCGGCGTGGACCTTCGTCATATGGGGCCTCATTCACGGCACATCGCTTGCTGCTGAACGCCTCGTCCTGAGCTTCAGGACGGCTCCGATACCCGCCCCCGCCATGGCTGTTGCCGGATATGGTTCGGGCGCCATGATGCCGCCAGAGCGCAGCGAACGCGGCGGGTTTATGAGCCGGACGTTCGGCGTGCTCGTGACCTTTCACATTGTCTGCCTGGCGTGGATTTTCTTCCGGGCCGAGAATCTTGAATTCGCGCTCAGCTATGTTCAGGGGCTGGCCAACTGGTCGCAGCCCGGCCAGTTCACCTCTCCCTTCCTCGTGCTGATGGTTGCCGCGTCGCTTGGCGCACACTTCCTGCCGCGCGGACTCGTGATACGCACGGCCAAGGCGCTGGAAGGGGTCGGGTCTATCGGTCTGGGGTTCCTGCTGGGCTTTGGCATCCTGCTGATCCAGTCGGTCGCGCCGGAGGGTGTCGCCCCGTTCATCTATTTTCAGTTCTAGTCGATGAGAGTAAGCAAAATGTCGTTCGCGTTGGAATTCCGCAAAAAGCTGCAAGCCCAGGAACGTGAGGTCCTGGCGTTCAAAAAGGCCAATGAGGGCTTTGTGTCGATGCCGGCCGAAGCGACAACCGACACATCAAACAATCGCCGCCGGGTCTTTCTGGCGCTTATTCTCGCGGGCGGTATCCTGGCCACGTTCAACTCCGGCGCTCTGGTGAACTACACTCAAGGTTTGGCCAACAATCCGGTTGGGCCGGAACTGATCCTCGCCAGCGAGAAATGGCACGAAATGATGCAGGAAAAGCAGGTGACGCGGGTTGTGGATCACATCCGCGGGTCCGTTGCCCTTGTTCGGGAGGCGCGCTGGCAGGATCTGACCTTCGGCCTTGATCTCACGACAGCTGAAAACCCAGAGGCGCCCCGGACACAGCCGAAAGTGGTTCCGGCGAAATTACCCGAGGAGCCCGAGCGCCCGCAGCCGGTCGAACCCAGGATTGCAAAACCGGCCGGGCCGGTCATGCGGGCTTCGGTCGACAAGCTCCCCTGACAAACGCGGCCTAATTCACGCGCTCGGGTCGGGGGGGAGGTGGCGGCCCTTCTTGCCTTCCATCCGGCTGGCAAAGTCGCGCAATTGCCGCTCGGCTGTCTTGAAGGCATCGCGGATGGCGACGTACACATCCTCGTGGGCGTGGTTTTCTTCCCGCTCGTTGCTGACCACGAGTTCGGATATGCGCGGTACGCCCATCTCGATCCTGATATGATAGATCTTGCCCTTGTGGTGATGGCGGTGCGGCGCCTCGACCACCACCCGGCAGGAGGTGAGATGGTGAAAATACTTCTCCAGCTTTTTAGCCTTTTCGCGCACGCGCGTTTCAACAGACGGTGAGGGTTCCATGTTCCGGAAATTCACTTGCAGGGGTATGTCCATGAGGCGGCCTTTCCTTCACGCATGTCTACTCATGTCAGTATAGCGCACAAACGGACCATGAGTTGATATTGATCAAAACGGTGATGAAGGGGCGTTTGCCGGGGGCAGAGTGCTAACGCGGCAGGTCGCTCGAGCCCATCAGAAAGGCATCGATGGAGTGGGCGGCCTGTCGGCCCTCGCGGATGGCCCAGACGACGAGCGACTGGCCGCGGCGCATATCGCCGGCGGCAAACACTTTTTCCCGCGAAGTCTGGTAGCTGATTTCATCGGCGAGCACATTGCCGCGCGGGTCAAGCTCCACCTTGAGCGCTTCGATCATGCCTTCATGCACCGGGTGCACGAAGCCCATTGCCAGAAGCACGAGTTCGGCATTGAGCGCGAAGTCGCTACCCTCAACGCGCTTCATCTCATCGTCCATCCGCACGCAATGCAGCTTTTGAAGCTTGCCGTTTTTGCCGGTGAGTTTGGTGGTCATCACGCTCCAGTCGCGCTCCGCCCCTTCCGCCTGGCTGGAAGACGTCCTCATTTTCAACGGCCAGTGCGGCCAGACCATGGACTTGTCCTCGTGCTCGGGGGGCTTTGGCATGATTTCAAGCTGGGTTACGGAAATCGCGCCCTGCCGGAATGACGTGCCGATACAGTCCGAGCCCGTATCACCGCCGCCGATCACCAGCACGTGCTTGCCGGTCGCCAGTATGGGTTCAATACTGCCCAGGGGCTCGCCGGAAACGCGGCGATTCTGCTGTGACAGGAAGTCCATGGCGAAATGCACGCCTTCATGGTCCCGGCCCTCAACCGGCAAATCGCGGGGGTGTTCGGAACCGCCCGCAAGCAACACCGCGTCGTGGTTCTTCTCAAGGGTCTCCACGGACATATCCACGCCCACATTGACGCCGGTGTGGAAGGTGACGCCTTCGGCTTCCATCTGTTCGGCGCGGGCGTCGATAAGTTTCTTTTCCATCTTGAAGTCGGGAATACCGTAACGCAGCAAGCCGCCGGGCTTGGCGTGCTTCTCAAAAACATGCGCCTCGTGCCCGGCGCGGGCCAGCTGTTGCGCAGCGGCCATGCCGGCCGGGCCCGACCCGACGATTGCGACGCGCTTGCCGGTTTTCTCTTCGGGCAGAATGGGGACAATCCACCCGCGCTCCAATGCCCTGTCGGCAACGGCGCACTCGATGGTCTTGATGGAAACAGGTACGTCTTCGATGTTGAGCGTACAGGCCTCCTCGCAGGGCGCTGGGCAGATGCGGCCGGTAATCTCGGGGAAGTTGTTGGTCGAATACAGGTTGCGCGCGGCCTCTTCCCAGTCGTCGTTATAGACGAGATCGTTCCAGTCGGGGATCTGGTTGTTGACCGGGCAGCCGGTATGACAATAGGGGATGCCGCAATCCATGCACCGGGCCGCCTGACGTTTCACGCTCGGATCGTCCAGCGGGATGACGAATTCGTCATAGTTTCGGACACGATCACCCGCAGGCAGATATTTTCTGTCCTGGCGGTCGATCTCGAGGAAGCCTGTAACCTTACCCATGCTAGTACTATTTCCCCTCGCGCAGGCCGATTTCGAGCTCATCCAGGCCCGTTGTGTCGGCTTCTTGATGCTTGGTCATTTCCTGCAACGCGCGGCGATATTCGACCGTCATGATTTTCAGGAATTTGGCCAGAGAAGCATCCCAATCGTCCAGGATATTTTTCGCTCGCGCTGACCCGGTGTAATGCAGATGGTTTTCGATCAGCTGGCGCAGACGCTCAGAATCGAAGCGCGTCATGTCGCTCAGGACATCCACCAGCCCGTGGCTCTGCAGGTCCGGCCCCTGATGCGCAAGCCGCTCCATGCGCTCGTGCTGCTCCGACACCGGTTCCAGATCAACCATCGCCATATTGCAGCGGCGATCGAAATCTCCGGTCTCATCCAGCACATAGGCGATGCCGCCCGACATGCCGGCGGCAAAGTTGCGTCCCGTGGAGCCGATAACGACGACGACGCCGCCGGTCATATATTCGCAGCCATGATCGCCGGTGCCCTCCACGACGGCAACTGCGCCGGAGTTGCGCACGGCAAAGCGCTCGCCCGCGATGCCGCAGAAATAGCACTCGCCGTTGACGGCGCCATACAGCACAGTGTTGCCGACGATGATGCTTTCCTCGGGCACGATGGCGCTGTTCGCGGGGGGGCGCACGACGATACGCCCGCCTGACAGGCCCTTGCCCACATAGTCATTGGCCTCGCCTTCAAGGTCGAGCGTGACGCCCGAGCTAAGCCACGCGCCGAAGCTTTGTCCGGCCGTGCCTTTGAGAGCGATGTGGATCGTGTCTTCAGGCAATCCTTTATGGCCATGGCGCATGGCCACTTCACCCGACAGCATGGCCCCGGCCGTGCGGTTGGTGTTGTTGATTTCAAATTCCATTCTGACCGGCTTGCCATCTTCCAGCGCTGGCCTGGCCTGGCTGATAAACTTGCGGTCGAGAATCTTGTCGATGTGATGGGTCTGGCGCTCGCAATTGTAAAGCGCCACATCGTCCGGCATTTCGGGTTTGTAAAACAGACGAGTGAATTCGAGCCCTTGGGCTTTCCAGTGATCGATGGCCTCCTGCTTGTCGAGCCACTGGGTCTGGCCAATCATCTCATTGAACGTCTTGAAGCCCATTAGCGCCATCATCGCGCGCACCTCTTCGGCTACGAAGAAGAAATAGTTGATGACGTGTTCGGGTGTGCCGGTGAAGCGTTTGCGCAGCACGGGGTCCTGAGTGGCGATGCCGACGGGGCAGGTGTTGAGGTGACATTTGCGCATCATCAGGCAGCCCGAGGCAATCAGCGGTGCGGTCGAGAAACCGAACTCATCCGCACCCAGCAAGGCGCCGACGATCACGTCGCGCCCGGTACGCAACCCGCCATCGACCTGCACCGCGATGCGGCCTCTCAAGCGGTTCTCCACAAGCGTTTGGTGGGTTTCGGCCAGACCGATTTCCCAAGGGCTGCCTGCGTGCTTGATGGAGGTGAGGGGGCTTGCGCCCGTGCCGCCTTCAAAGCCTGAGATGGTCACATGATCCGCGCGCGCCTTGGCCACGCCGGCGGCAACCGTGCCCACGCCAATCTCGGACACAAGCTTGACGGAGACATCGCCGGCCGGGTTGACGTTCTTCAGATCGTAAATCAGCTGCGCCAGGTCCTCGATCGAATAGATGTCATGATGCGGTGGGGGTGAAATCAGCCCGACGCCGGGGGTGGAGTGGCGTACCTTGGCAATGACCGCGTCCACCTTGTGGCCCGGCAGCTGTCCGCCTTCGCCGGGCTTGGCTCCTTGCGCCATCTTGATCTGCATCATGTCGGAATTGACCAGATATTCGGCGGTCACGCCAAAACGCCCGGATGCCACCTGCTTGATGGCCGAGCGCATGGAATCGCCATTGGGCATCGGCTCGTAACGGTCCTGCTGTTCCCCGCCTTCGCCAGTGTTGGATTTGGCTTTCATCCGGTTCATGGCGATGGCCAGGGTGGTGTGGGCTTCGCGCGAGATTGAGCCGAAGGACATGGCGCCGGTGGAAAAGCGCTTGACGATTTCTGCTGCCGGCTCCACCTCGTCAATTGCAACAGGCTTGCGCCCCATCTCTTCGGCGCTGTTGATTTTGAACATGCCCCGCATGGTCAGATACTGGCGGTCCTGCTCATTGATGCGTTTGGCATATTCCGCGTACTTGTCCGGCAGGTTCCCGCGTACCGCATGCTGCAGGTCGGCGACCGTATCGGGGGTCCAGGAGTGGGATTCACCGCGGATGCGGAATGCGTATTCGCCGCCAACATCGAGGGCGTTGCGGTAAACCGGCGCGTCCGAGAACGCCAGCCGGTGGCGCTCAACGGTTTCGCGGGCAATCTCGATGAACCCGACGCCTTCCACCTGGGAGTGCGTGCCAGTGAAATATTTGGCGATGAAATCACTGTGCAGGCCAACCGCGTCGAAAATCTGCGCGCCGCAATAGGACTGATAGGTGGAGATGCCCATCTTGGACATGACCTTCAGGAGCCCCTTGTCGATGGACTTGATGTAGTTCTTGATCGCTTCCTCGCGGGTGAGGTCTTCATCATCATCGTCAGCCATGGCCTCCAGCGTTTCAAACGCCAGATAGGGATTGATCGCCTCGGCTCCATAGCCCGCCAGGGTGCAGAACTGATTTATCTCATTGGCTTCGCCGGTTTCCACGACAATGCCGACCAATGTGCGCAACCCCTTGCGGATCAGGTGATGGTGGACAGCCGCCGTCGCCAGAAGGGACGGGATGGGAACCGCCTCGGCGCTGAGCGCCCGGTCCGACAGGATGATGATGTTGTATCCATCGCCGACGGCTTTTTCCGCATCATTGCGAACCTTGCGCAGCGCCGGCTCCATGCCTTCCGCGCCGGTCCGGGCGTCGTAAGTAATGTCGAGGGTGATGGTGCGGAAATCATTGTCTTCGATCTCGCCGATCATGCGGATTTTTTCCAGCCGGTCATTCTTGAGGATGGGCTGTGACACTTCCAGGCGCTTGAGCTTGGAGGTGCCTTCAAGGTCGAGCAGGTTGGGGCGCGGGCCGATAAAGCTCACCAGCGACATGACCAGCTCTTCGCGGATCGGATCGATCGGCGGGTTGGTCACCTGCGCGAAGTTTTGCTTGAAGTAGGTGTGCAGCAGTTTCGGGCGGCTCGAAAGCGCCGAGATCGGCGTGTCGGTTCCCATGGAGCCGATGGCTTCCTGTCCCATATACGCCATCGGACCCATCAGGAATTTGAGGCTCTCCTGGGTGTAGCCAAAGGCTTGCTGCCGGTCGAGCAGGGCGACATTGGTGCCCAGCGGCTGCACGCCGGAATCGGGCAGGTCGCGTACATGAATCTGACCCTGGTTGAGCCACGACTGATAGGGGTGGGAGCCCGCCAGCTCCGCCTTGATTTCCTCATCGGAAATGATGCAGCCCTTTTGCAGATCGATCAGCAGCATCTTGCCGGGCTGGAGCCGCCATTTATGCGTGATGGTCTCTTCGCGCACGGGCAGCACGCCTGCTTCTGACGCCATGACCACCAGCTTGTCGCTGGTGACGAAATAGCGCGCCGGGCGCAGACCGTTACGGTCGAGTGTGGCGCCGATTTGCAGGCCATCGGTAAAGGCGACGCCGGCCGGGCCGTCCCACGGCTCCATGAGGGCCGCGTGATATTCATAAAAAGCGCGGCGCTTTTCATCCATCAGCGGATTGCCGGCCCAGGCTTCGGGGATCAGCATCATCGCCGCATGGGCCAGCGAGTATCCGCCGCGAACCAGAAATTCCAGCGCATTGTCGAAACAGGCGGTGTCCGACTGGCCTTCATATGAGATCGGCCAAAGCTTCGAGATATCGTCTCCGAACAGGGGCGATGACACGCTCGCCTGGCGCGCGGCCATCCAGTTGACGTTGCCCCTGAGCGTGTTGATCTCGCCATTGTGGGAGATCATGCGGAAGGGATGCGCCAGCTTCCATGACGGGAAGGTGTTGGTCGAGAAGCGCTGATGCACGAGAGCCAGCGCCGAGACGAAGCGCGGCTCGGATAAATCCTTGTAGTAAGGCCCAAGCTGGTCAGCGAGAAACATGCCCTTGTAAACGAGCGTGCGGCACGACATCGACACGATATAAAAGCGGTTGTCGCGCCCTTCGGTCTCTTTGAAAATCATGTTGGAGATGACCTTGCGCAAAAGATAAAGGTGGCGTTCGAACTGCGTCTCATCGGCACTGTCCTCGCGCCGGCCGATGAACACCTGCATGTGTACCGGCTCGGTTTCGATAACCGGTTGCGAAAGGCAGCTATTGTCGACCGGCACGTCGCGCCAGCCCAGCATGGCGTGCCCTTCCCCGGAAATCGCCCGCTCCACGATTTCACGGCAGTGATCGCGCAGGGCTTCGTCCTGCGGCATGAAAATCTGCCCGACCCCGTAATGGCCGGCTTCGAGAAGCTCAAAACCGAGGCCGTCGCATTCTCCGCTTAGGAAATCATGCGGTATCTGGACGAGCATGCCCGCCCCATCCCCGGCGCGCGGGTCGGCGCCGGTGGCGCCGCGATGTTCGAGGTTTTTCAGAATCTGGATACCCTTGGCGACGATATCGTGGGATTTTTCGTTTTCGAGGTGCGCGACAAAGCCGACGCCGCATGCGTCATGGTCCAGGGCCGGATCATACAGCCCTTGCCTTGCGTGTCTCTGGCGCGTGTTCCTCAACGACATATAGGGCTCCTACCCATTGTCCCGTTATCCCCGTGGCGCAGCCCGCGCGCGTCTCCGGAGCGCCTTTTTGGCTGGAGAGAGTGCGTGCAAGACTGCATCTGGGGCCTTATGTGCCGACGTTGAGCCGGCGGCCGGCACGCTTGCCGTGTGCCGAATGCCCGGCGGGTTTGAAGGGCCCGCCTTTGGAATTTGCCGGTTCTGACTTTCCGCGATTGCGCGGAAATGTGCCGCATTTCAACCGGGTTCCGGGTGCAAAGGACAGTAACGCTGTCCTATCGCTGGCTCAAAATGCCAGATTTGTCATGGCGACACAAGGTGTTGAATGACGCAAGTCTAACATAACACGCCGGGCGGTCTCGACGCGTATAAGGTCAGGACTTATTAATGGCATGCAATTGTGTTTGATCAGGAGGGTTCGAATGTTGGTAAACGAGCGCAAGAACAGGCTGTTCGCCTTTTCGAGCATTGTTTGCAGGCAGTCGGGCCATCGTGATCAAACCCTTCGGGCGAGGTGGATTTTGCCCCAGAGTGCGTTAGAAAGGCATGAAAACCAGACGGTTATCTGCGCCTTTCTGTCTGCCCAGCGGCAAAATCCAATTCGCACAATGGATGCCATTAATGAGTCCTGACCCTAGTTCCCACCGGGTATAGAGCGCGCATGTCCCCGGCAATACGACCCTATGGAACCTGGCGTTCACCCGTCTCGGCGCAAGCGGTTGCCGGCAAGTCACTGCGATTCGGGGCGCTGCAGGTGCAAGACGATTGTCTATACTGGTCTGAAAGCCGTCCCGATGAAGGCGGGAGGGGCGTGATCATGCGTCTGCGCCACGGCGGTGTGGCCGAAGATGTGCTCCCGCTTCCCTATTCAGCGCGTTCGAAAGTCCACGAATATGGCGGCGGTGAATTTCTGGCCGCTGGCAGGCAAGTGTATTTTGTCGATGCCGATAGCCAGGACATTTACGCCATAATACCGGGCGATGATCCGCGGCCGCTGACCCATGATCCCGGCACCCGCTTCGCGGACATGACCATTGATACGGCAAGAAACCGGCTTATTGCCGTTGCCGAACGCCATGGCGCGGGGCCTGGCGCACACGAGCCGGAGAACTTTCTCGCGGCCATCGCTCTGGGCGGCAGCGATGAAGAGCCGCCGGTTATTGTGACGGGGGGCAAGGATTTCTACGCCTCTCCACGCGTCAGCCCTGACCGGCGCTGGCTCGCCTGGCTGTCCTGGGAATTGCCGGACATGCCGTGGGAGAGTGCCGCTCTTTATGTCTCAAAGATCGCCCGCGATGGTTCGCTCACGGACGAGCGGCATATTGCCGGGGGCGACGGGACCGCGGTGTTCCAGCCTGAATGGTCACCTGATGGAAAACTCATATTTGTCTGGGATAAAAGCGGCTTCGGCATGCTGCACGCGTGGGAGCGCGGAAACATTACGCGCATTCTCGATCACAAGGCCGAGCTGATGCGCCCTCAATGGGCCTTTGCCATGCGCTCTTACGCGGTGATTGATGCGGCGCGCATAGTGGCTGCCTTTATCGAGGCCGGGGAAACAAGGCTCGCCCTCATTGATGTGGACAACGGCGAAATGACGCCCGTTGACTGCGCTTTGCGTGGCATCGACTCTGTTGCGTCCTTCGGCGAGCGCATTGCCGCCACCGGCGCCAGCGATACAGCCGCGCCGGCAGTTGTTGCGCTCAAGCGGGATGGCGATTTGAAGATTTTGCGTTCAGCAGGAGAGTCCGGTCTTGGCCGTGACGATATTTCGAAGGCTGAGATGCTGCGCTTCGAAAGCGAAAGGGATGAGCTTAGCGCGCTGTATTATCCCCCGGCGAATGCATCCTTCAGCGCGCCTGCAGATGAACGCCCACCGCTGATCGTCTTCGTCCATGGCGGGCCGACGGGCATGGCGGACCGGGGGCTGAAACTCAAAGTTCAGTACTGGACAGGCCGGGGCTTTGCCGTTTGCGATTTGGATTACTCAGGCAGTGCGGGATATGGCCGCGCATACCGGGAGAGATTGAACGGCCAATGGGGCATCCGCGATGTAGCTGACGTGGCTGCGCTTGTGCGCCATCTGACGGCAAGCGGAAAAGCAGACCCGGAGCGGTTGTTGATCTCCGGGGGCAGCGCGGGCGGTTACACCGTACTCATGGCGCTGGCGAAGCTTGATCATTTTTTAGCCGGCTCATGCGCTTACGGCGTCGCGGACCTCGGCCAGCTTCAAGCCATTACTCACAAATTCGAAAGCGGATATCTCTATGGCCTCACGGGCACCACGCCAGGGAATTGCGAGGCGGTTTTTACCGAGCGCTCACCGATCAATCATGCACATGAAATCACATGTCCGGTGATTTTCTTCCAAGGGCTGGAAGACAAGGTTGTGCCGCCCGGGCAGTCCCGCTCCATGGCGCGGACATTGCGCACGCGCGGTGTACCGGTTGCCTATCGGGAATTTGCCAATGAGGGACATGGGTTCCGCCGCGCAGAAACAATAATCGAGGTTCTGGAAAGCGAATATGCTTTTTACGCGCGTGTTCTGGGTCTCGATCCTGATGAAGCGCTGCGGGACATAGAGATCGACAACTGGCCGGGTTGAGTGACAATGCAAAACGGGCGCTCCCGCATGAGGAACGCCCGTTCATTTTAGACTGGAGAGAAAATTTACAGCCTTACGACTTGGCTTTGCTCTCAATCACCTTGGCGTCCTTGCCGCCGCCATTGATAGAAATGGTGCGGGGCTTCATGGCCTCGGGGATTTCACGTACGAGATCGATGTGCAGCAGCCCGTTCTCAAGGCTGGCGCCTTTCACCTCGACATGCTCCTCAAGCTGGAAGCGGCGCTCAAAGGTGCGCGTGGCGATGCCACGGTGCAGATATTCGCTCTCTTCGTTCTCACTCGTGCCGGACTGTTCACCACGAACGGTCAGCGAGTTTTCCTTGGCCTCGATATCGATATCCTTCTCGGCAAAACCGGCGATCGCCATGGTAATGCGATACTGGTTCTCGCCAATCAGCTCGATATTGTAGGGCGGGTAGGCCGGAGCATCGCCGTCAATCGACCCGATTGTGTCGAACAGCGAAGCAAGCCGGTCAAAGCCGACAGTGGAACGGTATAGGGGTGTCAGGTCAAAATGCCTCATCACATATCCTCCTTGTGAAGCAACATGCGTTATGGAACCCGCCATTTGTGGCCAGGTTCACTTGCGATTTGCGCACCCTGTATCGGCGTGCGCATGGCTAATATATAAGGTGGCAAAATACAGATTCAATATCAGCGGAAACCGATATCGGGCCGGTATGCTTGTGGACGTATGCTTGTGGACGCTGACATGGTTGATATAACTGGGCTCTCTTTTTCCGGTTTTGGCCGGGTTCCTCGTCATTTTTTATAAAGACAAGCGCGTTTCATGACTCTCGTTGGCATACCGCGAAATCCCGTACCGTCTGGGGCCGTGCCGGGTACGATCACGGCATATGACGGGACCCAGTTGCGATACACCCGCTGGGATCCGCCGGCGCGCGGGCGCAAGGGAACCGTGTGCCTGTTTGGCGGGCGCACTGAATTTATCGAGAAATATTTCGAAACCATCTCCGATTTGCGCCAGCGCGGGTTTGCCGTGGCCACCATGGACTGGCGCGGACAGGGCGGCTCGTCACGCCCGCTACGCAATAAATTCAAGGGCCATGTAGAGGACTTTGCGCAATATAATGCAGACCTCGATGAGTTCATGAGCGAGGTCGTGTTGCCGGATTGTCCGCCTCCCTACTATGCCCTTGCCCATTCCATGGGCGCCAATATTCTGCTTCATGCGGGCTGCAGGCGGGATTGCTGGTTCGAGCGGATGGTGTTCAGTTCGCCGATGATCCGGCTCGGTGGCCGTGCGCCTTCGCTTGGCTTCGCCGATGTTCTGGCGCAGTTGTCGGTGTTCTTGGGGCTTGGTGACCTGTACGTTCCGGGCTGGAAGGACGATGTGTCAATTGGCAAGCCCTTTGACGGAAATCTGCTCACCTCCGACAGGCACCGCTATGAGCGCAACCGGTTGACCCTGGATGCCGCGCCGGCACTCGGGCTCGGCTCGCCGACGATTGGCTGGGTGCAGGCGGCGGTAGCCTCGATGAAAGTCCTCAACTCGTTTGGCTTTCCGCCCAAGGTGCACGTGCCTGTTCTGATGCTGGCGGCGGGTGAGGACAAGATCGTGTCTAACCAGGCGATCGACGAGATGGCCATGCAGCTGAAAGCAGGCAGCCGGATCGTCATTAATGGCGCGCGCCACGAGCTGTTGCAGGAGAAGGACGATTACCGGGAACAGCTGTGGGCTGCCTTTGATGCGTTTGTCTCGGGCGGGGATTAGAGCGTTTTCGAAATAAGCCGAACACCCTGGAGCATGATTCAATATGAGTGGGTGGCTTGGGTCCAAACATGAACCGCCCTATCCGGTCAGGACTTTCAGCACCGCCTCATGGAGTGCCGGGTCGCCGCAGGCGACCGCGTGCCCCCCGTCAGACGCCTTGCCGCCGCTCCAGTTCGTGATGCACCCGCCGGCGCGCTCGATGATGGGTATGAGTGGAGCGATATCATGGACCGAGAGCCCTGACTCGACCACCAGGTCGATATGGCCCGCGGCCAGCAGGCAATAAGCGTAACAATCACCGCCGAACCAGCGCATGCGCACCTTCTCGCTCAAGGCGTCGAAGCGTTGCTTGTCGCGGGGGCTCTCGAACAGATCGGGGCTGGTGGTGGAAAGGATAGCGTCGCCGAGCTGCGGGCAGGCGCGCGTGGCGATGGATTTCTCACCTTCAGGGCCACGGTAAAAAGAGCTGTCGGCCCCACTCCAGTAACGCTCGCCGGTGAATGGCTGGTTCATCAGCCCCAATACCGGTTTGCCGCCCTTAGTCAGCGCTATCAATGTGCCCCAAACCGGCAATCCCATGATAAAGGGCCGGGTGCCGTCGATGGGGTCCACCAGCCAGCAATATTCCGCGGCGCTGGAATCATCGCCGAATTCCTCTCCGCGCACGCCGTGACCGGGCCAGTTATTCACAACCTCGGCGCGAATCACTTGTTCCGCTTCACGATCTGCGGTTGTCACAGGGTCATATGCGCCGCCGTCTGATTTGTCCTCCACGCCACTAAGATTGCGAAAATGTCGCATAACTGCCGCCGCTGACACATCTGCCAACCTGTGCGCAAAAGCCAGATAAGCATTAAAATTTTCCTGTACCGAGACACTCAATAGTCACGCTCCAATCAGGATTTCTGTAAGATTATCAATAGACTAGTATGCTTTTTCCTGTCCGGGCAGAGGACCGGTTGTTGTACTCGTTTTTCCCTTCCGGTGTGGCAAATACGCACCATCCGTTGCGAATAATTTCTTAACAATGGTAAATATCTTGAAATTTGTGCGCCGCATGGTCATTGTGTTGCAATGCGGCATCAACATTATCGATGTTATGCCGCTGCCCAAGTTTTGGGCGTTTCCTCCCTTAGACTTGGGCCGCCCGGTTCACTCCGGCGGCCCCTTTTTCTTGCCCTCCCGCTGGGCCCTCCCGCCGATTGAAAAAGTCGGTGATCGCTATTCGGCGGCTGCGCGCGGCACGTCGAACAGGGCCGGCGCCATCTCGATCATGGTTTCGGCCAGTCTGGAAATATCGCGGCGTAATGTCTTGAAGTTCGCGCTGCGCTCATATTTCGCTTCGTCCATATACAAGGAACGGTTCACCTCGATCTGAAGCGCGTGGCATCCCTTGGCGGGCCGTCCGTAATGCTCGGTGATAAAGCCGCCCGCATAAGGTTTATTGAAAGCCACTTCATAGCCCATGAATTTGAGGTGCTCTGCCGTCAGGCGGGTGAATTCGGGATTGCAGGATGTGGAGAAGCGGTCGCCGAGAACGAAATCCGGGCGCGCGGCGCCGCTTTCAAAGAGCGGGCTTGAGGGCATGGAGTGGCAATCGATCAGCACCGCGATGCCGAATTTCAGCAGGCTGTCCTGCATCAGTTCGTCCAGCGCGGCGTGATAAGGCGTGTAGAGCTGGTTGATGCGTTCAAGCACATCGCCCAGGCGCAGGGGACTGGCGTAAATCTCCTCGGATTCGGTGACCACCCGCGCGATGGTGCCGAGACCGCCGACAACGCGGACCGACTGGGTATTGGCATAGCGCGGCAGGGATTCGGCGATCAGCGCCGGGTCAAGCTCATAGGGTTCTCGGTTCACATCGAGATAGGCGCGCGGAAAATGCGCGTGCATCAGCGGCGCTCCGAGCGTGACAACCGGCGCGAACAACTGCTCCACGAAGGTGTCTTCCGAGCGGCGAAGGCTTGGCAGGTCTAGCCTGGAGGCTGCAAGAAACTCCTTGAGATAAACGCGCCCGCTGTGCGGAGAATTGAAAACCAGCGGGGCGGTGTGTTTCGCCGGCGCCAGAATATCAAAGGGCTTGTCGAAGGCGTCTTCGGTCGCCGCGGTGTCGCTTTTACTCATTGCGAACCGAATTCCTGCTCTGCTGAACAACTGCCTGATCACGTGAAACCCCACCCCGTTTATAACTTGAGAGTGCCAAGCCACATGAACGGAGTCCAGCGCTGTGATGCGGTTTTGCGGTTTTAAATTTATTAAATCTGCTCTAGCGCCGCCTGGTGCGGTTACAGCTGCTGTTTCCGGAAATCCCGGACATGGCTTTTTTATCCGCCTTTCGGAACAGGAACGGCGCGTTTACGATTTTCGTACCAAATTGGCGTCTAATGATGCGGAAACGGCTATTAAAGGCAGTGGTATGACAATCAACGAGCTTAAAGACGGCAAAATGCACCGTATACTTCTGGCCGAAGACGACGAGGATATGCGCAAGTTTCTCGTCAAGGCGCTACAAAATGCAGGCTATGACGTGGTTTCCTTCTCCAATGGCATGGAAGCCTATGAACGGCTGAAAGAGGAGCCATTCACGCTGCTGCTGACGGATATTGTCATGCCGGAGATGGATGGCATCGAGCTGGCGCGCCGGGCTTCCGATCTCGATCCGGATTTGAAGATCATGTTCATCACCGGATTTGCCGCTGTTGCGCTCAACCCGGACAGCGCGGCGCCGAAAGACGCCAAGGTGCTGTCCAAGCCGTTCCATCTGAAAGACCTTGTTGGTGAGATTGAGCGGCTGCTGGCGGCGTAAGCGCCTGATCCGTGAACGCCGGCCGGGTGCGTCTTGCCTCACCCCGGCAATGCCGATATATGACTGACAATATTATGTGCCGCCAGGCCGCTCAGGCCCGGCCTGGCACGGGCGGGCGATTAGCTCAGCTGGAAGAGCGCTTCGGTGACATCGAAGAGGTCGCAAGTTCAAGCCTTGCATCGCCCACCATTTTTCTTCCCCTACCGCGTGCCTTTGGAAGCGCCGCGCCGCGCCATCCGCCATTTGTCGACCACGCTGAGGATCGCCGGCAGGAACACCATTGCGCCGATAAGCGCCGTCAGCAGCACCACCGTCGAGATCTGACCGTAGAGCTGCACCATCGGCAATTCAGAGACGATCGTAACCGCCACGCCCGAGATCAGGACGATGGTGGCGACGAGCAGTACCGGGCCGATTTCCGCCAGCGTCTTGGTAATGGCGGCATCCACATCACCTGATTTTTCTCGCTCAAGCCGATACCGGTTGAGCACGTGAATGGTGCTGTCGACGGCGATGCCGAACGCCACGGTGAAAGCGACCACGGACGTGAATTGCAGGCCGTAATTATTGAGATAGAGCAAGGTTCCACCGGCCGCGATGGGCAGCAGGTTGGGCGGGATCGATACCAGCCCGTAAGTCAGCGAACGCATCGCGAAACCGATCAGTATGATAATGACGCCGATGGCCATTGCCAGGGACTGGTTCAGCTTGCCGATCATTTCCGTGCTCGCCCTGGCGGACAGTGGAGTGAAGCCCGTCACGCTGAATTCAACTCCCGGATTGTCGGCCCGCAACTTGTCCAGCTTGGCCTGCAAACGGTCGAGGATCGGGATCAGTTCGAACGAGTCGATGGCACGAAACTGGGCCCTCAGCAGGGCCGAGTTGTTTTCTTTCGAGGACAAGCGGCTGCTCAGAGGCGATTTGGCTTTTTCCAGAAAGCGGAACACATCCTTGCGGGCCTGCCCTTCATTGCCCCCGGCATTCATCCAGCGCTCCACATTGTGCAGCGATGTGATTGCCCCGAAAAAAGGCTCCGACTCCAGTACGCGATGGGCGTCGGCGATCAGCGCAAGGGTTTTGGGAGATTGTAGCTTTGCGTCCTTGGGCAGTTGGATCATCAGGCGCAGGGTGTTCGAGCCCCCCAGTGACTGGTCGATCTTCTGGATGGCGGCGAATGCCGCGTTCCCATCGGGAAGATTCTCCTGATAGGAGTAGCGCGGCTGGTTCTGGGCGTAGAGCGTACCTGCGATGAGGGTAACCAGTATGCCCGTCA
The DNA here is from genome assembly GCA_964194535.1 of uncultured Alphaproteobacteria bacterium. Lineage (GTDB taxonomy): Bacteria > Pseudomonadota > Alphaproteobacteria > Rhizobiales > Methyloligellaceae > UBA2767. The sequence goes on along the minus strand of CAXMMX010000073.1, from coordinate 6,123 downwards.
CGGCAATCGTGCGGGGGGTGGCCAGAATGAAGCTGGCGGTCGCCTGGCTGAATGCGCCGGCCTTGCGGCCGAACCAGTATTCGCCTTCACCGGCGGCACGCTTGCGCGGGGTCCGCTTGAGGAAAAGCGCACACATGGCCGGGACGAGCGCAATCGTTGCGCAATAGGCGATGGCCGTGCCGAGCGCGGCTGTTAATCCAAACCGGGCGATAAAATCGTGCGGCACCAGGGTGAGCGAAAGCAGCGCCAGCGTGGTGGTCACCGAGGTGAGAACGCAGGCCGGTCCCACTTCGTGAACGGCCCGTGCAATCGCATCGTCGAGACCATACCCGTCGGCGATATTGTGGCGCACGCCAAACAGTAAATGCAGTGCATCCGAGAAGACAATCACGACCACGAGCACCGGGATGATATTGGTGAGAACGTTGACCTCCTGGCCGACCATGGCCATGCCGCCTGCAAGCCACAGCACAGCGACGGTGGCCGGCACGCCGGCCATTGCCACATAGGCCCAGCGGCGGAAGAAGAACCAGCAAAGCCCAAGACCAAGCACGAGACCGGCTATGGCGAAGCGGCTCTGGTCGCGAATAAGCGCGCCAATGATTTCCACCTTCATTGCCGCCAGGCCGGTCGGGCTGAAGCGCAGCCCGGAGCCTGCGAGAATATCGTTCGTGGTTTGATTGATGAGCGTCATCACTTCGTTGAGTTCGCTCACGTCGCGCTCCTTGTCCTTGAGCGCGATGACAACAAGCGCCGTTTTGGCATCGTCGGAGACCAGTTTTCCGGTGACGAGCGGATGCGCCAGAACGCTTTTTCGGAGCGCTTCCATATCGCTCAGTTCGTTGATCTGGGGTGGAAACACGGATTCCGCATTGCCTTGAGCATCGGGTGGATTTCGCGCCGAAAAGACCGACAGCACATATTTGACATCCGGTACTAGGCTCAAATCCAGATGCAGGAAGCGTAAGGCGTTGAGCGCCTTGGGCGTGAAGATGTCATCTCCCTCGACCACCAGCAGGATGTCGCGGCCCGCGCCTGGATATTGCCGGGCAACCTCCTCGAGCACCGCGAACCCTTTTGAATCCGAACGGAAAATCTCGCGGATGTCGCTGTTGAATTCGATCCGTGCTGCGAAGAACAGAAATATCGGCAAGCTCGCTGCAATAATCAGCAGAGTCGTGCGCGGATACCGGGCTGTCAGTAAGCCCAGTTTTTCAAGGCCGAAGCCAGCGGTCATGATTGAGATATCCTCGTATTGCCAGGTAGCTCCAGGGGAATGTGCACGCACGCCGGTCCGGTGGCTTTATTGCTGTGTTTGTGTCGCGACCGTGACGTCACGCATCGATCGTCAAACAGGATAAGGCTCTAGCAGGCCGAAACGCGCAGGCCAAGGGGCGATGAACGCCATCGCTTTGTACTTGTTGCCAGATAACGATGACATTTAAGCTCAAAATGTGTGCACCTAACCGGTTGACTCATATCCTTGTGTCGAAGAATGTTACGCCTGAGCAGTTCGCAGGCCATGAGAATGTGTCGTTTGTGCTGCTTGGTTGGCTTCCGATAACAAAAAACGGGGCCATGACTGCGACGTGTTTTATTTAGTAAGTATCATCTCAAGGGAGGAGATTCTCATGAAACGAATTTTGCTTGGAGCAGTGACTGCTCTGGCATTGGGTGCAACGGCCGTGAGTGCCGGCACACTCGCAGATGTTAAAGCTCGTGGTAATCTTATCTGCATCGTGAATTCCGGCTTTGTCGGATTTGCATCCGTCGACAAGGACGGCAAGTACCAAGGTTACGACGTTGACTATTGCCGTGCGACGGCAGCCGCTGTCCTGGGCGATGCCAGCAAGGTTAAATACAAGCCTGCTACGGGTAAGACCCGCTTCACCATCCTGAATTCCGGCGAAGGCGACGTGCTGTGGCGGAACACGACATGGACGTTTGTCCGCGACGTGGATGTGAAACTCGCATACCAGGGCGTCAACTATTATGACGGCCAGGGCTTCATGGTTACCAAGAAACTCGGCGTCAAAAGCGCCAAGGAGCTGGATGGCGCATCGGTCTGCATTCAGACCGGCACCACGACGGAGTTGAACCTCGCGGAGTACTTCCGCGTCAACAACATGAAATATGAGCCGGTTGTGACCGAGAACAACGAAGAATCCCGGAGGAACATACTTTCTGGACGCTGCGATGTTTACACCACGGACGCATCGGGCCTGGCTGCAACGCGTGCGACCTTCAAGGATCCTGAAAACTATGTGATCCTGCCGGAGATTATTTCCAAGGAGCCGCTTGGTCCTGTCACGCGTCATGGCGATGACAATTGGAGCGATATCATCCGCTGGACCAAGAACGCCCTTTTGGCGGCTGAAGAACTCGGCATTACCCAGGCGAATGTTGAAAAGCTGGCTTCCAAGGCGGGCAACAACCCGGAAATCAATCGTCTTCTGGGCACCGAAGGCGACCTTGGCGGCATGCTCGGCCTCGACAAGAGGTGGGCTGTGAACGCAATCAAGGCCGTGGGTAACTTTGGCGAAATCTTCGAGCGCAATATCGGCACGAAGACTCCGGTCGGCCTGGAGCGCGGTTTGAATGCGCTGTGGACCAACGGTGGCCTGCAATACACGCCTCCGTTCCGGTAGGCCGCGAATTCTTCGTGGTTTGACCACATGATTACGCCGTGCCGGGCATTTAGTCCGGCACGGCAGCCCTGATAAATACAGCGCGACTGTCTCGAGCGGGATTTAAGGGCAAAGGGGGGACTACTTCCAAACAGTCCATTTTTTTAAGCTTCGTCGCGAACAAAAAAGCGAGTTGTACCGTGGCTTCAATAGATACACCGGCACCGTCAGCGCAATCGGACAAAAGTCAGAGAAATTTCCTCGCCCGGCTGTGGTACAATAAAGAAACGCGCGGCGTACTTTTGCAAATTTTGACAATCGCGGGTCTGGGCGCGTTTATCGCCTATATCACGTCGAATGCAATCGCCAATCTGGAGCTGGTCGGCAAGACCTTCAGCTTCGATTTTCTCGGTGTACCCGCGAATTACGATATCAATCAGACTCTGATCGAATACAGCTCGAAGAGCACTCATTTGCGGGCCGCCATAGTCGGAATGCTGAACACGCTCATTGTCGCTGTCTGCGGGGTCATTTCGGCGACCTTTCTCGGGTTTATCCTCGGCGTGTTGCGGCTTTCGCCAAACTGGCTGGTCTCCAAGATCGTCTACTGCTTTATCGAATATACGCGCAATGTGCCCGTGTTGCTGCACATTCTGATGATTCACGGCCTTGTGACGCATGCGCTTCCCAAACCTAGGGAGGCCCAGGAATGGGCGAATATCGCGGATTCGGTGTTCTTTACAAATCGGGGCGTATTCTCGCCGATGCCACTGCCGCAGGACGGATTTAATTTTGTTATCGCTGCATTCGTGATTGCGATTGTTGGCGTCTTTGTATTCGCGCGATGGGCCAAGAAGCGCCAGGATGAAACAGGGCAACATCTCCCGGTTTTCTGGATTTCCGTGGGTGCGATCATCGTCTTGCCGGCACTCGTCTATATGCTGGCGGGCGCGCCTTTGAACTGGGATTATCCCGCGCTGAAAGGGTTCAACTTCCGCGGTGGTTGGGTCATCCGGCCTGAGTTCCTGGCCCTTTGGCTTGCGCTCACATTATATACCTCCGCCTTTATCGCGGAGATTGTTCGCGCAGGTATATTGGCTATCGACAAAGGACAGTGGGAAGCCTCCTTGGCGGTGGGTATATCCCGCGCCCGGACACTCAATCTGGTTATCATTCCACAGGCGATGCGCGTGATCGTGCCGCCCCTGACCAGCCAGTATCTGAACCTGACCAAGAACTCGTCGCTGGCGATCGCCATTGGCTATATGGATGTCGTTGCGACGGTGGGCGGTATTACCTTGATGCAGACCGGCAAGGAGATGGAGACGATGATTATCGTCATCGGGTTCTATCTGACCGTTTCCTTGATCATTTCCTCGGTCATGAACTGGTACAATGAACGCATCAAGCTGGTTGAAAGATAGGCGGGGAGCTTTAAGAAAATGAACGACGCAACTGTAACTGAAAGCTACGCGCCGGGAACCCATCCCGCCATGCCGCCTCCGCTGCTGGAGTCAGGGGTTATCTACTGGGTCAGGAAGAATCTGCTTTCGAGTTGGACAAATGCGATACTGACCATTCTTGGCCTCTGGGGCATGTGGGTGATACTCCCGCCGTTTTACGAATGGGCGTTTTCAGACGCGGTGTTCATCGCATCTGATCGTGCAGAGTGTCAGTCTCTGGGAGACGGCGCGTGCTGGGCATTTATCAGTGAGCGTTTCAAGATTTTCATTTACGGGTTTTATCCCGAACCTGAACGCTGGCGCGCAATCCTGGCATTCGTGCTGATGTTCGTGGCGATCGGCCCCCTGCTGTTCGACAAATTTCCGTATCGCGGCAAGGCGATGCTGTTCTCGATAGCCTATCCGTTCATCGCCGCGTGGCTTCTGCTTGGCGGTTTAGGGCTCACCCCGGTTGGAACCGACGAGTTCGGCGGGATGCTTCTGAACGTCATCGTCGGTGTGACCGGCATCGCATTTTCGCTCCCCATAGGGATCGTACTTGCATTGGGGCGCGCCTCCCAATTGCCGGCCGTACGGATCATATGCGTGGCATTCATTGAGTTTATCCGCGGCGTGCCGCTCATCACATTACTCTTCCTCGCCTCGACCATGCTGAGCTATTTCTTGCCACCAGGCACCAGTTTCGATCTGCTGATGCGGGTGCTGATCATGGTGACGCTGTTTGCATCGGGATATATGGCCGAGGTGGTTCGCGGTGGTCTTCAGGCCATTCCGCGCGGGCAATATGAAGCCGCCGACTCCATGGGGTTGAAATACTGGCAGTCCATGCGGCTAATCGTATTGCCGCAGGCGTTGAAGATTTCCATTCCGGGCATCGTCAATACGTTCATTGGGTTATTCAAGGACACCACACTGGTCATCATTATCGGGCTGCTGGATATGCTGGGTATGGGCCGCGCATCGCTGGCCGACGCCAAATGGGCGGGACTCTCATCCGAGGTATATTTCTCGATCGCGATCTTCTTCTTCCTGTTCTGCTTCGCCATGTCGCGCTATTCGCTCTATCTGGAAAGCAAGCTGGAGACCGGCCACAGGAACTAGACGCATCCGTTGCGCCAAGTGGCGCCATGTTGACAAGTTCAAGCGCCCTCCATATGTTCCGGGCGGCTTCAGCGGGCTGCGGCGTTCGTGCCTCGCAAGCTCAAATTAGGATTAAGAGGCAACGGCCATGAAAGTCAGAAATTCCCTTCGCTCATTGGCCAAACGCCACCGCAATAATCAGGTGGTGCGCCGGCGCGGCCGCGTCTACGTCATCAACAAGACGAACCGGCGGTTCAAGGCCCGTCAGGGTTAGGGCCCAGACCCTAAGCGTCTGTTTCGCGGCATTTTCCTCATTCTGATTGCTTGGCCGGGACAATAATCATCTCGTGTCACAGTGATTTTTTTTGACGAATGTTCGGCGCAGGCCCTATGTTTGATCGCATGATCTTTGTGAATTCCAGAGCCGTACGCGGGGCGATACTCACACTTTTGTGCGGCATGTTCCTCGCTCTGCCCCCAGGTTCACAGGCAAGGCCGGGTAAATCTGCGGAGCCGGGAAAAATACCTGAAGAATTCCTGCTGCCGAAAGAGGAGCCAAATGGTGTCGCCGACAGGAAGGAACTCCTGGGCGAGCTTTATCTGCGTTTGAGAAAAACTGAAGACGCGGACAGCGCAGGGCTTGTTGCTTCGGCAATTGAAAAGCTCTGGCAGCATTCGGGCAGCGATACGGTCGATCTGCTTATGGGCCGCGTGTCCAAGTTGATGGAGGGCAAGGAACTCGATACCGCTCTGCAGCTTCTCAACTCGGTCACCGAGATCGCCCCGGACTATTCAGAGGGGTGGAACCGGCGGGCGGCTGTCTTGTTTGTGAAAAAGGACTTTGGCAAGTCGCTTGAAAGTTTGCGCCATGCACTTGCTCTCGACCCGTCCCATTACAAGGCCATCCAGGGCCTGGGTCTTCTTATGCAGGAGCTGGGAGACAAGAAAGCCGC
>CAXMMX010000072.1:0-16336 GCA_964194535.1 uncultured Alphaproteobacteria bacterium | reverse complement strand
GTAAGCATTGCGCTGGCCCTTTAGAATCAATAACGTTGATTGAGCGTAAGGAGTTTTGATGTGCCCCGAGCTTTCATTCGCCAATTTTGCAAGGATGAACGTGGAGCTGCTCTGATTGAGTACACGATTCTTATCGGTCTCATAACAGTCACTATGATGTCGATGATCTTCACTGTGGGCGACTGGGTAAATAACCAATGGGGGGACCTCAACTCCGAGTTGCAAAACTGCGGGGCAAATCCGAACGCAGGAGATCCCAATGCATCAGATAACGCCCAAAACAACGCGGCGTGTGGTTCCGCCGCAGCGAACAATTCAAACTAATATCCGCTTCTCTAATGGGGCCAGCATTTCGCTAGCCTCTTTTCTTGTTGCCCACACTACCCCCCTGTATCTGTTACCTGAATTGTTACCTATGGGGTTTTCGTTGCTTTGTCTATCTTCAGCAACTAATTGATAAACCCAGAAAATAATAGGGGTATCAAGCGAAACTTCTGGTGGTCAGCAGCCAAACCAGGCAAGCGGTTTACAAATATCTCGTGGCAATAGCCGCAGCCGACAACGAGGTCGCCACGGAAGAACAGAAGCTGCTCAAGATGATTGCACAAAATCTCGGTATTTCAGGCCCGGGCCATGGCCTCGACCATTCCGTGTAATCGGCATCTTGTACGGAGCGCCGGATTCCGATATAGCAACGCCCAAAGCACATACCCGCCTGTCGCGGTCGGCCAAACACCACGCGTTTTCAGAGATCCAGGGTCCAGACCATGAAAAAAGACATTCATCCCGATTATCACAAGATCAAGGTCGTCATGACCGACGGGACCGAATATGACTCCTTTTCCACCTACGGGTCGGAGGGCGATACGCTCAAACTCGACATCGATCCGACCACCCACCCGGCCTGGACCGGCGGCGGTCAGCATCTGATCGACCGCGGCGGACGCCTGTCGCGCTTCAAGAAGAAGTATGAAGGATTCATCAAATAGCGGTGAGCGATTGCGGTCCACCCAGGGACCAACACTGGCATTATTTTCCGTAAATGATAATCTGAGCGGTTTGTTTTCTCGCTCACGGCTGTTCCTGCCTTCGGCAGGGCCTGCGCGGGCGCGCCCTAACGGGCGGGCCTCAATGGCCTGCCTCCCTGCGGTCGGGTTGTCGCGATACGGCAAGGCTGGCCTGTATCATTCCACAACCGAGGCATAGCCGAGGCAAGGCCGAACGGCCGCTGCGCCTTATGGCGCGCGCCCGCGCAGGCCCGCGAAGCGGAATAGCCGTGAGCGAAAAAAACGGGAACAGCCGTGAGCTAAAAAATTTATTCCGTATCGTCCGGCGGTGTTTCCACTATCGGACCGAAGGCTTCCGTCAGGCGCGACATGTGATCCTCGATCGCCTTTGGCGCCTCGCCCGCATTGTCATCCAGCTCGGCTTTCAGCAGCCGGTCGATAGCCATAACCCGGCGATACAAGCCAAGGCTCGCCTCATTGAGTTCTTTCAGCCGCACCGGCAAGGCCGCATAGGATTCTTCGTCCGCGTTGCTGATCATGTTCTGGAACTTGACCTTGTTCTGCTCTTCAAAGGCCTGCTCGGGGGTCATTTCACCATCATTGACCGCCCGGCGGATCAGCAGCCATGAGGCCAGCTGCATCAGCCGCGTGGTAAGACGCATGCTCTCGGTGGCATAGGCGAGGGATATCTGGGACTCCAGCCCCTTGGCATCAGCCCGGCCATCGCCATCGAGATAGGCGGCGGTGGCCTCAACCAGCGCCATGCCTTCCTGGAACACCACGGTGAACTGCTCCGACTCGGTATATTTTTTCCCGAATGGAATGGTGTTCTCGCTCGCCCGTCCGGACGGTCCGGTCTTCGACTCAACTGACATGGACTAAACGCTCCCGACCACAACAAACGCATACCATAGCGCTATTGAATCAGTCTAACGCACGGTGCCCAAGAGTTAAGTTAACAGGAATCGCTTAATTTTTAGCTGACGGGATAAAAAAAAGAGCCGCAAAAAAGGCGGCTCTAGAAGTTAACAGGGAGGCGTCAAACAGAGTGACCAGAAGCCACTCAGTATCCAGATGACTGGATAAGGCCAATGTTAACCCTGCACCTGCTAACAAAAAGTTAATGGTAACCAGAACCCTTCATGGCTATCGATTTTGTTTATCATCACGATTTGAAAACCGACGCAGCCGCATCGCGCGAGGATTCCTTTGAGCGAACCTCTGCCTGAATGCGGGAAATCTCGTCGCCAAGCTTCTCGGCAAGCTCCTTCAACTCCTCGATGGAATGGTTGGACAAATCGCAGCCGATCTCGAAGGCTTTCGACTTGCGCGGTTCAAGCTCTTCAATATCCATTGACGCACCTCCATAATTGGCAATCTTCCGGTTTTGTCTGTTTTATCTGCTGCCCCAAGGTTCGCCAAGCTCCCTTGAGGCACGGGGCGAATAGAGCTATCTGAACGCGTCTCTGATTTTTGCAATCCATTCAAACCTCATCCTGAAGAGCCGCCATGACCGCATTGCCAGATACCATGACCGCCATCGCCATAACTGAGCCCGGCGGTCCGGACGTCCTGAAACCGCAAGCAGCGCCTGTTCCTGAACCTGGACCGGGGCAGCTCCTGGTCAAGGTGCACGCCGCCGGGGTCAACCGCCCCGATGTCCTGCAGCGCACCGGCGCTTACCCGCCGCCCAAGGGAGCATCGGAGCTTCTGGGGCTGGAAATTGCCGGCGAAGTGGTGGCAACGGGACCAGGCACGAAACGCTTCAAGACGGGCGATAAGGTCTGCGCGCTCACCTCGGGTGGCGGATACGCTGAATATTGCATCGCCGATGAGCCGGCCACCCTGCCCATTCCCAAGGGGTTGTCCATGGAAGAGGCGGCCGCGGTGCCCGAAACATTCTTCACTGTCTGGCACAATGTGTTCGAGCGCGGACGGCTTGGCGAGGGGGAGTGGCTGCTGGTGCATGGCGGCTCTTCAGGCATCGGAACCACCGCCATACAGCTGGGGGCCGCTTTCGGCGCGAAGATTCTCGTGACCGCGGGCAGCGCAGACAAGTGCGCGGCCTGCGAGAGGCTTGGAGCGACGCGCGCGATCAACTACCGCGATGAGGATTTCGTCGCGGTGACCAAGGAGGTTACCCAGGGCCACGGGGCTGATGTGATCCTCGACATGGTGGGCGGTGGTTACATCGAGCGTAATTTCATCGCCGCCGCGCCCGACGGTCGCATCGTGCAGATTGCATTCCTTGAGGGCGCCAAAGCGGAAGTGAACTTTATGCGGCTGATGCTGAAGCGGCTCACCCTGACCGGCTCGACCCTCAGGGCACGCTCCGTGGAGGTGAAGGGCGCGATTGCAAGCGCGCTGGAGGAAAAGGTCTGGCCACTGATCGAGGCGGGCACGGTAAAACCCGTCATGGACAAGACCTTCCCGCTGGTTGAGGCTGCGCAGGCCCATGCGCATATGGAAACGGGCGCGCATATCGGCAAGATCGTGCTGAAAACCGGTTAGGATCCGACCTCAACCGGGAAAATATTCCCTCATTAGCCTGTCACGATAGGCAATGAGGTTTTTATGTTTCGCGGTTGCGCCGACCAGCGGGGTTTCAAAAAGATCGCATAGCAGGTTGGAGATGGTTGCAAAGACGAAAGCGTCGGCGCCGCATGGCTTGTCACCCATCAGGTAGGGCTTGTCGCCCAGATATGCCGCGATGTGATCGATACTGCGGGTTGCCAGTGCAGCGAGTTCAGCCTCCGAGTGACGCCCAAAGCCTTGTCCCTTGAGATCACGGCGGACCTGCCGGCGCACCATGGGGACCAGTATCGAGCGGAGCGGAGCGGGAACACCCTGGAAGAACTGAACCGGGCCCGCATTGAAATTTTCATCCTTCACCCAGCGTGAATACACGATGGCCCAATAAAGATTGTCCTCGCACAACTTCTCAAAAGCCCAGGCGGCGGCGCGCTCCGCATCGCTCAAGCCTTCATCGAAGTCGATGCCGCGCGTGTTCTCCAGGTGAAATCGAATGAATGTTGAGTCCGGCACAATCGTACCATTGTCGTCCATGTAGGGCGCTTTGCCCTTCGGCGCTTTGTTCAGATTTGCGGTGTCCGTCCTGAAATCCAGACCGGCCATTTTGAGCAGGACAAGAGCCTTCATGCAGAACGGGCTCGGGTCGGGAAGACCGAATTTCGGGCCAAATACAAATAGCGTGATCATTGACGATTGCTCCTGAAAATCCCGATGCCGGCAAGTGGTTCACAATAAGGTGCAGCGTTAAGGCGAAGATATGACAAAGACTGGCGATTGCCTCCTCGCGCGCTGCGCCCTATATAGTGACTATCCCATTTATATTTTGGATTCTTGTTTTCGCTTTTGTCTCAGCTAGGGAGCAGGAGCAGAGAGGTCAACTTCATGTCCCGTATGCCGTTGATGCCGAAGGGCACCGCCGTGTGGCTTGTCGAGAATACATCGCTCACATTCGATCAGATCGCAGAATTCTGCCAGCTCCATGTACTTGAGGTGAAGGGCATCGCCGATGGTGACGTGGCGCATGGCATCAAGGGCATGGATGCAATCTCGTCGGGCCAGTTGTCCCGTGATGAAATCCAGCGCGGACAGGATGATTCAAAATATCATCTCAAATTGTCGGAGCCGAAGGTCGAAATCCCGGTGGTGAAGACTAAGAAGGGCCCCAAATACACGCCCGTGTCACGGCGCCAGGACCGCCCCAATGCGATCCTCTGGCTGCTGCGCCAGCATGCTGAGTTGAAAGACAGCCAGATCATGCGCCTCGTCGGCACAACCAAGCCGACCATCGAGGCGATCCGCGAGCGTACCCACTGGAACTCGCCCAACCTGCAACCGGCTGACCCGGTAACCATGGCGCTGTGCACTCAGACAGATCTGGACCGGGAGGTGCAGAAGGCAGCGCGGCGCGTTGAGCGCGAGCGCAAGGCGGAGGAGAAGGAAGCCATCAAGGCCGGCACATTGCTGCCCACGGAGGAAACCGCTCCCGCGAAGCCGAAGAAAAAAGAAGCCAAGCTGGTGACAGCGGCCGAACTTGCCGCTCATATCGAGGCAACCGAAGCCGCCGCAATGGCCATGAAGCGCACCGAGATTGCCGATGATCATCGCGCCGACAGAACTGCCGGAGAGCAGGCCGCCACCGCCAAGGAAGAGGCCGAATCGATGTTTGCCAAACTCAAACAGGTCAAGAAGGACGACGCAGACGAAGCGCCCGCAAGCGAGTAGCGGGGAAGAAAGTCCTTATCATGGAGCTTGGATTTATCGGCATTGGCAATATGGGTGCTCCCATGTCCGCCAATCTTGCCCGCGCCGGTCATGTTGTAACCGGCTTTGACCTGTCGCCGTTCAATGCCGAGGGCGTGAGTTCAGCCGCTTCCGCGAGTGAGGCGGCGGCGAACAGGCAGGTGGTCATCACCATGCTGCCTAACGGCGATGCGCTCACCAAAGTCTACAAGGAAATCGTTCCAACCGCGGCTCCTGGCACATGCCTGATCGACTGCTCGACCGTCGATGTGGAAAGCGCGCGCAATGCCCATGCAGCAGCTGAGGCGGCGGGGCTGCTCAGTCTGGACGCGCCAGTGTCGGGCGGCGTTGTCGGCGCGCAACAGGGCACGCTGACTTTCATGGCCGGCGGCAGCTACGCGGCCTTCGCTGTAGCCGAGCCGCTATTCGACATCATGGGCCAGAAGGGTGTCCATTGCGGCGGTGCAGGCGCGGGGCAGGCCGCGAAAATCTGCAACAATATGATCCTCGGAATATCGATGATCGGCGTCTGCGAAGCTTTTTCCCTGGCTGACAAGCTCGGCCTCGACCGGCAAAAAATGTTCGACGTCGTGTCCACATCTTCAGGCTATTTCTGGTCCATGAACGCCTATTGCCCGGCTCCTGGCATCGGCCCCGAAAGCCCGGCGGATAATGACTATAGGGCAGGCTTTGCGGCCGCATTGATGCTGAAGGATTTGAAGCTGTCGCAACAGGCGGCAACCAGCGCCGATGCCGCAACTCCGCTCGGCGCACATGCTACCGCGCTTTACGAGCGCTTTGTTGCGCAAGGCAGCGGCGAGAAGGACTTCTCCGTCATGTTGCCGCATCTCATGGCTTCATCACATGCGAAGCAGGATGGATGAAGCATATTGGCCTAAATTTCGACTGATGGAGGTTGCAATCAATGCCCAGATTCATTCGCGTGGGTGGAGCCCAATTGGGACCGTTGCAAAAATCTGAAGATCGGAAAATAGCTGTTGATCGCATGATCAGCCTTCTGGACCAGGCGCATGAGCGTGAATGCCGGCTTGTCGTTTTTCCCGAACTTGCTCTGACGACATTTTTCCCGCGCTGGAATATGGATGATGAGGTCAAAATCGACAGTTATTTTGAGAGCGAGATGCCGAACGAAGCGACCAAGCCTTTGTTTGATCGCGCAAAAGAATACGGCATCGCCTTCTCGTTCGGCTATGCGGAGATTGCGGAAGAAAATGGAGAACGCCACAACTACAACACCTCGATAATCGTCGATAAGGCTGGCAACATCGTCGGCAAGTATCGCAAAACCCATCTTCCCGGCCACAGTGAGTTCGATTCCGAACGTGCGTTCCAGCATCTTGAGAAGAAATATTTCGAGGTTGGAAACACCGGCTTTCGCGTATGGCGGTTTATGGGTGGCATTTTCGGTATGTGCATCTGCAATGATCGCCGCTGGCCGGAGACCTACCGCGTGATGGGATTGCAGGGGGTCGAGATGGTGCTGCTCGGTTTCAACACACCGTCCGCCAACTCACAACGTGCAAATGAGCCTCGGGAGTTAAGAAACTTTCACAACGACCTTTCCGTACAGGCCGGCGCATATCAAAACGGAACATGGGTCATCTCCATTGCAAAGGCAGGTATTGAGGACGGCCATGAACTGCTCGGCGGTTCCGCCATAGTTCATCCATCGGGACAAATCGTTGCGCGCACAAACACCACTGACGACGAGCTGATGGTTGCCGACTGCGACCTTGATGAGTGCAATTTTTACAAGGAAACGATTTTCGATTTCGCAAGACATCGCCGCATCGAGCACTATGGGTTGATCACCCGGCAGACCGGCGTCGTGCGCCCGGACTGACGCGATGCGAAATTACTGTTGATGCGGCCGAGCAACTTAGGGACCAAAATCAGACGTTAAGCTTAAAACGTTAGTCGCGCCTATACTTCGCAGGAGTGGACTAAGCCACCTTGGGGGCCGTCTGTATTGAGTGATCAGGCCCCGCAATGGGCAGTCGTATGGTGAAGGTGCTGCCTTCCCCTTTGGTGCTCTCGATACTCAACGTCCCGCCATGTCCGACGACCAGCGTCTTCACAAGGTTGAGACCGATGCCGGTGCCGACGATGCCGGTCGATGTCTTGGCCCGGAAAAACCGTTCACCAATGCAGGGAAGGTACTCTTTATCGATGCCGATGCCGTGATCGTGTACAGAGATTACGATCTGGTGTCCCTCTACGCGCGCCTTTAACTGTATATCAGGGGCATCTGGCGCATATTTCACCGCATTGGAGAGCAGGTTTGAAGGCTCACGCAGATTTATTCGACTTCAATTTACCCCTTAGACCCCACATCAACCGTGTAATTCAGCGCCAGACGTCCTCCGTCGGCGTAGATGGTGGTGCCGGTGATGTAGCTTGCTTCGTCGCTGGCGAGAAAGGCGGCGATGGCGGCAATTTCCGATGGCTCGCCGAAGCGCCCCATGGGCGTACGCGACAGGATACGCTTCACGATTGCCTTGTCGCTTGCCACCTCTTCCAGCAACTCGGTCATAATCGAACCCGGGCCGATGGCATTCACGCGGATTCCCTTGTCCGCCAGCGACAGAGCCATGGCCTTGGTCAGCTGCGCCAGGCCCCCTTTCGCCACCGTGTAGGCCACATGGTCGGGCAGCGCAAACACCGCGTTCACCGACGACATGTTGACGATTGCGCCCGCGGGCTTGCCCTCTTCCACCTGGGTCACCATCTGGCGCGCCACCGCCTGGCCGAGCAGAAACGGCCCCCTGAGATTGGTCCTGAGGACCGCATCGAAAACCTCTTCTTCCAGATCGAGAAACGGTGCGCTGTCGAGGGTGGCGGCGTTGTTGATGAGGATATCGATGCATCCGTGAGTGTCGAGGGTTTCGGCGACGAGATTGCGCACATCGAGCCCGTCGCCAACATCGCAGGCGACGAAAATTGCGTCTCTGTTGCCCTCGGCCAATGTCCGGGCGGCATTCTTTCCGCCCTTCTCGTCGATATCGGCCAGCACCACCTTTGCGCCATCGCCGAGAAAACGCTCCGCGCAGGCATAGCCGATACCCCGCGCAGCCCCGGTGATGATGACGGCTTTATCCTTGAGCGACATGGCTGGCCCTCCTCCTGCTTACAAACAGGCTAGAGCGGGCCTTAACGCGGAGCAAGGGCGGCAGGCGCCACAACAGCCAGCATCGACAGCGCCATGACGATGTTGATGATGAACTGGGTGCGGGGCGCAAGATCGAGCCTGCGAACGGTGACACCGGCTGCAAACCAGCCCATGTGGATCGGGATCCAGATGGCGTTCATGATTGCTAGCTTGATCAATGTCTCCGTTATCAGGATGGCGGGCCAGAAGGTTAAGCCGCTGAAGAAGGCCTGTTGACCGCATAAGCCTTCGGGTTGATGACCTGGAGCAGAATGCCGCTCAGCACACCTGGCGCCACCGGCGCCTTTATGAAGGCGATCCTGTTGCCGGAAAAGGCGATGCGGAAGGCGAGATAAAGCAGATATCCAACCGATGCGAACAGAAAAAAAGCCCGCATTGGCGGGTTCAACATCATGATGGCTGCAAGGCCCGAGATCACCGCGAGCGAGACAATATTGGTGCCGATGAAGAGGCCGATAAAATAGCGCACGCCCTTGCGGTAGCCATAGGCCGACCCCACCCCCGCGGCGGACAGGACCCCGGGGCCTGGAGTGATGAAGAGAAAAAATACGGCGAACGCGAAGGTGAACATGGCGCGTGTATAGGGCCCGGCCAAAGGCTGGGCAATGACTTAAGACCGCCCCCTACCCCGGTATCCCGCGCCCCTTGAGCACGTCCGTAATCTCATCGAGGATCGCCGGGTCATCGATGGTGGCCGGCATCTTGTAGTCCTCTCCATCGGCGATCTTGCGCATGGTGCCGCGCAGGATTTTACCCGAGCGGGTTTTGGGCAGGCGCGGTACGGCCATCGCCAGCTTGAACGCGGCGACCGGGCCGATCTTATCGCGCACCAGTTTCACCACCTCGCCCTCAATGTCCGAAGTCTCGCGCTCAACACCCGAGTTGATGACGATGAAGCCCGCGGGCACCTGTCCCTTGAGCTGGTCGGCCATGCCGATGACCGCGCATTCGGCCACATCGGGATGGGTGGCGATCACCTCTTCCATGCCGCCGGTGGAGAGCCGGTGTCCGGCGACATTGATGATGTCGTCGGTGCGCGCCATCACATAGACATAGCCGTCCTCGTCCACGAAGCCTGCATCGGACGTCATGTAAAAGCCCGGATAATCTTGCAGGTAGCTTTCCCTGAAGCGCGCGTCATTGTTCCACAGGGTCGGCAGGCACGATGGCGGCAGGGGCAGCTTTACGGAGATGGCGCCGGTCTCGCCCGTTGGCATCTCGTTGCACTGATCGTCGAGGATATGGATGTCGTAGCCCGGCATGGGAACCGTCGGTGAGCCGTATTTCACGGGCAGTGCGCCAAGACCAACCGGATTACCGGCGATGGTCCAGCCGGTTTCGGTCTGCCACCAGTGGTCGTAAACGGGCACTTTCAGGTGTTTTTCCGCCCACTGGATGGTGTCCGGGTCGGCGCGTTCCCCCGCCAGGAACAAGGCGCGGAAGTTCGACAGGTCATACTCCTTGATGAATTTACCGTCCGGGTCTTCCTTCTTGATGGCGCGGAAGGCGGTTGGCGCGGTGAACATCGCCGCCACCTTGTGCTGCGATATCACCCGCCAGAATACGCCCGCGTCGGGCGTGCCGATGGGCTTGCCCTCGAAAATAATCGTGGCGTTGCCATGCAGCAGCGGCGCATAGACGATGTAGGAGTGGCCCACAACCCAGCCCACGTCCGACGCCGCCCAGTACACTTCACCGGGCTCAACGTCGTAGATATTCTTCATCGACCAGTAGAGCGCCACCATGTGCCCGCCATTGTCGCGCACAACGCCCTTGGGCTCTCCGGTCGTGCCGGAGGTGTAGAGGATGTAGAGCGGATCGGTGGCGGCAAGCTGTACACAATCAGCCTTTTTGCCATCGGCGCGCGCCGCGGCCATCTCGGCGTCCCAGTCATGGTCGCGGCCCTCGATCATTTTGGCGTGCGCCTGCTCGCGCTGACAGAGCAGCACGCCGTCAGGCTTGAATGTGGAAAGCTCGATGGCTTCATCCAGCAGCGGCTTGTATTCAATCACCCGGGCCGGCTCGATACCGCAAGACGCGGTAAGCACGAATTTGGGCTTGGCGTCGTCTATCCGGGTTGCCAGCTCGGCGGCCGCGAAACCGCCAAACACGACCGAGTGAATGGCGCCAATGCGCGCACAGGCCAGCATGGCGATGGCCGCTTGAGGAATCGCCGGCATGTAGACGATCACCCGGTCGCCCTTTTCAACACCGTGCGCCTGAAGCACCGCGCCAAGCGTCTGCACCTCATCGAGAAGCTCCGAATATGTGTAGGTCTTCTGGAAGCCGGTGATCGGGCTGTCGTAAATCAGCGCGGCCTGATCGGCCCGCCCGCGCTCCACGTGCCGATCGACGCAGTTGTAGCAGGTGTTGCACATGGCGCCCGCGAACCAGCGGCCATAAGCGCCGGCATCAGGGTCAAACACCTTGTCGGCGGGTTTCGACCAGTCGATATCTTCCGCCGCCTTGGCCCAGAACCCTTCGGGGTCTTCTCTCCAGCCCTGGTAAATTTCCTTGTAACTGCTCGCCATGACGCCCTCCCATGAACCTCATCCGCCCCGGAACTCATTTTGCGCTTCATAGGCGCGCCCCGGCATGATTTTTTATTCCGTCCCATTTTTACGCGACAGGGGCAATGCTACAAGTGCCGCAGACGACTTTTGAACTAGCCCAAAGGCCTAAGGAGCGTTAGAAGCGCAAGTGTCCAATTCGCGCTGTCTCCTCTCATGATAACCGATCCTCTGTTCTACGCCGTCGCAATTCCCGCCGTGATCCTTGTCGGGCTGGCCAAGGGCGGTTTTGTCGGCGCGCTGGCAATGCTGGGCGTGCCGCTTATTTCCCTGATGATTTCACCGGTACAGGCGGCCGGTATCCTGCTGCCAATCCTGATCGCCATGGACGTATTCGCCTTGTGGGCCTACCGGGGGGTATACCATCTGCCCAATCTGAAAATCCTGATCCCCGCGGCCCTGACGGGCATCACCATTGGCTGGCTGACAGCCGCTTATGTATCCGATGCGCATGTTCGGCTGATCGTTGGCGTCATCGCGTTCCTGTTTACCCTCGACTACTGGATCGCCTGGCGCGGCGCCAACATACCCGGGCCCAATGTCGCCAAGGGCGGCTTCTGGGGCACTATTGCCGGTTTCACCTCGTTCGTCGCCCATGCCGGCGGGCCGCCCGTCCAGATATATCTTCTCCCGCAAAAGCTCGAGCCGCGCCTGTATGTCGGCACGTCTGTTATCTTCTTCACCTGCGTGAACTGGCTCAAGGTCATTCCCTATGCGGCGCTGGGACAGCTGGGTTTTGAAAATCTCGCCACCTCGGCGGTACTGGCGCCGCTGGCGCCAATTTCCATCTTCGCCGGCGCGTGGTTGGTGAAGGTTCTCAACGCCGAAACCTTTTACCGGCTGGCCTATGCCATGATCTTTGTGATCTCGATCAAGCTCATGTGGGACGGGGCGAGCGCGGTGTTCGGATTTTGATGCAATTGAAACAGCGCGCCAGCAGAGATAGCGTGGATTTCAAATAACCAACCAGCGGGAACAGAGAGCATCGCGTCATGGCGAAAAATCAGTATGAAACAGATCTTGATCGCAATCCGGCCAACTTTCAGCCGCTGACACCGATCACATTTCTTGAGCGTTCCGCACGCATCTTCCCTGATCGCACCGCGATCATTCACGGGAGTTCGCGCACGAGCTACGGCGATTTTTACAAGCGCGCCCGCAAGCTCGCTTCCGTGCTGGCAGCGCGCGGCATCGGCAAGGGCGACACGGTGTCGGTGATGCTGTCGAACACGCCCTCCATGCTCGAGGCCCATTACGGCGTGCCCATGACGGGCGCCATCCTGCACTCCATGAACACCCGTCTCGACGCGGCTGTCATCGCCTTCCAGCTCGACCATGCGGAGACGGATATTCTCATCATCGACCGCGAGTTTTCCGCAACCGTGAAAGATGCGCTGGGGCTGGCCAGGGCAAAACCCTTCATCATCGGCTATGACGACCCGGAGTTCGCCCAGAATGGCGAGATGTTAGGGCAAACCAGATATGAGGAGTTCATTTCAGGGGGCGATGAGGATTTTGCCTGGGCCAGGCCGGACGATGAGTGGAACGCCATATCGCTGAACTACACCAGCGGCACCACCGGCAACCCCAAGGGTGTCGTCTTACACCATCGCGGCGCGGCGCTGATGTGCTACTCCAACACCATCGCCGCCGGCATGGACCGCTTCCCCGTCTATCTGTGGACGCTGCCCATGTTCCATTGCAACGGCTGGTGCTACCCCTGGTCGCTGTCGATGGTGGCGGGCGTGCATGTGTGCCTGCGGGCCGTGCGCGCCAAACCCATATATGACGCCATCGCCGATCACAAGGTGACGCATCTGTGCGGCGCGCCCATCGTCATGTCGGTGATACTGCAGGCGAGCGCGGATGAAACACGCGAATTTTCCCACCGCGTCGCCTTTGCCCATGCCGCCGCACCGCCGCCCGAAGCGGTGCTGGTGAAAATGGAGGAGGCCGGGTTCGACCTCACCCACCTCTATGGCCTCACCGAGACCTACGGCCCAGCCGCTCTCAATGAGTGGAAGGGTGAGTGGGACGCGTTTGACCCGTCTCAGCGCATGGCAAAGAAGATGCGCCAGGGCGTAGGCGCACCCGCTTTGGAAGACCTCACCATCATGGACCCGGACAAGATGGAGATCGTGGCGGATGACGGCGGGACCATGGGCGAGGTGATGTTCCGCGGCAATATTCTCATGAAGGGCTATTTGAAAAACAAACAGGCGACGCAAGAGGCTTTTGCCGGCGGCTGGTTCCATTCCGGCGACCTGGCGGTGCTGCACTCCGATGCGTACATCCAGATCAAGGACCGCTCGAAAGACATCATCATTTCAGGCGGCGAGAACATCTCCTCCATCGAGGTGGAGGACGCGCTCTACAAGCACCCGGATGTCTCGGCGGCGGCCGTCGTCGCCAAGCCGGACGATAAATGGGGCGAGACGCCGTGTGCCTTCGTGGAGACAAGCTCGGGCGCGGATGTGAGCGAAGCCGATCTCATCTCCTGGTGCCGCGAGGAGCTGGCCAATTTCAAATGCCCGAAGAATATCGTCTTCACCGAACTGCCGAAAACCTCGACCGGAAAAATCCAGAAGTTCAAGCTGCGCGAGATGGCGAAGGAGGTTTAGAGGGGGTGACCTCTTTGTATAAAACCCCCTTAACCTACGCCCCCGGCGGAGGCGCGCAGACCTGCTCGTAAGAATAGCGCTCTTTCAGGGTGCCGTAATGCTCGAACACGTCGAGGATGACCTCGTAAGCCGGCTTGGTGATCTCCACATGGGGCGTCCAGCAGCCAAGCTTCTGGTAGGTGGCTATACAATCCGCCAGCACGTCTTCGTCCGTATTCGGGAAGTAAGGCTTCTCGGCGCGGGCGATTTCCGCCGCCGGTGTCTCGTTCATGTAAACACGCGTTTTCGCGTAGGCCCGGACAAAAGCCTTCGCCATGTCGCTCTCGAGCCACTCAGCTGTTGCCGCCAGTGATGAGAACCCGCAACTACCGATCTGCTTGCCCACCTGGGCCACCACATGGCCAATGCCGTCTTTTTCAAGCTGTTGGGGAAACGGACCCTGCTGCTGAACATATGCGCCCTGGCCATCGCGGAAAGCCAAGTCGATGTCGGCCGCGCCGCCCGGCGTCACGGGCACGATCTTGTCATAGTCGATGCCGGCCTTGTGACAGGCATATTTGAACATGGCATTGGGCTGGCCGCCCTTGAACATGACGACTTGCGCCCCCTCCAGTTTGTCCCAGGTGAAATCCGCATCGGCCTCGCGGGCGGTGATAAAGAACCCGTCCATCTCGTTGACTTGCGCGAAATGCACCGCCAGCGGCGTCTCGCCCTTGCCGAGCGAGTTGAAACCCTGGCTCAACGCCGACTGGATTACATGGGCCGAGCCGTCTTCCAGCGCGGCAATGGCCGAGACGCCTGGAGGCGACACGGACCATTCAGGATCGAGCCCTTCTTCTTTTAAGAACCCGCCAGACATGGTCGAGATGAGCGGTGAGTAAAAGGCGGAAAACAAGGTGAACTGGATGTTGATTTTTTCCAAGATACCGGACCCCCGAATGTGCGGCCTGCAGCCGTTGCGTATAGACCTTGCTGTTAAGCTAATCGGGCTGTTGCCATGAGTCCAACACGCTTTGGCGCGCAGCGCTTTCCTTGAAATCGTCAGCAGGTGGATCAGCGGTATTACAGGCGATAAACCCGCGTGGCGGTGTCGTGGAACAGGGCGGCACGCTCCGTTGCCGAGTAGCCTTTGGATACTTTCTTGGCCGAATTCCACACCGTGGTGTAGCTGATGCTGAACTTGTCGACCGGAAAGTTCGATTCAAACATGCAGCGATCAGCACCAAAGGTCTCGATCGCGTGCTCAAAATAGCGGCGCGTGGCTTGCGAATGTTCGCTGCTTGAGGGCGGCAATGACCGTTTCTCCCAGCCATAGCCGTTGATGTCCATATTGATCCCGCCAAGCTTGACGGCAACATTGGGACAGCCCGCAAGCTCATCGATCATGGTCTTCCAGTTTTCAAACACCTCATCGCGTTTGCCCTCGTAAGGACCAATGCCAAGCGGGCCGCCGAAATGGTTGAGCACAATTGTCGTGTCGGGGAAGGTGCGCGCGAGATCGATCGCATCGGGGATTTGCGGGTGACAGCACCAGACATCGAAACTCAGCTTTCGGGGGGCCAGATGTTTGAACCCGCTTCTGAAGTCATCATGAAGGAGCATGTGCTCGGGCGGATTGATGCGGTGGTTCCTCACATTGGGCATCTCGTGCCACAACGCGCCGAGGCGAATGCCGCGGAAACGACCATTTGCGGCTTCGATCTGCGCGTCGAGCACATCGGCGGCCTCATCCCCGATCCGCAGATCGACGGTGCCGATTATACCGGCCGCAATTCGCGCAGGACCATGAGCGCCCGATGCAGAGCGCTCCGCGATGTCATTGACAAATTCGGTTTCGCCAACACAGGCAAACGCCTCGGGCCCGTCTTGCCTGAACTGTGCCCCGCATTCGATGAAAACGGTGGAGACGATATTGTGACCGCCGGAGATATCCTCAAGGAGTTCATCCAGCTTGTAACAGGACTGGGTGGCGCCATCACGCAGTGTCCAAAAGTGATGATGCGGATCGCAGATCGGCAATTCAGGCTCAATCGCCTCCTCTACCCTCAATTCCAGCCAAGCATGATTTGTCGAACGCTCAACCACTGCCATTCCCCCAGGTACTCGTAAGCGAAGACTTACACTGCATTAAGCTCTCTGTCATTCCTGGAACAGATTTATTGATTGACTAGCGGGACTTTCTGTTTTGCGATTAGCGATATAGTCCGGAGTTGACACCGGCGAAACGCGTTGTCAGTGCATCGGGCGAGACCGGTACGGCGCTGGGCGTCAGAGGTATCCGAAAATGCCACATCCCACACCCGTCACTGGCGCCGCGCGGGCGGTTTATCTGGCACTCGGCTGGCTGTTCTTCGGACTGGGCATTCTGGGGGCGTTTCTGCCGGTCCTGCCGACCACACCCTTCATGATCCTGTCGCTATGGGCCTTCTCCAACTCATCGGAGCGGCTCCGGGCCTGGCTCTACACGCATCGTATCTTCGGTCCCTCGCTGCAGCGCTGGCAGGAGCACAGGGTCATTCCCGTGCGCGCGAAGATGGCGTCCATCGGCGCAATGAGCGTCAGTCTGGGATATTTACTCTTCTTCTCGGATCTCGCCTGGCCATGGCTGGCCGCGACAGGGGCGCTGATGGCCTACGGGGCGTTCTATATCCTCACCAAGCCAAGCCGGGTCTAGGC
>CAXMMX010000071.1:0-4544 GCA_964194535.1 uncultured Alphaproteobacteria bacterium | reverse complement strand
TCATTACTTTTCTGTAGCCTGTGGCAGAATTGCCCCATTGCAGGGCCGAATGCGCCGTCGCAAATGTCCGCTTTGGGTCATAAGCAGACATTGAGCATGGTCGCGATGTATGTCCGCTTTGCCCCCGAAAGCGCACATCGCTACAACTTATCCCCGCCCCCCTTTGCCTCCCTTTGCTTTATCTCTCACGGCTGTTCCGCTTTTTTGTTGGCCTATAGCCTATCGGCTAGTTGAGGCCGTTGGGCGGGCATCATCGCGCTCAAGTAGCGAAGCTGTATCGCAAGCAAAATGGCATGCCTCCCTCCGGTCAGTAGTGAGCAATACGGCAAAGCAGTCCCGCATCACTCTGGAACCGAGTAAAACGAGGCAAGGCCGAATAGCCGCCGCCCGGTCAGGGTGCCCTCGCGGAGGCCCGCGAGTGAAACGAGCGGAACAGCAGTGAGCGAGATAAAACAGCCGTGAGCGAAAAGAACAGCCTTGAACGGAAAAAAAAGGAACTGGCGGAGAGAGAGGGATTCGAACCCTCGAGACGGTTACCCGCCTACACGCTTTCCAAGCGTGCGCCTTCAGCCACTCGGCCACCTCTCCTGCAATACTCAAAACCGGAGTTGCCCCCGATTGGCTGAAGACAAGCGCACGCGTCACACTGGAAACGCATATGGCAAACGCCATATGCGGGGGCGCCTTCAGCCACTCGGCCACCTCTCCTGCATTGCTCACGCGAGCAGAATCGGCGCAAATATAGCATGCATAAGGCGCGCGCAAGCATCCGCTGAGGCTGTTGGCCCGTAGTCTATTTGAACAGCCGCGCCAGAATGCCTATTTAAGGGTCAAGGACAAATGCTCAAACGCATGAGATGCAAGGGGTGAAACGAGATGATGATGTTGCGCGTGCTGGGCGTCTGGCTGCTGCTTGTGGCCATGGTTGCGCTCACCATTGACGGCACCCAGTCTCTCGCGTCGGGCGAAGGGCAATGGATCGTGACGCCGCTTGGCGAGCACTGGTTCAAGCTGCACGCGCCGAGCCTGAACATATCGCAGGCGGCCATCGAGCGCCATGTGCACCCCGCCCTTTGGGACCCGGTCATTATCACGCTGCTGCAAATTCCGAGCTGGATATTTTTCGGCGTGCTCGGCCTGCTGTTTTACTGGATCGGGCGAAGACGCCGGAGCCTGAACCTGTATCAGAACTAGGGACAAGACATGTTTTTCCGCAAAGCACTTGATATGCCCCGCGCCGGCAGCGCCCTGCCCGGGCGCGACGAGCCGATTGAAACAGCCCAAACCCATTTCGTCTCCTCTCACCCCCTCAAGGGCCCTTACCCGAAGGGCTACAAAAAGGCGGTGTTCGGCATGGGCTGTTTCTGGGGCGCGGAGAAGCTGTTATGGCAACTCGACGGGGTTCACGTCACGGCAGTGGGTTACGCGGCCGGCTTCACGCCGAACCCCACCTATGAAGAGGTCTGCTCCGGGCTCACCGGGCACAATGAGGTGGTGCTGGTGGTGTTCGACCCGGCGAAGGTCTCATACGAGACATTGCTGAAAACTTTCTGGGAAGGGCACAACCCGACGCAAGGCATGCGGCAGGGCAACGATGCGGGCACCCAGTACCGCTCCGGTATCTATGTGTTCAGCAAGGCGCAGCGAAAGTCAGCCGAACAGGCCATGCAGATGTACGCGGCTTCCCTCAAGGGCAGCGGCTATGGCGCGATCACCACGGAGATTCTCGACGCGGGCGAGTTCTATTTCGCCGAAGACTATCACCAGCAATATCTGGCGAAGAACCCTGCCGGCTATTGCGGCCTTGGCGGCACCGGCGTGAGCTGCCCTGTCGGCGCCTAGGGTTTGTGCGGCGTCATACCAGGTCGATGGCGTAGCGTTTCAGATCCTCCAGCGCCACATTCTCCAGCGTCGCCTCGTGGGTAGCGCGCAGGATGACGCGCGGCGCCATGCCCGCATCGAACGCTTCTTTCCAGCGCTGGGCACACAAACACCAGCGATCACCGGCATTGAGGCCGGGAAAGCCGAACTCCGGCAAAGGCGTCGAGAGATCGTTGCCGCGCAATTTCGAGAAAGCCAGGAACTCCGCGGTCATTTCCACGCACACCGTGTGAAGGCCGACATCGTCCTCGCCCGTATGGCAGCACCCGGTCCGATAAAACCCGGTCATGGGCCGGTTCGAGCAGGTATCGATGATCTCACCGAAGACGTTGCGCTGGTCGTCGATCTCTTCTTGTATGCTCATTGGGGTTTCCTCGCCGGCAACGGCATGGGGGGTGGGGCTTTGGCCGCGGGCACTGCCGTCACGTCTCTGAGCCAGGGCAGGTTGGGGCCGGTTCGCGATGCCGCGGTTTTGCGCTTTGGAGCGGGCGCTTTTTGCGTGCCTGCCTCTGCGGCGGCACTGCCGTTTCCGGCTTCAAGCACGGCGCGGCACGATGGCGGCAAATCGGCCATACGCAACTCCTTGCGCGGCTTGGGCTTCTTTTTGGGCGGTTTGCGCTTCACCTTGCTTGCCTTCTCGGCCTTGGCAAGAAGCTTCATCCAGTCCTTGAGCTGGGGGCCACAGCCATCGCCGGCCGGTGGCGGGTTCTGATTCTTGCAGCCTTTATACCCGGCCGGGCATTTCAGCCGCACATGAAAATGGTAGTTGTGCTTCCACCATGGCCGGACCTTGCGCAGCCAGGCGCGGTCACTGCCCGCGCCTTCACACAGTCCGCGTTTCACGGCAGGGTGCACGAAAATACGCGCCGTTCGGTGATCGGACGCCGCGCGCCTGATCAGCGTCACGTAACCCGGTTTCCAGTTTTTCCTGATGACATCCTGTCCGAATTCTTCTGCCAGAGGCATCGACCAGCTGTCGGCGCGTTCCGTCTTCGAAAGCGACCCCCCCGGTTTGGGCCGGTACCAGATGTCAGCGTCGAGCCCAATCTGATGGCTTTTATGACCGGTGAGCATCGGGCCGCCGCGCGGTTGCGCCAGGTCGCCGATCAGCAGGCCGGGCCAGCCATCTTTTTCTTTCGCCTCATTGGCCAAGCGTTTTAGAAACTCGATGAGTTGCGGGTGGCCCCAATTGCGGTTGCGCCACAGTTTCATGGCTTCCCATCCGGGACCGCTGACAGGAAGCATGCGCCCGCCAGCCAGGCAGCCCCTTGCATAAGACCCTATGGAACGGGCGCTTAGCGCGGCGGGTGTTTTTTTGCTGCCGAACAGTTTCTTGGCGATGGGTTCGCCCATAGCCGGCACCGTGAATGCGGCCAGCAGAACAAGTGCTGCGGTCAAAGACGAAGTGCGGCGGCGCATAGGTGCAACTCCCCCTTTAACGCTGTGCTGCGGAACTTGCGGACCCTAACACATATTATTGCCGCAATGGGAGGCGCATATCAGGCCTGAAATTCAGACCCTTCCACATTCAGCATGGAATTATCGCAACAACCAAATGTGTTATTGCCGCGCGCCGCACCATCATGCCATCGTCATGCCTATGTACCGGATTCTCATAATTTTACTGGCCGGAATGTCGATTGCGCTCACCGGCTGCGCAACCCTTTCGCGCGATGAATGCAAAAGCGGCGACTGGCACAAGATCGGCGTGCAGGACGGCAGTGACGGGCGCCTGCCGGAGCGCTTCAAACAGCATGGAAAGGCCTGCGAACTTGACCGTTCAGAGGCGAGCAAAGCGACATATATGGCTGGACGGGAGAAGGGCCTCGCAATCTATTGCACAAAAGTGCGCGGCTACCGCGAGGGCGCACTGGGACAGAAATATCTCGGCGCGTGCCCGGCCCAGACTGCCGGACAGTTCATTTCCGGATATGAATTTGGCAAGCGCATCTATCAGACCGAGAGACGCTCGAGCGACGTCGCCAATGAGATTTTTGCTGTCGGTCAGAAATTGCAGTCACCAAAACTTCCCATCGCGCAACGCGGTCCCCTGCTGCAGGAGCAAAGCCGCCTGCAGGCGGAAGACGTCCGTCTCAAGGAAGAGCTGGAAAAACTCCGCTCCCAGGCCGATACGCTGGTCGCGGCCGCAAGAAAGAAAAATTAGGCCTTGCACTCATAAATATGGCTCGGCTGATCCGTTACGGGGTATGTCCGCTTTGCCCCCGATTGCGGACATAAAACCGCACAGACTGGAATGTCCGCTAAGTGCCAAAAGCTGACATCTCGGCAGGCTTCCTTGATCTGCCGGCCCATGTCTTTCGAACAATATAGGTTCAACTGCGAGCCGTGATGCTGTGTTAGCCTTCAAAATCGGATATCCGCAGTAGAAGATCCGTGCCAATTAAGGAATTTACGTTCTGGGGATATTCGATCTCAAAGGACGGGGAGGAATGCCGGACAAGATCCTGCACAAATACGGTTTGGCCGCTGCCATTTTCATGTTGCTCACGGTTCTTGCATGTGCGGAACAAGCTGGAGGTTCTTGGAGTGAAGGCGCTGCAATGCCAACAGCGCGTTCTGAGCTTGCCGTAACCCAGCTTGGCGAACGCATTTACGTTGCTGGCGGCATTGGCCGTTGGGGCACAACGGGCGCTTTCGAGGCC
>CAXMMX010000070.1:0-6549 GCA_964194535.1 uncultured Alphaproteobacteria bacterium | reverse complement strand
CAAATGAACACACTTACCCAACTCAAGAAATTCACCCGTGGAGGATCACTCACCGCGATGGCCGTTTCTGCGCTGATGCTGGTTGGCAGCGCGTCCGGTGCGGATGCTGATTATAGAGGCTATGCCCATTCACATGGTGGCGGTGGTCTTCTTGGCGGAGCAATAGTTGGAGGTGCAATTGGTGGAGTTGTCGGGGGTAAGAAAGGTATAATTCCAGGAGCCATCATTGGCGGTGCTGTTGGTGCTGCAACGTCATCAGCGGCAAGACCTGCACCACCTCCGCCTCCGCGCGCCTATTATCCCCCTGCACCTGCCTACGATAGCGGATTGGTTTACAACATCCAGAATTCGCTGACCCTGCTTGGTTATAATCCCGGGCCGATTGACGGTGTCTATGGCCAACGCACGGCAGATGCCATCAGCGCTTACGAATATAACAATAAACTTCCCGTGACTGGTCAGCCGTCTCCAGGAGTGCATTATCATATGAAGCAGGCAGGCGGTTAGAGACCACCGCTGGCAGCTGTCAGGAGTTCGGGCGTTCTGGGGACTCTGTTCCCCTGGACGCCCTTCTTCATGCAATTCAAGGAAATACTGGTCTAGGGAGAAAGCTTATGAACGGATTGTATAAAGTCGCCATTGTTGCCAGCGCATTGAGCGTGGCGGTGGCAAGCTCTGCGGTTGCCGGCCCGGTCGAGGACCGTAAGGAGTTGATGAAATCCGTCGGCAAGTCGATCAAGCTGGCCGTTTCGATGGCCAAAGGCGATGTGCCATTTGACGCGGCTGCAGCTGCTGCCGCTATGCAGACCATTCATGACGTGCCCGACAAATTCGTGAAACTGTTCCCGGAGGGTTCAGACAAGCATCCCAAGACCGAAGCATCGCCCAAAATCTGGCAGGATATGAATGGATTTCTGGCCAAGGCCAATGACCTTAAAGCTGCCAGCGCGAAAACCAAGGCCGCCGCGAGCCAGGGTCAGCAAGCGTTCCAGGCCGCCGTTTTTGGTCCTCTTGTGAAGGCTTGCAAGGGGTGCCATGACGCTTATCGCATCAAGAAGAACTAGCTAAGGTGCGGGCGGTACTGTCCGATAGAGACGGGCTGCCGCCGGTAAGGGAGGGGAGTCATGCGCTGGGTTGCGTGGACAGGCATACGCCTTGGTCTGGCAATCGCGCTTACAAGCCTCTTCCTTATGTATCCGGGGCGCTCACTCGCCCAATCCGCGGCCGCGGCCACCCCCGACCTCAAAAACGGCCGGACCATGTTTTTTGCCGGCGGTTGCTCCTCGTGCCATGCCGCACCAGCCTCGGCGGCTTGCGATAATCCAAAGATCAAGGACAAATTTACCCTGGCCGGCGGGCGCTGCCTGAAGACACCGTTTGGCATCTTTTATGCGCCTAACATCTCACCAGACAAGACGAGCGGGATTGGTGACTGGTCGAATGCACAGTTCATCAAAGCCATGAAGGAGGGAGTTTCTCCTGAGGGTGAGAATTATTACCCGGTTTTTCCCTATACATCCTATCAGCGCATGCATGATAGAGATCTGCTGGATCTGAAAGCTTTTCTGGATACTCTTCCGGCGGTCAAATCGCAGGCTCCGGCTCACGATCTGGCATTGCCCTTCCGTCTTCGCCAGACGCTTGCGCTCTGGAAGTATATGTTTCTTGATGGAAAGCCATTCAAGCCGGACCAGAACAAAAGCGCCAAACTCAACCGCGGTGCGTATCTGGTAGAAGGGCCGGGCCATTGCGGCGAGTGTCACTCACCGCGCAATCGGCTAGGCGGAGTCATCGCGGACAAGAGGTTCTCCGGCGGACCCGACCCGGAAGGCAAGGGCATCGTACCCAATATCACATCGCATAAATCCGGTATTGCGGATTGGAGCGAGGCGGATATCATCACCGCGCTGGAGACGGGGCTGACGCCCGCCTTCGACACTTTTAGCGGCGCCATGGTCAAGGTGCAGGAGAATATGGCCGAGTTGAGCGCGAAGGACCGCGCTGCGATCGCCGCTTATATCAAGTCTCTAACCCCGATCCCCAGTTCAGTTGGGAAACCGAAAAAGCCATGAGGTCTATTCAACGACAGTATGATTGCCGGGCGCGGTTATCTAAATTTCTTGCCGCCGCTATTCTGTTCGCGGTGCTATTCCCGGCCCCGGCGCGCGCGCAGGACCGCGCGCTGATTGTCTCGATCGATAAATATTCGGACAGCAGGCTGTCTGGTTTGCCAGCCGGTCTGGCTGAGAACGATTTCGCATCTATTCAAAAGCTCCTAGTGGAAAAGCTCGGTTACAAGCCCAAGGAGATCAAAGTCCTGCGCAATGAACAGGCAACAAAGGCGGCAATTCTGTCGGCATTCGAAAAATGGCTTGGATCGCCAGACCCTGGTCAAGTCGCTATGAATCAGAAGAAGCTGAAAGGTCTTGATGAGAGCGGCGCTCTGGACAAAAAGAAAACCAGTAAAAAAAGACGGGCGCGGAAAAAGAAAAAATACGTACCGCCGCCAAAATCCTATCGCTCCTATTTCTATTTCTCCGGCTTGGGCTATTTTCAGGCAGATAGCGATGGTGATGAGAAGGATGGTCTGGACGAGACGCTCATTCCCTATGACGCCTCGATCAATCTCGTTGGCGGCAGAGACGAAATCGACGGTATGATCCTCGACGATGAAATCGCCGCTATACTCCAGAAATTTTCCCGGCGGCACCTGACGCTTGTGTTTGATACCAGTCATGCGGGTCTCGTCACCCGCTCTGCAAATTTAGCCGGCAAAGATATTTCGCGCGCCCGGGTGCCCCGCGTCAACGGAGCCGTCAGAAGCATTATCGGGAGCAGCGGCATGAAAGCGAACAAGGGCGAGGGCGCCTTTGTTGAGGTGAAGATACCACGCGGCAGTTTGAGCGTATGGTCTGCCGTCTCATCATCCCAGACGGCGATGGTCGCCGGTAAGGACGATGCGCCGCAGGGTCTGTTCACCATGCTCTATGTGGAAGGCATTTCCGCAGGCAAGGCCGATATCAATGCCAATGGCATCGTCTCAAGCCCGGAATTGTTACGCCATGTGAGCAAGGGTTCGGCTGCCTATTGCGAGGCGTTCAAGGAGCGCTGTGAAATGGGATTGCGGCCCCGGCTCGATCCGCCCGGCGCTTATGGAATATCCGTTTGGGTGGACCGTAAAAAAGTGACACGTGCACGTGAGCGGCGACTGACCATCTCTCGGATCACTGACTTTTTAGGTGAACAGAGGGAGGGCAATATCGAAATCAAACAGAGTCCGTCCTCTCCATTGTATGTCGGTGCTCGCGATATTCGCTATGAGGTGATCTCTCCCTCATCGGGATATCTGATCCTGATGAATCTTACCGATAAGGGAGAGCTGTTTCAGCTTTACCCCAACCAGTTTTCCGATAACGGGAATGAAGGTTTGGCGGGCACGATTCAGGCCAACACGCCGCTGGTCGTGCCTGAAGAAACCTATGACATAAAATTGAGCGCCACCGTGCCGGACAAGGGGCATATTATTGCGGTCGTGACACCTGACCCCGTGAAGTTCGATACCTCGGTCACCGGCCGTACAATTGCCTCCGTTTCTCCTGACGAAGCGCTCGGCGTTTATCTGGCGAGACTCTCCGCGGCGTTAAACCACCCGCTGTACACAGACTCATCACAGACCAACACAGGGACTGCGCGCTGGTCCGTGAAAACACTGCCTTATGAAATTTTGCCCTGACAAAGCCATTCAGCGTTTTTTCCCGGCCCTGAATTAACGCAGTCGCAAGCACGGGGTTCCAGTAAGCCTGCTCATTGCGCTATCATTGGTCGAAGTAGGGTCTGTCTATGAGACCCATAGGCAACGCTGCGTTTCTGCGTTGCCTAAGGTACGCGTAGGGAGGAGGCCACCTTGGGCGCCCGGTCCGTGTGGTTGTGTTCATTAGTCTTCGTGGCTGCCCTTTTGGCGGCGCTCACCTTGCTTTTATTCACAGGCGTTGATGCTCGCGCGCAAATGCCAGGCGCGGAGGCTGGCGTCCCGGCGCAGGGACAATCCCTCAAACTCGCCCAATCCTTCTACTATCCCTATTATCCGCAAGTGCGCCGAAAGAAGCGCCGCCGCCGGTCTCGTATCGTGAAGAAATGCGCATCGCCATGGACCTATTCTCGCGGCTTGCGGCGTTGCATCTGTGCGCGCCAGGGATATGGCGTATCTGATGGGCAATGCGTGAAAATCGCGGAGATTTGCACGAAGAATGCGCTGTGGTCCGACACCGAGCAGAAGTGCCAGTGCCAGCCGAGCTTTGTCCTGAATGACAGCAAGTGTGTCGACCCGAATGCCGACGTGGTGACCTACGGCCCGGCGGAGGGGGCACAATGCCTGTGGCCGAGGGTGAAATCGGAAGATGGCAACAGCTGCCGTTGCGCCCATGGCTACCGCGAAGAAGCCGGTCAGTGTATTCGCGATGACACTCCGGCGCCGGCGCCCCGGCGCCGGGCGGGTGCCGATGAATTGCTTACCAACGACATCACCACGATGCAGCAATGCCTCAAGGAGGCCGGATATCTGCGCGCAAAAGTTCAAAAATCCATGGGACGCAAGGCCTGGACTGCATTCTGGTTCTTCAAGCAGGACTATAGCGTTGGCCGTACCCCAAAAGGGGTTTTTGACGCCAAGGCGCAGCATAAAATGTTCCTGCTCTGCCCTAATGTGAGCCGCCAACTTGCGGTACTGCCCGCGAGTGATGGCCAACCCCGCCATGGACCGGCAAGCGGCGCGCCTTTGCCATCGGGCGCGACGTCCGCCACATCTCTTTCCGGTCGATTGACGCCACCGGAACACAAACAAGCTCGCCTTTCACCGCCCGTGGCATCCGAAGTGAAACCTGCCCCGGAAGTCAAGGCGCCAGTGAGGCGCGTCTATGCTAGGCCTGAGGCCGGTTGCCTTCCTGGCGATCTCCATCGGCTGATCGTTGATGCTTATGGCAAACGCTCAGCGCTCAAGAAGTGCACGCAAACCTGTATCGCAATGCCGGCAAACATCACCAAACGTGAAGCGGAAGAGTATGAGAGCAAGCGCGGGATTCGCTGGTGCCGGTCTTGTATCGAGATCGGCTCACAATTGCCACTCGATGACATTCTGCGCATTGAGCGCGGCGCAAACGTCCAGGTATGTACGCGTCCGCCGTCACGGTTGCCGAAGTGGAATCAGCAGACCACCTCAAAGCGTCCGGCCTACACCAAAGTTCGTGCGCTCTATCGGCCGTTCCCGAAGGGTGCCGGTCATGAACAGGCCATCGCCGTCGTCATCGGTAACGGGACTTACGCGAAGGGGCTGCCGGTAAATGCCAGCTCCTACGCCAATGCCGGGGCCGTCTATTCACTCTTCACCGAACATCTGGGATTTACCCAGGAGAATATCATCGATTTGCGCGATGCTACTTTGAAGGACATGACACGCGTTTTTGGAACGGGTGAGGATCACAAGGGTGACTTGTGGAGGCTGGTGCAGGATCGCGCCAAGCCCCGGGTGGTGATCTATTATGCCGGTCACGCAGGCACGCGGGAGGACCGCAGCGACAGCTATCTACTGCCTGTCGATGCCGTCAAATACCGCGAAGAGCGTTCCGGTTATCCCATGTCCCGGCTGTACGCAAATCTGGAGAAGCTCGGGGTGAAGTCGGTCCTGCTCCTGCTTGAGGCGGGTTTCGGCAGGGATATGAGCGATTTCCTGTTTCCGCCCAACCTGCCGGAGATGCAGGTCAGTGCGATGCCGAAAATGCCATTGCCGGGGCTGACCGTGCTCACCGCGGCGGATGGCGATCAAAAAACCCTCGACGATCCGAAATTCGGTTTCGGGTTGTTTACGCGCTATCTGATCGAAGGCATGGCCGGGCGGGCCGACCTGGCGCCGATTGGAAATGGAGACCGGAAAATCGATGCGGTCGAGCTCTATGCCTATACCTCGCACATGGTGCGATTAGCCGCACGCAAGTCATTTGGATTACTGCAGAAACCTTTGTTCAGCAAAAGCGGAAATCTGCGAGTCAGCCGGGTGCAGGCCCAGGGGCAATAGGCTGATCAAATGGCTCAGGCGCTCTGTGCTCCATAATACAACGTCACCACATGCTGGGCTTCAGCAAAGAACAGCCATCTCTCTATAAGTATACCGGGTGTCATGCTGGCGAAAGCGAGTATCGTCCAGAGAATTGAGGCAATGGCCACATCGTTGAGCGCCATCAGTGTCACGGCAATTGGAATCGCAAATCCAAACAGGACGGCCAATATCCGCAGACGTGCGCCATGCTTGCGCGCCACCTCAAAGCCCATTTCCCGCATGACATAGTTGGGCTGGGTATGGGGAGCCTCCAGAGGACGCACTTTGCCGATTGTCCCAAGCCCGGTGGCCTGTTCGGCGGTGTAGGTTTTGGTCGCGGTATCTATGGAGCGCCAATAGAGCATCTTCGCAAGCACCGCAGCACCAAGCCCGGCGAGCGCGATTTGGCCAGCAATGTCTGCCGGTTGTCCAAACAGGTACAGCAGCATGTTGAGTATGAC